>NZ_JBEXDG010000040.1:0-98123 GCF_040605635.1 Dactylosporangium sp. NPDC005555
AACAACCCGGCCGCAAACAACGAAGCTGGACAGCAACCTTCACAGTCACCATCCAGCCCCATCCATCACCCTGAACGCTTAACTCACCGGCATTGACCCCTGACTACACGGACTCTTCCGGATCATGAGAAACGTCGGCGTCGTCGGTGGGAGTGGTGGAGGGGCGGGGGTTGCGGCCGGCCTGGCGCAGGGCCAGGCGCAGGGCGAACTCGATCTGCGCGTTGACGCTGCGCAGGTCGTCGGACGCCCAGCGGGCCACAGCGTCGTAGACCTGCGGGTCGAGGCGCAGGAGCAGCTTCTTGCGTTCGGCCACGAGCGGGGACCTCAGCTGTAGAGCGAGCCGGTGTTGACGACCGGCTGGACGTTGCGGTCGCCGCAGAGCACGACGAGCAGGTTGGCCACCATCTGGGCCTTGCGCTCCTCGTCCAGCTCGACGACCTCCAACTCCCGCAGCCGGTCCAGGGCGCTCTGCACCATGCCGACCGCGCCCTCGACGATTTTGAAGCGGGCGCCGACGATGGCGCTGGCCTGCTGGCGGGCGAGCATGGCCTGGGCGATCTCCGGCGCGTACGCGAGGTGGGTGATGCGCGACTCGAGCACCTCGACGCCGGCGAGGGCGGCGCGCTCGCTCAGCTCGACCGTGAGCTCCTCGCTGACGATCGTGCCCTCGCGGAGGCTGGTGCGGCCGTCGTCGTGGGCCTCATAGGGGTAGCTGGTCGCCAGGTGCCGGACGGCGGCCTCGGCCTGGACCGCGACGTACGAGATGTGGTCGTCGACGCCGAACGACGCCTTGAACGTGTCGACCACGCGCCAGACGACGACCGCCGCGATCTCCACGGGGTTGCCGTCGGCGTCGGAGACCTTCAGGCGGGCCGTCTCGAAGTTGCGCACCCGCAGCGTCACCCGGCGCTTCGAGCTGAACGGAACCGTCCAGTGGAAGCCGGTGCTCTGGATCGTGCCGATGTACCGCCCGAAGAACTGCACGACGCGCGACTCGTTGGGGTTGACCACCGTGAAGCCCGTCATGAGCAGCGCGGCAAGGGTGACCGTGACCGCGACGAGCGCGCCGGCGGTGTCCTCGGGCTGGCCGGCGACGAATGCGACCACGCCGCCGATCAGCACGAGCAGGGCGAGCAGGATCAGGAACCCAGGTGCGCGGAACGCTCGTCTTTCCATGACGATCCCCTAGCTATCGAAGTGATATCACAACGATACCGCACGATGCTGCCTCGTGGTGACCGCCGCCCAGCCGGCCGCGTAGACGAGCGTCACGGCGCCGCAGATCGCCACCAGGACGCGCGGGTCGACGCGGTCGACGAACGCGCCGACGATCAGCTGCGACACCGCGACCGACAGCAGCGCGAGCATCACGTCGGTGGCGAAGACCCTGCCCCGCAGCGCGTCCGGCACCTCGGCCTGCAGCGCGTAGTTGGACATCATCCAGTTGCCGCCGGCGGCCAGGTGCGCGAGCGTGACACAGGCCAGGACCAGCGGAAACCATGGCGACGTACTCGCGGCCAGGTAGGTCAGCCCGTACACCGACATCGACACGGCGAGCCCGGGCAGCAGCCACGAGGGGTGGGACAGCACCCGCCGCAGCACGAACGGGCCGATCAGCGCGCCGAGCCCCCGGGCGGCGAACAGCAGTCCCACGCCCAGCGGACCGACCCCGTAGGCGGCGGCGAGCAGCGGAAAGGTGGTCAGGACGCCGTTGCCGAGGCCGACGGCGGCCTTGACCGTGACCAGCGAGGCGACTTTCGGGTGTCCGCGGATGTACCGCACCGCCTCGCCGATCTCCGGTTTCACCGCCGCCAGCTGGACCTGCAACGGGCGGCGTACCCGCGCGACCTGGAGCGCGGAGAGGAAGCACAGCGCGCTGGAGACGGCGAAGCACCAGTACGCGCCGACCAGCGCCGACGCGATGCCGCCCAGGGACGCCCCGACGACGAGCATCGTGCCCCATGCCGACCCGGACAGGGCGTTCGCCGCGGGCAGGTCCTCGGCGTCGACCACGTTGGGCAGCGCCGCCGCCGCGGCCGGCACGAAGAACGCCTTCGCCACCGCGATGACCGCGATGGCGGCGACCGCCAGCCAGGCCGTCTCCGCCGTCCGCACCAGCAGCAGCGCGAGCGTGGCGACGGCCATGGCCAGCTCGGCGGCGACGAGGATCCTGCGCCGGTCGACCCGGTCGGCGATCACCCCGGCGTACGGCTGCAGCAGCGCGATCACGCCGACGTCCGCGGCGAGGATCAGCGCGCCCCACAGCCCGGACCCGGTCAGCTGCAGCAGCAGGGTGAGCAGCGGGATCTGCACGAACCAGTCGGCGCCGAGCCCGATCAGGTCCGCGGAGAACAGCCGGCGGAAGTCGCGGTTGCGGACCAGGATCGACAATGTGGGAGGCACCCGGCCCACCCTAGGGCGCGCTCCGGAAGCCGTGATCTCATTATCGGCATGGCCCTGCTGCCCACTCCCGTCACCGTCCGCGTCCCCGCGACCAGCGCGAACCTCGGACCAGGCTTCGACGCGCTCGGGCTGGCGCTGTCGCTGTACGACGAGGTCGAGGCGCGCGTGACCGGCGGCGGTGTGACCGGCGGCGTGACCGTCGAGGTGGTCGGCGAGGGCGCCGGCGATCTGCCGGGTGACGAGACGCACCTGGTCGTGCAGGCCATGCGGCGTGTGTTCGACGAGCTGGGGGAGCGGCCCGCCGGCCTGGCCCTGCGCTGCCGCAACCGCATCCCGCAGGCGCGCGGCATGGGCTCGTCGTCAGCGGCGATCGTGGCCGGGGTGACCCTGGCCAGAGCGCTCGTCGACGACGGTGCGGAGCGGCTCGACGAGGGCGGGCTGCTGCGCGTCGCCGCCGAGCTCGAAGGACACCCGGACAACGTGGCGCCGTGCCTGCTGGGCGGGATGACGATCGCGTGGACCGAGGACGCCGGTGCCGCCGCGGTGCGGGTGGAGCCGGCCGCGGCGGTCCGCCCCTTCGTCTTCGTGCCGGAGGAGCGCGGACTGACCCATGTGGCCCGGGCCGCCCTGCCGGCGACCGTGCCGCACGCCGACGCCGCCCTGAACGCGGGCCGCGCCGCGCTGCTCGTGCATGCGATCACCGTCGATCCGTCGCACCTGTTCGCGGCCACCGAGGACCGGCTGCACCAGGGGTATCGGGCGGCGTCCATGCCCGGTAGCGCCGACCTGGTCGCGGCGCTGCGGAGCGAGGGCGTCAGCGCCGTCATCTCCGGCGCGGGACCGAGCGTCCTGGCGCTGGCGACCGGCGGATGGGCGCCGTCACCGCTGCCCGGCTGGCGGGTGCTGCCGCTCGATGTCGATCTGGTGGGTGCGCTCGTCGGGGTTGACCTGGTGTGGGGTACGCTGGAACACGCCGATCGGGACCCTGTTGCCGCTGGCTAGGCGAGTTGATTACTCTCTAGTCCTACAGCAGCCGCTCCGTGCGGCGATCTCATGCGGGGCGGCGTGCTCCGATTTCCGTGGCACCCCTTACGCACGCCCGGCCGCCAACCCGCGTCTCCTGTGGTCGCGTGCGCACGGCTGGGCCAGGCCGCAGATGGTGGCGTCCGGCTCACCGCACAGTGCTGCAACACCTTCCGCACCGCCGCTGCAAGGCAGCGAGGCGGGAGCCCCCGGGCCGCCCGGCCACCGTGTCTCGTCTCCGGGCATCCCGGCCTAACGAGGGAAGGAATCCATTGAGCGACACCACCGACGTCACGTCGGATGTCTCGAGCGACCGCGCGGCGGTCGAGACCGACGGCACCGAGACCGGGGCGACGCGTCGGCGCCGCTCAGGCACCGGGCTGTCCGGCATGCTGCTGCCTGAGCTGCAGAGCCTGGCCGCCTCGTTGGGCATCTCCGGCACCGCGCGGATGCGCAAGGGCGAGCTGGTGACGGCGATCCAGGAGCGTCAGGCCGGCGACTCCCGGCCGGCCGCCGAGGCCGCTCCCGCCGCCAAGACCGCCTCCACGCGCGCCGCCCGCGCCGAGGCGCGCGCCGCCGAGCCGTCGGAGCAGGACTGGCCGTCCGCCACGCAGGGCGCGGCCGAGGCGCCCGCCGTCGTCACCCGGGCCCCGCGCCGGGCCACCCGGGCCGCAGGGCCGCCGGAGCCGCGTGCGGCCGCCGCCGAGGCTCCCGCCGCCGCGCCCGTCACCGAGCAGGCGCCCGCCGAGCCGGCCGCGGAGGCCACCGAGCGTCCGGCCCGCACCCGCGGCACCCGGGCGGAGCGGACCACCGTCGACCGGGCCGAGCGCACCACCGCCGACCGGGCGGAGCGGACCACCGTCGACCGGGCCGAGCGCACCACCGACCGCGTTGAGCGGGCCGAGCGTCCGGAGCGCACCGAGCGGGCCGAGCGTCCGGAGCGGGCCGAGCGCACCGACCGTGGCGATCGGGCCGAGCGCACCGAGCGCGCTGAGCGCACCGACCGGGCCGAGCGCACGGACAGGGCCGAGCGCACCGATCGGACCGACCGCAACGACCGGGCCGAGCGCGCCGGCGAGCGGACCTCGGAGCGCGGCGACCGCAACATCGGCGCTGACCGCAGCAGCGGCGGCGACCGCGCGGCCGGCGACCGCAACCAGCGCGGCACCTTCAACGCCGACGACGACGGCGACGACGACGGCACGGGCCGCCGCGGGCGGCGCAGCCGCTTCCGGGACCGCCGCCGGGGTCGCGACCGCGACGGCGAGCAGCTGCAGCCGACCGGCGCCGCGAGCGCCCGCGGTGGCAACGAGCCGCAGGTCAGCGACGACGACGTCCTCGTGCCGGTCGCCGGCATCCTCGACGTGCTCGACAACTACGCGTTCGTGCGGACCACCGGCTACCTGTCGGGCTCCAACGACGTGTATGTCGCGATGTCGCAGGTCAAGCGCTACGGTCTGCGCCGCGGTGACGCCGTGACCGGTGCCGTGCGCCAGCCGCGCGACGGTGAGCAGCGGCGGGACAAGTACAACCCGCTCGTGCGCCTCGACACGGTCAACGGCATGGACCCGGAGGAGGCCAAGCGCCGCCCCGAGTTCTACAAGCTGACCCCGCTCTACCCGCAGGACCGCCTGCGGCTGGAGACCGAGCCGCACATCCTCACCACCCGCGTCATCGACCTCGTCATGCCGATCGGCAAGGGTCAGCGGGCGCTCATCGTGTCGCCGCCGAAGGCCGGCAAGACGATGGTGCTGCAGTCGATCGCCAACGCGATCACCCGCAACAACCCCGAGTGCCACCTGATGGTGGTCCTGGTCGACGAGCGGCCCGAAGAGGTCACCGACATGCAGCGGTCGGTGAAGGGTGAGGTCATCGCCTCCACCTTCGACCGCCCGCCGACGGACCACGCCACGGTCGCCGAGCTGTCGATCGAGCGGGCCAAGCGGCTCGTCGAGCTGGGCCACGACGTCGTCGTGCTGCTCGACTCGATCACCCGGCTCGGCCGCGCGTACAACAACGCGTCGCCGGCGTCGGGCCGCATCCTGTCCGGTGGTATCGACTCGACGGCGCTCTACCCGCCGAAGCGGTTCCTCGGCGCGGCCCGCAACATCGAGAACGGCGGCTCGCTGACGATCATCGCCACGGCGCTGGTCGAGACCGGCTCCACCGGTGACACGGTCATCTTCGAGGAGTTCAAGGGCACCGGCAACGCCGAGCTCAAGCTCGACCGGAAGATCGCCGACCGGCGCATCTTCCCGGCGATCGACATCGACCCGTCCGGCACCCGTAAGGAAGAGATCCTGCTGGCGCCCGACGAGCTCGCGATCGTCATCAAGCTGCGCAAGGTGCTGCACGCGCTCGACTCGCAGGAGGCGCTCAACCTGCTGCTGGACCGGCTGAAGAAGACCCGGACCAACGTCGAGTTCCTCATGCAGATCGCCCAGACCACGCCGGGCGAGTAGCGAACCGCGGAAGCCCCCGTAGGACGTGTCCTACGGGGGCTTCCGGGTATCCGGTCCCATATGAGACGTGGAGACAAGATCCGCTGGCGCTCGCACGGCAAGACGGTCAACGGCACCGTGATACGCAAGGTCACCGGTCGGACCGAGGCGGCCGGCCGTACCGTCGCAGCCTCCGAGGACGAGCCGCAGTTCGTCGTCAAGAGCGACAGGACCGGCCGCGAGGCCGTCCACAGGCCGGAAGCGCTGAGCTAGAAGTTTCCTTCCGCGACCTGGAAGACGGTCAGGCCGAGGGCCCGCCACATCCGCACCACCTGCTGGCGGTCGTCGAAGACGCCCACCACGTGGTAGCGGCTGCGGATCTCCTTGTCGAAGATCTCCTGCTTCACGATGCTGTCGCGACGCTGGTCGCCGGTGACGCGCATGAACAGGCCCGCGTAGGGCACGCCCACGTGCTCCCGCAGCCACGCCGCCGTGTCGTCGCGGCAGTCGTCGGTGCGACCGGAGCAGAACACGATCTCGTGCCCTGCCGCGTGCATCGCCCGGACCGCCGCGATCACCGGCGCGTTGGGCAGGTCGAAGCGGACCCGGCTGACGTCGTACGGGCTGCGGTCGTTGATCAGGGCGACCGTGCCGTCGATGTCGACCAGGACCACCCGCGGCGCGTCCGGCGGTGGCTCGTACGTGACACCCGCGGCGTCGAGCACGGGCAGCGGCAGCGGCAGGACGCGGCCCGCCAGGTACCGCTGGTGCATCGAGCGGATGACGTCCTCGCCGACGTGGCCCGGCCCCTCGCGCAGCGCGTCGCGCCGGACGCACTCGTCGACCGGGACCTCGGTGAAGTCGCGCACCGTGAACGCCGCGCCGTGCTTCGCGGCCAGCTCCGCCAGCTCGCGCACGACCCGGCCGCGCAGGTTGGTGTCGTCGCAGACGACATGGGCCCCGCCGAGCAGCAGCGCGTCGATCGCCGCGTGGTGTGCCTGCGTGACCTCCTTCTCGGCACGCCCGCGCCGCGCGTCGTCGTCGATCCGCCCGCCGTGCATCATCGCGCGCAGGTCGTCGCGGTTGACACGGACAAGGCCCGCCTGGCCGCGCGCCCAGGTGGTCTTGCCCGAGGCGGGCAGGCCCCGGGTGATCGTCAGCGACGCCATCAGCTCTCCTCCGTCACCTTGGGCCGGATCCGCTGCCACAGCAGACCCCGGTAGTCCTTGTCGTCCAGCCGCAGGAACAGGCAGCTGCGCGCCGGGTGCTTCGCGACGGCGATCGCGAACTCCTTGCGCCCCCAGCCCTCCGGCAGGGCGGCGACCGTCGCCTCGTACGCGGCCTCGACGTCGGCGGCGAGCGCGGCCGCCTCCTCGCGCAGCCCGGTGGCGATCTTCGTCGCCCACGCGTGGAACTCGTCGGGCAGGGGCTCCAGCAGCACGTCGAGGGTGCCGTCCCCGGCCGCCTCCCACACGACGCGGGCGTTGAGCCCGGTCACGATCCGGTGCAGCCGCACGTACTCCGCATACTTGATCTTCAGCCGGGTGTCGGGGCCGGTGAAGTGCACGACCATGCCCTCGCGGTTGTCGCGGGGCGGCGCGGCGAGCGCGTCGGCGAGCGTCGCGTGGGCGAAGGTGTCCACGACCGGGCCCGGCCACCCCGGCACCGCGTCCGGGCCGTGGCTGCGCCCGGTGACGATGTCGACCGCGCCGAGGAGCACGAGGTCGTCGAGGCCGCCGTAGTCGAGCACGATCCGGTTCGACGGGTAGATGATCTCCACCAGCACCGTGAGACCTTCGGGCGGCGTGAAGCTGCCGGCGTACCGCGCACGGAACAGCGCCGTCGCGTGCCGCGCCTGCTCCGAGTCGAACGAGCCGCGGGTCGCGAACGCCCAGCCGTCCCGGGTCGGGTACATGATGCCGAGCGAACCGTCGGCCTTGTCGGTGACGCGGACCGGACCGTCGAAGTCCATCTCCGGCACGCCCGGCTGGCCGTGGTTGAAGAACTTCGTGAACGGCCGCGCGAGGACCTGGCCCGTCTCGGCGTGCACGACGAGGCCCCGGCACGCGAGCGTCGCCGCGTTCCAGACGTTGTCGTACTGCGCCTTTTCGGTGTAGTTGTGGATCAGCAGGGGCAGCGTGGGGTGGCGCTGGGTGCGCACGAAGCCGCCGCCGGCCATCTCGGCCAGCAGCGCCGGGTCGCACAGTGCGTCGATGTGAAGTGCGTCGTGGAGGTCCATAGCACGGGCCAGCGTAGGTGGGCCCGCCAACGGTCGCGACGGGTTAACGGGGCGGGAATGCGGGCGGGGTGGGTGGCGTTACAGACACCGGTTGAGGTGTCATGACCCGCTCATGGCAGACTTGACCGACGGCCAGACCAGGTTCCGGTTCACGCCATATGGCGACCCGGCGACCACCGACGAAAGGACCGCGGCCATGAAGCCGGACATCCACCCGCAGTATGCGACCACCGAGGTCACCTGTTCCTGCGGAAACGCGTTCACCACCCGCAGCACCGCCAAGGGCGGCGCGATCCATGTGGAGACGTGCTCCGTCTGCCACCCGTTCTACACGGGCAAGCAGCGCGTGCTCGACACGGCCGGCCGGGTCGCGAAGTTCCAGCAGAAGTACGCGAAGGCCGCCGCCAAGAAGGCCGAGAGCGGCAAGTAGCTGCACGTCCGGCGCCCGCACCGCCCCGTTTCCCCGGGGTTCGGTGCGGGCGCCGACTTCGTCCTTGGCTACTTCTCCTTTCCGGTTCTTCGTTTGGGGCGCGCGAGACATGAGCACCGACACCTCCTCCGGACAGCGACTGCAGGCGCTCCTCGCCGAGTATCAGGAGCTCGAGCAGAAGCTCGCCGACCCGAGCATCCACGCCGACCAGGCCCTGGCCCGCAAGACCGGCCGGCGCTTCGCCGAGCTGTCGCCGATCGCGAAGACCTCCGGCGAGCTCGACGCGGCCCGCGAGGACCTCACGGCCGCCCGCGAGCTGGCCGCGGAGGACCCGGCGTTCGGCGGTGAGGCCGACGAGCTCGAGGCGCGCATCCCGCACATCGAGGAGCGCCTCGCCGAGCTGCTCGCCCCGCGCGACCCCAACGACGCCAAGGACGTCATCCTCGAGGTCAAGGCGGGGGAGGGCGGCGAGGAGTCCGCGCTGTTCGCCGGCGACCTGCTGCGGATGTACATGCGGTACGCCGAGCGCCACGGCTGGCAGACCGAGCTGCTCGACTCCCAGGAGTCCGACCTCGGCGGCTTCAAGGACGTCGCCGTGTCGATCAAGACCCGCGGCATCCCCGACGCCGGCAACGGCGTCTGGTCGAGGCTCAAATGGGAGGGCGGCGTCCACCGGGTCCAGCGCGTGCCGGCCACCGAGTCCCAGGGCCGCATCCACACCAGCGCCGCCGGTGTCCTCGTGACCCCCGAGATCGAGGAGGCGGGCGAGATCGAGGTCGACGCCGGCGACCTGCGCATCGACGTGTTCCGCTCCTCCGGCCCGGGCGGTCAGAGCGTCAACACCACCGACTCGGCGGTCCGCATCACCCACCTGCCGACGGGCATCGTCGTCTCCTGCCAGAACGAGCGCTCCCAGCTGCAGAACAAGGACCGCGCGATGCGCATGCTCAAGGTCAAGCTGGCCGCCCTCGCCGAGGAGCAGGCCGCCGCGGCCGCCGGCGACGCCCGCCGCTCCCAGGTGCGCACCGTCGACCGCTCCGAGCGGATCCGGACGTACAACTATCCGCAGAACCGCATCTCCGACCACCGGATCGGTTACACGGCGTACAACCTGGACCTGGCCATGGCCGGCGACCTCGACAGCGTCCTGGACGCCCTGGCAGACGCCGACCGCAAGGCCCGGCTCGCGGGTGACGACCAGCTCAGCCGAGGGTGATGCGGGTCTAACGCAGACGTCACATAGCGGAAACGGTGCAGCGGCACGCTGGGTTCAGGTAGCGTTTCGACCCGAACGACCTTACCGATCGTGATCACCGCTGCCACCAGAGCCTCCGGAGGGACGCTATGTCATCGACGCCTGTCGACCTGTCCGCAGCCCCGCGCGTAGTGGTCGGCACCGCTGCCGACCTCATCTACAAGGTCGGCCTGTCGATGCTGGGCGCCGACCGCGTCCCCACCGCGAAGGCCAACGCGTGGGCCGCGGTGTGCGCCGACCAGGAGCGCGCCCGGATCCGCGAGGACAACGCCCGCATCCTGCACGCCACCCGCTGAGCTTCCGCGCCGTATTTCCGCCCCACCGCAAGCGGCGGGTGCCGCCCTTCTCGTGATCCGGAAGACCTTGTGTCGCCAGGGCGACGAGAACTCTTCCGGATCATGGGGAACCTCTGCCCCCTTCTCCGGCGGCGCAAATCCGAAATGTCGGTCAAGCAACAATGACATGACACCCGCTCTCGGCGGCACGCGGCGCAGTGGCCCCTGATCGCTCAGGATGCGGCGCGCGGGCGGGGGGTTTTCGCGCGGAGCATGGCGTGGTCGGCGGCCTCGAACGCCTCGGCGACCGACTCGAAGTCCTCGCCCGACAGGCCGGCCCAGCCGATCGTCACCCCCACCGGCGTGCCGGGCACCAGGGAGTGCCAGTCCTCGGCGGCGATGGCGGCGACGATGCGGCGCTGGATCTCGCGGGCCTCGGCCGCCGACGTGGTGGGCAGGACGACCACGAACTCGTCGCCGCCGTACCGCGCCACGAAGTCGCCCTTGCGCATGACGCGGTTGAGCACGCCGGCGACGCGCTGGAGGACGAGGTCGCCGGAGAGGTGGCCGTGGCGGGTGTTGACCTGTTTGAAGCCGTCCAGGTCGCAGACGCCCAGGACGGCGTGGCCGCCGGCGGCCACGAGCTTCTTGACGTGCTCCTCCAGGTACCGGCGGTTGGGCAGCCCGGTCAGGGGGTCGGTCTGGGCCTCGCCGCGGTGGAAGTCGACGCGGCGGACCAGGTCCTCGTGGTCCAGGAGCGCGGCGACGCCCTCGACGAAGAGGTCGCGGAGCCGGTCGGGCTGGATGTTGGCGACGTGGAAGGCGGCGCGGTCGGCGTGATACGCGGCGCGGTAGTCGCCGGTGCCGAGATGGGCCAGCGCGCGCAGGCGGTGCTGCTCGGCGGCGCCCAGGGAGTCGTCGCTGACGTGGGCGGTCTCCAGGCGGGCGACGGCCTCGATCGGGCGGCGCTCGGCGATCGCCTTGCACACGGCGCCGAGGGTGCGCAGGTCGCGGGCGCGGGTGGACATTCCGGCGGACTCCAGCAGCGGCCACGGGTCGACGTCGGTGACGAGGTCCTGGATGCCGAGGGTGCCCAGGCGCAGGACCGCGTAGCCGAGCGCGCCGCGGGCGATGGGGCGCAGCCGGTCGAGGTCGTTGTCCTTGTGCTTGCGCTCGAGGTCCATGACGACGTCGCGGAGGATGCGCCGGCAGCCCTCGCTGTCGCCGCGGTGGTCGAGCTCCACGGCGTGCAGGAGGCGGATCTGCGGGGTGGCGAAGTCGGTGTTGGCCGTGGCGACCCCGACCTCGGCGGCGACCTCGCGGGCCTTCTCCATCGCCGCGTTCGCGTGCTCGTGGAAGCCGGTGTACGAATACGCCATCGCCAGGTTGTGCCACGCCCAGGCGGTGGCCTCGTCGGTGAGCTCGACGGCGCCGAGGGCGCGGGAGCCGTGCACGAGGGCGCGCACGCAGCGGTCCAGGGAGCCGGCCCGCAGGGCGACGATCGCGGCGAGGGCCTGCAGCTCCCCGTACTGCGCGGGGTTCTGGACCTGACGGGCGGCGGCGAGACCGGTGTCGAGGGCGCCGGGATAGTCGTCGGCGCGGCCCATGTTGATCAGCGCGATGAGCCGCAGGGTGAGCGCCTCTACGCGGTCGTGCGGTGACTGGTCGCCGTCGAGGACGCGGTCGATGACCGTCATCGCCTCACCGAGGCGGTCGTCGAAAATCATCCGCCGGGCGCGGGACAGCTCCGACGTGCGGTCTGCCACCGCCATCGGACCCTCCTTCCGCGCGCCCCATGATTATGGGGTGCACAGCACCGAAGATGACATGCCCGGACCCCTGTTGCCCACGCTTTCCGTGGTGATCACATCCGCGACCGCCGTGCTGCGTGGTGCGGGGGTGGCCTCGCCGCGGGTCGACGCGGAGCTGATCGCCGCGCACGTGCTGGGGATCCCCAGGTCGCGCCTGCTGACGGCGCCGCCGCCGGACGCCGCGCAGGCAGCCGGGATCGACGAGTTGATCAAGAGGCGGGCCGAGCGGATCCCGCTGCAGCACCTGACCGGCACCGCCCCGTTCCACGGGCACGAGATCGCGGTCGGCCCGGGAGTCTTCGTCCCACGGTTCGAGACGGAGCTGCTCGTGGAGTGGGCGGGGCAGGAGAAGGCCAACCGGATCGTGGACCTGTGCGGCGGATCGGGCGCCATCGCGATCGCCCTCGAGACGCAGGACGCCGAGGTGTACTGCGTGGAGAAGAGCCGGGCGGCCCTGGTCTGGCTGCGGCGCAACGTCGCGGCGCTGGCGCCCGGGGTGCGGGTGGTCGAGGGCGACGTGACCGACCCGGCGACACTGCGCGACCTCGACGGGACGGTCGACCTGGTGGTGAGCAACCCGCCCTATGTCCCGGAGGGCGCGCCCGTCGATGTCGAGGTGGCGGCGCACGATCCGCATGACGCCGTGTTCGCCGGCGAGGACGGTCTCGCGCTCATGCCCGGACTCGTCGCCCGCGCCGCCGGCCTGCTGCGCCCCGGCGGCCGGCTGGGGATCGAGCACGACGACAGCCACGGCGAGTCGCTGCCGGCGCTGCTGCGGGCGACGGGGCACTTCGACGACGTGACCGACCACCGGGATCTGGCCGGGCGCCCGCGATTCGTCACCGCCAGGAGAAGTCACCGCCACGCGGGTGGCAGACTAGCCGCGTGATGCTCTACGACTGCAGCCAGCTTGCCGAGCGCGAGCGCGGAATCGCCGCCGCGATCGAGGCGGTGGGCCGGGGCGATCTCGTCGTCCTGCCGACCGACACGGTCTACGGCATCGGCGCCGACGCCTTCAAGACCTGGTCGGTCACCGCGCTCAACAATGCCAAGGGCAGCACCGCGCCGGTGCCGGTGCTCGTCGGGTCCCGGCACACCCTCGACGGCCTGGTCTTCGGGCTGCCGCAGGCGGCGCGGGACCTCGTCGACGCGTTCTGGCCGGGCGCGCTGACGATCGTGGTCGAGCACGCGCCGAGCCTGCAGTGGGACCTCGGCGGCGGCGACGGCACGGTCGCGGTGCGCATGCCGCTGCACCCGATCGCCCTCGAGGTGCTGCGCGAGACCGGCCCGATGGCGGTGTCGTCGGCCAACAAGCTGGGCCAGCCGGCGGCGGAGACCGCGACCGAGGCCCGCGACCAGCTGGGCTATGCGGTGAGCGTCTACCTGGAGGGCGGCCCGTGCCCCGAGCCGGTCGCCAGCACGATCATCTCGGTGACCAACAGCGAGCACCGGGTGCTGCGGGCCGGCGCGATCCCCGTCGAGAAGCTGCGTGAGGTCGTGCCGAGCCTGATCGGTCTGGACTGACGCCGGGATGAGCATGGCGCCGTTCAGCGTCCTGTGCGTCTGCATGGGCAACATCTGCCGGTCGCCGATGGCCGAGCGGCTGCTCGTCGCCGACCTCGCGGCCCTCGGCGCGGACCCGGACCTGGTCTACGTCCACGGCGCGGGCACCGGCGGCTGGCACGCGGGGCACCCGATGGACCCGCAGGCCGCGCGGCAGGTCGTCGCCCGCGGCGGGGACACGACCGGCTTCCGCGCCCGCAAGCTCCTGGCCGAGCACGTCGACGCCTCCGATCTGGTGCTGACCGCGACCGCCGAGCAGGTCGACTTCGTGGTGTCGCTGCGACCGGACGCCGCCGGGCGGACCTTCGTGTGGGGGCAGTTCGCCCGCCTCCTGCCGGCGGTGACCGCGCAACTGTCGTCGACCGGGGATGTCTACGAGCGGGGAGTGGCCCTGGTCGACCTGGTCGACAAGGCCCGCGACGAGGTCCGTGGCGAGGACGACCTGGCCGACCCGTGGGGACGCCCGGACGACTTCTTCGGCATCGTCGCCGACCAGGTCCAGGCCCTGACCCGGCCCCTGGCGAAGGCGCTGCTCAGCCGCTGACCATCTCCAGGGCCGGCTCCTTCTGCGCGGAGCGGGCGATGTTGCGCGCCATCCCGCCGAAGACGACCGCGTGGAAGGGAGCCACGGCCAGCCAGTACAGGTGCCCCGCCAGGCCGCGCGGCAGGAAGACGGCGCGCTGCTCGTACACCGTGCGGCCGTGCGGATCGAGCGCGACCCGCATCTCCAGCCAGGCCCTTCCGGGCATCTTCATCTCGGCGCGCAGCCGCAGCAGCTCGCCCGGCACGATCTCCTCCACCCGCCAGAAGTCCAGCGCCTCGCCGACGAAGAGGCGGTGCGGGTCGCGGCGGCCGCGGCGCAGCCCGACCCCGCCGACGAGCCGGTCCATCCACCCGCGGATCGACCAGGCGAGCGGGAAGGAATGCCAGCCGTTCCGCCCGCCGATCGCCTCGATGACGCGCCAGACCCGCTCAGGTGCGGCGTCGACCGGCCGGGTGCGCTCGTCGCGGTACACCGTGCCGCCGGACCAGGCAGGATCCGAGGGCAGCGGGTCGCTGGGCGCGCCGGGCAGCACCGCGTTGGCCCAGCGGGTCTCGACGTCGGCGTCGCGGATCCTGCGCAGGGCGAGGCGCACCGCGAGGTCGAAGCCGGCGAGCCCGTCGTGCGGGTCGGGCACGTATGCGGCGATGTCGTGCTCGTGGCAGACCGCCTCGTGGATGAGGCTGCCGACGAGCGGCCGGGCGATCCGGTTGGGCACCGGCGTCACCAGGCCGACCCAGTGCGACGACAGCCACGGCGTCAGCGCCCGCACCGGCAGCAGCACGCGCGGCGGGAGACCGGCGACCCGCGCGTAGCGGCGCATCATGTCGGCGTACGTGAGCACGTCGGGCCCGCCGATGTCGAACGCCCGGTTGAGCGGCACCGGGAAGACGGTCGCCGCGGCGACCAGGTAGCGCAGGACGTCGCGGATCGCGATCGGCTGGATCCGGTTGTGCACCCACCGCGGGGTGACCATCACGGGCAGCCGTTCCGTGAGGTACCGCAGCATCTCGAACGACGCTGAGCCCGACCCGATGATGACGGCGGCCCGCAGCACGACGGTCGGCACGCCGCTGCGCAGGAAGATGTCGGCGACCTCGCCACGGGACCTCAGATGCGCGGAGGCCGTTTTGTCGGGGACCGGTCCGCCGAGGTACACGACGCGCCGCACCCCGGCGTCCAGCGCGGCGACGGCGAGGTTGAGCGCGCTGAGCCGGTCGACGTCCTCGAACGCGGCCTGGCCGAGCGCGTGGACCAGGTAGTAGACGACGTCGACGTCGCGCATCGCCTCGGCGAGCCCCTTGTCCTCCGCGACGTCACCGGTGGCGATCTCGACCCGGCCGGCCCACGGCACGTCGCGCAGCCGCCGCGGGTCGCGGGTCAGGCAGCGCACGTCGTGCCCGGCGGCGAGGAGGCGGGGGACCAGCCGGCCGCCGACATAGCCGGTCGCGCCGGTCACGAGGCATCGCATGACTTCATGCTTACCCTGCGTGGCTGGGCCCTAGACTCGTTTTCATGGGCGACACCTACTGGGGGCCGGACTTCGACGCGCTCCGCGAGACCGACCCGCAGATCGCGGACGTCGTCCTCGACGAGCTGCGGCGGCTGCGTGGCGGCCTGCAGCTCATCGCGAGCGAGAACTTCACGTCGCCGGCGGTCCTCGCCGCGCTCGGCTCGACGCTGACCAACAAGTACGCGGAGGGCTATCCGGGCCGCCGCTACTACGGCGGCTGCGCGGCCGTCGACCGGGCCGAGGAGCTCGCTGTCGAGCGGGCCAAGGCGCTGTTCGGCGCCGAGCACGCCAACGTGCAGCCGCACAGCGGCGCGAGCGCCAACCTCGCCGCGTACGCGGCACTGCTCATGCCCGGCGACACCGTCCTGGCGATGGAGCTGCCGCACGGCGGGCACCTCACCCACGGCAGCAAGGTCAACTTCTCCGGCAAGTGGTTCAACACCGTGGGGTACCCGGTGCGCCGCGAGGACGAGCTGATCGACTACGACGGGGTGCGCGACCTGGCCCTCACCCATCGGCCCGCGATGATCATCTGTGGCGCCACCGCCTATCCGCGGCTGATCGACTTCGCCCGCTTCCGCGCGATCGCCGACGAGGTCGGCGCCTACCTCATGGTCGACGCGGCGCACTTCATCGGCCTGGTGGCCGGCGGGGCGATCCCGTCGCCGGTCGAGCACGCCGACGTGGTCAGCTGCACCACGCACAAGGTGCTGCGCGGCCCCCGCGGCGGCATGCTGCTGTGCCGGGAGGCGCTCGCGCAGCGCATCGACAAGGCGGTCTTCCCGTTCACGCAGGGCGGGCCGCTGATGCACGCGGTCGCGGCGAAGGCGGTCGCGCTGCACGAGGCCGCCCAGCCGGCGTTCGCGGACTACGCGGGGCAGGTCGTGCGCAACGCGCGGGCGCTCGCCGAGGGCCTCTCGGCGCAGGGGATGCGCCCGGTGTCCGGCGGCACCGACACCCACCTCGCGCTGATCGACCTGCGCGGTCTCGGCATCACCGGCCGCGACGCGGAGGAGCGCTGTGACGCGGCGGGCATCACCTTGAACAAGAACGCCATCCCGTACGACCCGGAGAAGCCGATGACCGCGTCGGGGGTGCGGGTCGGCACGCCCTCGGTCACCACGCAGGGGATGGGCGAGGCGGAGATGGCCGAGATCGCGTCGCTGATCGGTGCGGCGATCCGCGGCGAGCGGGTCGGCGACCGGGTGACCGACCTGGTCGGCCGGTTCCCCGCGTATCCTGCTCCTTCATGAGGAAGCGGCTGCAGCATCTGCCCACTGCGTTGATCGCGATGGGCATCCTGCTCGTGGTCGCCGCGCCCCTGGGCGGCTGGCGCGACGGCGCCGACGGCGCGCTCGGCGCCCTCGCCGGCCTGGGGCTGGTCGCGCTGAGCTACACGGCGTCCAGCCTGATCGTCGCGGTGACCGACCTGAAGGCCAGGCACATGCTCATGCCGGTGGCGCTCGGCACGTACATCCTGAAGTTCGCGATCATCGGTGTGGTCATGTGGATCGTCGCGGAGACCGGCTGGGGCGGGCTGCCGTGGCTGGGCGCGACGGTGATCGCCGGCACGCTGGTGTGGGTCGCCGCGCAGGCCGTCTGGGTCTGGCGGGCGAAGATCCCCTACGTCGAGATCGAGCCGTCCTAACAGGGATCCCTGCGTTCGCCGCTCTCGTCGGACAGCGGGGTGCTGCGCCTGGCGTCGAACACGGACGCCTCGACCAGCGTGCGGAACGTGCCGGCCGCGCAGGCGGCGCTCACCTTCCGCGTCCTGGCCGCCGCGGACTCCTCGCGGGTCGTGTAGACCGAGTTGCTGACGAAGGTGTCCTTGGCCACGGTGGTCCAGCCGCCGGCACCGCCGCGCTGCAGGTGCACGGTGACGGTGAGCCCGTCGGGGCCGGGGGAGTCGCAGCGGAACTGCGCCGCGGCGACGATCCTGCCGTCCTTCTCGACCGGACGCTGCGGTGAAACCGAACACACCACACGGCCGCTGCCGCCGCCCGTGGCCGCGCTCGGCCTGCTTTCGCCGCCGGTCTTCGTGACCACCACGGCCGCGAGAATCAAGAAAAACGCGATGACGGTGTTGCGCAAGGTCATCACCCCAGTACGCATTGTTATCCTGAGGCTTCAGCTAACCCTCTGGGGGTGACCGTGCGCAACATTCACTCACGCATCAGTCGTGTACTTGACGTTCGCCAAGCGTTCGGCGTAGTAACGTTGACGGCCGTCGGTTGATGGCATCCGGCCCTCAGAGCAACCCCCGCGCGACGAGCACGCGGGGGTCGATGCACGGGTGCCCCCGGCAGGCTGATATGGTCACCGCGTCATGGCCGGTAACCCGACACCCAAGCAGTCCGGATCGAGTGGCGCCAACGAAGGTTGGGCCGCCGTCGGATACCTCATCTCGGGCATCGCCGTGTGGGGCTTCGTCGGCTGGCTGATCGACGAATGGCTCAACGCCGGCGGCATCATCACGGCGATCGGGTGCGTGCTCGGCGCTGTTGGTGGCATCTACCTGGTCGTCAAGCGCCTCGGCGCCTGACGCATCGGTTGAATCGATAACGAGAGGGACGTGGTGAGCGGTCTGGTTTTGGCGGAGACGCCTTTCCCGCCCAGCGTGGAAGACATCTTCCCCCCCAGTCTCTGGGATGCGGCACCGTGGCTGACCAAGTTCAGCCTCTTCCTGTGGCTTGCCGTCGCGCTGGTGCTGATCTACTTCCTGGTGTCCTACCGTGAGCCCAAGATCGTCCCGACGAAGAAGCAGTGGCTCGCGGAGTCCATCTACGGATTCGTGCGGGAGGGCGTCGCCAAGGACGTCATCGGTCATCACGGGCTGAAGTTCGCGCCCTACCTGACCTCGCTGTTCTGCTTCATCCTGGTCGGCAACGTCTTCTCGATCATCCCGTTCATCCAGGTCTCGCCGATGGCGCACATCGCGTTCCCGGCCGCCCTGGCGATCTGCACCTATGTGCTGTACCTGTTCCAGGGCATCAAGAAGCACGGCTTCGCCGGTTACATCAAGCACGCCGTCTATCTGCCCGCCCCGTGGTACATGCAGTTCCTGCTGATCCCGATCGAGTTCCTGCAGGCCTTCATCCTCCAGCCGGTCACGCTTGCCCTGCGTCTGTTCGCCAACATGTTCGCCGGGCACATGCTGCTGCTGGTCTTCACGCTCGGCGGCTTCGCGCTGCTCAACGCGGAGAGCTTCTTCCTCAAGCCCATCTCGCTCGTGTCGTGGGCGATGACCATCGGGCTCACGTTCTTCGAGCTGCTGATCGCGGCGCTGCAGGCCTACGTCTTCACGCTGCTGACCGCCAACTACCTGGCCGGCGTCCTCGCCGACGAGCACTGAGCCGCTATACCCCCCCCGCTTTCGATAGCGAACAGCACCACCTTTTTCAGTTGTCCCGCGTGTGCGTCACGCGAGATCTCAGGAGGAATTCCACATGATCCTGGCAGCAGTCAACGGCAGCCTCAGCGCCATCGGCTACGGCCTCGCCGCCATCGGCCCCGGCATCGGCGTCGGCATCATCTTCGCGTCGTACATCCAGTCGACGGCTCGCCAGCCGGAGTCGGCCGGTCTGACCCGTACCTACATGTTCCTCGGCTTCGCCGTGGTCGAGGCGCTCGCCCTGCTGGGTATCGCCTTCGGCTTCGTCTTCAAGTAAGCCCCCGCCTCCACCAACATTTAGAGCGGGAGGTTTCCCATGCTGTTCCTCGCAGAAGGGGCAGAGCACAACCCGATCATCCCGATCTGGCAGGAGATCGTCGTCGGCCTGATCGCCTTCGGCGTCCTCTGCTACGTGCTGATGAAGTTCGTCTTCCCGCGCATGGAGGAGACCTTCCGCGCACGGGTCGACGCGATCGAGGGTGGCATCAAGCGCGCCGAAGAGGCGCAGGTCGAGGCGAACCGGCTGCTGGAGCAGTACAAGCAGCAGCTCGCCGAGGCCCGCACCGAGGCGGCCAGCATCCGTGACGAGGCGCGCGCCGACGCCACGGGCATCCGTGAGGACATCCTCGCGAAGGCCCGTGAGGAGAGCGACCGCATCATCGCGGCGGGCCGCGAGGCCCTGCAGACCGAGCGGCAGAGCATCGTCCGCCAGCTGCGCGCCGAGATCGGCTCGCTCGCGGTCGACCTCGCCGGTCGGATCGTCGGGGAGTCCCTCGAGGAGGAGGCCCGCCGCCGTGGCACGGTCGAGCGGTTCCTCGACGAGATCGGTGACAGTCCTGCCGGCACCGCAGGGCGGCGTTGATGGACACCATCAACCGGGAGTCCTACGGAGCCGCTGCCGACAAGCTCGCCGCATTCGCGGCGAGCGCTGACGTTCAGCGGGTCAGCGCGACCGCCGAGGAGATCCTCGCGGTCGCCGGTCTGCTGGGGCGTGAGCGGCGGCTGCGCCGGGCCCTGGCCGACCCGGGCCGCTCCGGCGAGGACCACGCCGCGCTCCTTCGCTCCGTCCTGACGGGCAAGGTGAGCGACGAGGCCCTCGACATCCTCGCGGCTCTGGTCACGGGCCGCTGGTCCGGCCCCGGTGCACTCCTGGACGGCGTCGAGCTGCTCGGGGTCACCGCGCTGCTCTCCGGCGTCGACCGCGCCGGCGACCTCGCCGACGTCGAGGACGAGCTCTTCCGGTTCGGCCAGATCGTCTCCGGCGACTCCCGCCTCGCCTCGGCGCTCGCCGACTCGACGTCGCCGCTGGAGGCGCGGGTCCAGCTCATCCAGGACCTGCTCGGCACCAAGGCCAAGCCGGCGACGGCGCGGCTGGCGGAGCTGGCGGCCGCCGGGTTCGGTGGCCGGGGCTTCGAGAGCTCGCTCACCCGCCTGATCGAGCTGGCCGCGAAGCAGCGCGACCACTCGGTGGCCTATGTGACGACCGCGGTCCCGCTGACCGAGGCCGACGAGCAGCGCCTGGCCGACCGGCTCGCCGAGCTGTATGGCCGGCAGGTCTCCCTGAAGGTCGACGTCGATCCGCGCATCATCGGTGGCGTGCGGGTCAAGGTCGGTTCGGACCTGTATGACGGCACGGTGTCGCGTCGTCTCGCCGAGGCGAAGACGGCACTCGCCAACTAAATCCCCGAAGCTTGATTCACTTCCAGATAGAAGGTTGAGGAATGGCCGAGCTGACCATCTCCTCGGACGACATTCGGGGCGCACTCGAGCGCTACGTGTCGTCCGTTGATTCACGGATCTCCCGCGAGGAGGTCGGCGTCGTCTCGTACGCCGGCGACGGCATCGCCCAGGTCGAGGGCCTTCCCTCGACGATGGCCAACGAGCTGCTCGAGTTCGAGGACGGCACGCTCGGCGTCTCGCTCAACCTTGACGTCCGCGAGATCGGTGTCGTCGTCCTGGGCGACTTCGAGAGCATCGAGGAAGGCCAGCAGGTCAAGCGGACCGGCCGGGTGCTCTCGGTCCCGGTCGGCGACGCCTTCCTGGGCCGCGTGGTCAACCCGCTCGGCGAGCCGATCGACGACCGCGGCGAGATCGCCAACGAGGGCTTCCGCGAGCTGGAGCTCCAGGCGCCCAACGTCATGGCCCGCCAGCCCGTCAAGGAGCCCCTGCAGACCGGCATCAAGGCGATCGACGCCATGACCGCCATCGGCCGGGGCCAGCGCCAGCTGATCATCGGTGACCGGAAGACGGGCAAGACCACGGTCGCGCTCGACACGATCATCAACCAGCGCGACAACTGGAAGTCCGGCGACCCGAAGAAGCAGGTCCGCTGCATCTACGTCGCCATCGGCCAGAAGGCCTCGACGATCGCCGCCACCCAGGGCATCCTGGAGGAGCAGGGCGCGATGGAGTACACCACCATCGTCGCCTCCCCGGCGTCCGACCCGGCCGGCTTCAAGTACCTCGCCCCCTACGCCGGCTCGGCCATCGGCCAGCACTGGATGTATGGCGGCAAGCACGTCCTGATCGTCTTCGACGACCTGACGAAGCAGGCCGAGGCCTACCGCGCCGTGTCGCTGCTGCTGCGCCGCCCGCCGGGCCGCGAGGCCTACCCGGGTGACGTCTTCTACCTGCACTCCCGGCTGCTGGAGCGCTGCGCGAAGCTGTCCGAGGAGCTCGGCGGCGGCTCGATGACCGGTCTGCCGATCATCGAGACCAAGGCCAACGACATCTCGGCCTACATCCCGACCAACGTCATCTCGATCACCGACGGTCAGGTCTTCCTCGAGTCCGACCTGTTCAACCAGGGTGTGCGTCCCGCCATCAACGTCGGCACCTCGGTGTCCCGCGTCGGCGGCTCGGCCCAGGTCAAGGGAATGAAGGACGTCGCCGGCCGCCTGCGGCTGGACCTCGCGCAGTACCGCGAGCTGGAGGCCTTCTCGGCGTTCGCGTCCGACCTGGACAAGGCGTCGCGGGCCCAGCTGGACAAGGGTGCCCGCCTGGTCGAGCTGCTCAAGCAGCCGCAGTTCTCCCCGTTCGCGGTCGAGGACCAGATCGTCTCGGTGTGGGCCGGCACCACCGGCCAGCTCGACGACATCCCGGTCAGCGAGGTGCGTCGCTTCGAGGCCGAGTTCCTGCAGTTCCTGCACAGCAACCGCAAGGACCTCATCGGCGGCATCGCCGAGTCGAAGAAGCTGCCGCAGGACGCGATCGACGGTCTGACCGACGCGATCAAGCACTTCAAGCAGAGCTTCGCGGTCAAGGGCGCGGACGCGTCGGTCAACGAGGCCCCGGCCAAGGCGCTGCAGGGTGAGCAGGCTCGCGAGACCGTCACCCGCCAGGTCCGGAAGTCGGGCTGAGCCATGGCCGGTCAGGTACAGGCACTGCGTCGGAGGATCCGCACGGTCAAGTCGACCAAGAAGATCACCAAGGCGCAGGAGCTCGTCGCCACGAGCCGCATCGGTAAGGCGCAGGAGCGGGTCGCCGCGTCGCGCCCCTACGCCGAGGCGATCACGGGCGTGCTGACGGCACTGGCGAGCAACACCAACGTCGACCACCCGCTGCTGGTGCCCCGCAACCCGGTCCGCCGGGCCGGGGTCCTGGTGGTGACCAGCGACCGCGGACTCTGCGGCGGCTACAACGCCAACGCGATCCGCCAGACCGAGCAGCTCATCGCACGTCTGCGCGCCGACGGCAAGCAGGTCGCGCTCTACGTCTCCGGGCGCAAGGGCGTGGCGTACTACCGGTTCCGCGGTCGCGAGATCGCGGGCAGCTGGACGGGCTTCTCCGAGCAGCCGCGCTTCGAGAACGCGCGGGAGATCGGCGAGACCCTGATCCAGGCCTTCGTCAACGGTGCGGACGACACGGCGGAAGGCCCCGGCCCCGACGGCATTTACGGTGTCGACGAGCTGTACATGGTCCACACCGAGTTCCGCTCGCTCATGACGCAGACCCCCGTCGCGCGCATCGTCGCTCCGATGGAGGTCGAGGAGCAGCAGGTCTCCGGGCCGCTGCCGGCGTACGAGTTCGAGCCGGAGGCCGAGGAGCTGCTCGAGGCGCTCCTGCCGAAGTACATCAACACGCGGATCTTCGCGGCGTTGCTGGACTCGGCGGCGAGTGAGTCGGCGGCCCGCCGTCGCGCCATGAAGAGCGCCTCAGACAACGCCGACGACCTGCTGAAGCGGTACACGCGCGAGATGAACTCCGCGCGGCAGGCGGCGATCACCCAGGAGATCAGTGAGATCGTCGGCGGCGCCAACGCGCTGGCGGCGGCGGGAAGTGATGTGTGATGACTGCACCAGCGAAGACCGCGGTCGGCCGCGTCGTCCGGGTCATCGGCCCGGTCGTCGACGCCGAGTTCCCGCGCGACGCCATGCCCGAAATCTACAACGCGCTGCACGTCGAGGTGACCCTCTCCGAGGGCACCAAGAAGCTGACGCTCGAGGTCGCGCAGCACCTCGGTGACAACCTGGTGCGTGCCATCTCCATGCAGCCGACGGACGGTCTCGTCCGCGGCGCCGAGGTGCGCGACACCGGCTCCGGCATCTCGGTGCCCGTCGGTGACATCACCAAGGGCCATGTCTTCAACGCCCTCGGCGAGGTGCTCAACGCCGACGAGTCGAAGCTCGAGATCAACGAGCGGTGGGAGATCCACCGCAAGGCTCCGGCCTACGCCGAGCTCGAGCCGAAGACCGAGATGCTGGAGACCGGCATCAAGGTGCTCGACCTGCTCGCGCCGTACGTGCGCGGTGGCAAGATCGGTCTGTTCGGTGGTGCCGGCGTCGGCAAGACCGTCCTGATCCAGGAGATGATCATCCGGGTCGCCCGGAACTTCGGTGGCACCTCGGTGTTCGCCGGCGTGGGCGAGCGCACCCGTGAGGGCAACGACCTCATCCTGGAGATGGCCGAGGGTGGCGTTCTGGACAAGACCGCCCTGGTCTTCGGCCAGATGGACGAGCCGCCGGGCACCCGTCTGCGGGTCGCGCTGTCCGCGCTGACCATGGCGGAGTACTTCCGTGACGTGCAGAACCAGGAGGTGCTGCTCTTCATCGACAACATCTTCCGGTTCACGCAGGCCGGCTCGGAGGTCTCGACGCTGCTCGGCCGTATGCCGAGCGCCGTTGGCTACCAGCCGACCCTGGCCGACGAGATGGGTCAGCTCCAGGAGCGCATCACCTCCGTCCGGGGCAAGGCCATCACCTCGCTCCAGGCGATCTACGTGCCCGCCGACGACTACACCGACCCGGCGCCGGCCACCACGTTCGCCCACCTGGACGCGACGACCAACCTCGAGCGGTCGATCTCGGACAAGGGCATCTACCCTGCCGTGGACCCGCTGGCGTCCTCCTCGCGGATCCTCGCGCCGGAGTACGTCGGCCTCGAGCACTACACGGTCGCCCGTGAGGTCCAGCGGATCCTGCAGAAGTACAAGGACCTGCAGGACATCATCGCCATCCTCGGTATGGACGAGCTGTCCGAAGAGGACAAGGTCACGGTCGGCCGTGCCCGGCGCATCGAGCGGTTCCTGTCGCAGAACACCTACGCGGCGGAGCAGTTCACCAACGTCCCCGGTTCGACCGTCCCGCTCAAGGAGACGATCGAGTCGTTCAAGAAGATCTCCGAGGGTGAGTACGACCACTTCCCCGAGCAGGCCTTCTTCATGTGCGGTGGGCTCGAGGACCTCGAGCGCAACGCGCACGAGCTCATGAAGTGACGTATTGATCTGATCGCAGAGGGCGCCCCGCTGTCGTGGGGCGCCCTTTCTGCTGCTTTTCAGCGAACTCCCCATCGCGAGGGCGTGACGTGCGTCACGCTCTGAAGTGTTGGACGCCGTCCCTCTGCCGATTCGCCGACCGCTACCGCATCGGCATTTCAGGACTCGTGCCAACGTGGTGAGGCCCACTGCTCGCCGCGCCGGATCATTGACTACACTCGGCAAAACCAATCGCGCACACCTTTCGTGCACACAAGGAGTAACTAGCGTGGCGAGGCAGCTGCACGTCGAGCTCGTAGCCGTCGAGGAAAAAGTCTGGTCCGGTGACGCCGACATGGTCATGGCGCGCACGACGGAGGGCGAGCTCGGTGTGCTTCCGGGCCACGCGCCGCTCCTCGGTCAGCTCGCCGAGCCCGGTCAGGTGCGCATCAAGCACTCCGGTGGGCAGGAGATCGCCTTCGACGTCTCGGGCGGGTTCCTCTCCGTCACGGCGACCGGGGTGACGGTGCTCGCGGAGACCTGCACCCCCGCATCCGCGCAAGCCGCGCACTGACCCGCGGGCGGCGTCGGTGAGGATCGTCGAGGGAATCGGCATCGGGGTCCTCATCCTGCTCGCCGCTCTGGCGCTGCTCTTCCTGCGCCGCGTGGTCATCGCCCGTCAGGGCGGCACGATCGAGCTGGGCGTCCGGCTGAGCACCATGGTGCCCGGCCGGGGCTGGTCCGCGGGCCTGGCCCGGTTCGCCGGCGACGATCTGCGGTGGTATCGCATCTTCAGCTTCTGGCCGGGCCCACGCCGGGTGCTCTCCCGGCGTGGGCTCTCCGTCGACCGCCGCCGCAGCCCTGATCCGGCCGAGCTGCTCGTGCTCCCGCCCGACTGGGTGATCGTGCGGTGCGTCAGCCGCCAGTCGCCCGTCGAGATCGCGATGGCGGAGCGGGCGCTGACCGGGTTCCTGTCCTGGGTCGAGGCGGCGCCTCCGGGTGAGTCGACCCCGGAGACGCGGCCGTACCGGTACCGCACCAACTAGACGCGGTTCGCTCCCGGCACCCACTTCACGTCGCCGTCGGGATTGGCGATCCTGCCGAGGATGAACAGCAGATCCGACAGCCGGTTGAGGTATTTCACGGCCAGCTCGTTCGTGTGCTCGGCGTCGACCTCCATGAGCGCCCACGCGCTGCGCTCGGCCCGGCGGGTCACCGTCCTCGCCACGTTGAGCAGCGCCGCGCCCGGGGTGCCACCCGGAAGGATGAACGAGTCGAGCTTCGGCAGCCGCTCGTTGAAGTCGTCGCACCAGCCCTCCAGGCGCGTCAGGTACTCCTCGGTGACCCGCAGCGGTGGGTACTCCGGGTTGTCCGTGACCGGATTGCACAGGTCGGCGCCAACGTCGAACAGGTCGTTCTGCACGACGGTCAGCACCGTGCGCAGCTCATCGGCCAGCCCGCCCATCGCCACGGCGACCCCGATCGCCGAGTTGGCCTCGTCGACGTCGGCGTACGCGGCGATGCGCGGATGGGTCTTCGACACCCGGGAGAAGTCGCCCAATCCGGTCGTGCCGGTGTCGCCGGTCTTCGTGTAGATGCGGGTGAGGTGAATGGCCATGGCCTTCACCGTACGGAATGCCCCTACGATGACCGACGTGGACGTGATCCGTGTGATGGGCGGCGCCAGGCTCGCCGGTGACGTGTCGGTGGTCGGCGCGAAGAACTCGGCCTTGAAGCTCATGGCCGCCGCCCTGCTGGCGACCGGGCGCTCGACGCTCACCAACGTGCCCCGCATCACCGACATCGCCATCATGGCGGAGGTGCTGCGCCGCCTCGGCTGCGAGGTCGAGCAGGACGAGGACCGCGTCATCATCGACGTGCCCGAGCAGCTCGGCACCGAGGCCGACTACGACCTCGTGCGCCGCCTGCGCGCCTCGATCTGCGTCCTGGGCCCCCTGCTGGCCCGCTGCGGGCACGTGCGCGTCGCGCACCCCGGCGGCGACGCGATCGGCTCCCGCGGCCTCGACATGCACGTTGAGGGCCTGCGCCGCATGGGCGCCGACATTTCCGGCGAGCACGGCTTCGTCATCGCCACCGCCCCGAAGCTGCACGGCGCCACCATCTGGCTCGACTTCCCGAGCGTCGGCGCCACCGAGAACCTGTTGATGGCGGCGGTCCTGGCCAACGGCCGCACCGAGATCGACAACGCGGCGCGCGAGCCGGAGATCGTCGACATCTGCCGCATGCTCACCGACATGGGCGCCGACATCTCCGGCGCCGGCTCCTCCCGCCTCGTCGTCGAGGGCGTCGCCGAGCTGCGCCCCGTCCTGCACCGCACCGTCGGCGACCGCATCGTCGCCGGCACCTGGGCCTTCGCCGCCGCCATGACCCGCGGCGACGTCACCGTGCACGGCATCGACCCGAGCTTCCTGGAGATCGCGCTGGACAAGGTCGCCACCGCCGGCGGCCAGGTCGACACGTCCGCCGACTCGTTCCGCGTCCGCATGGCCGACCGCCCCCGCGCCGTCGACGTGGTCACCCTGCCGTTCCCCGGCTTCGCCACCGACCTGCTGCCGATGGCGGTCGGCCTCGCCTCCGTCAGCGAGGGCTCGTCCCTCGTCACGGAGAACATCTTCGACGGCCGTTTCATGTTCATCAACGAGATGTCCCGCCTCGGCGCCGACATCCGCACCGACGGCCACCACGCCGTGGTCCGCGGCGTCGAACGCCTCTCGGGCGCCCCGGTCACCGCCACCGACATCCGCGCCGGCGCCGGCCTCGCGATCGCCGGTCTCTGCGCCGACGGTGTCACCGAGATCCGCCACGTGCACCACATCGACCGCGGCTACCCGAGCTTCGAGTCGGACCTCCGCGGCCTCGGCGTCGAGGTCGAACGCGCCGCCGCACCCCCCGACCAGTTCGACTTCTGATTCCCGCCTTTCGCCTTCGGCGACAGTGCTGTTACCCGCCTGTCGCCTTTCGGCGAGAGCTCGCCGCCCCACGCTCCGCGCGGGTCCCGCCGGGGGATTCTCACCCCGGACCCCCAATGCGCCGCGAGCGGCGCACTGCCGGCTTGCGCGGCAGCTTCCTGCGCATGCGCGCACCATCCGGTGGCTGGCCGCCGCGCAGTTCCCGTGATCCGGAAGACATTTCGTCGCCCTGGAGCCTGTTGCGAAATGGCCGTCTCACGTTCCGTGCTGAGAAAAACACGGCTGTGCGAGCCGGTCGCGGCCGATCGGTAGCCGTCGAGGGTCGCGACGACCGTCGACGAGACAGTTTTCCGCCAAAACGCAACAGGCTCCCTGGCGACATCAACTCTTCCGGATCACGGGAACTGTCGGCCTGACCGCTCCGCTCTCGACACTCCGCACGGCGCCGCTGCGCGGGGTCACCCGTGATCCGGAAGAGCCCGTGATCCGGAAGACTTCGTGTCGCTAGAGCAGCAAATAGTCTTCCGGATCACGGGAGACCGCACAGATCATGGGCAAGGCCGCCGCGGAGGTCGGCCACCGATGATGCCGCGTGAGCGGATCCCAGCCAGCGCGGCACGCGCGGACTGTGCGTCGCGCAGCGGCGCATTGGGGGGCTCCGGGGGTGAGAATCCCCCCGGCGGGACCCGCGCGGAGCGTGGGGCAGCCAGTTACTGCGCCAGTAGCAGGCGGGCGCGGTCGTACTCGTCGGCGAAGACGAGGACGCGGACCATGCCGTCGTGGCCGGTGGCCAGGGTGGCCCGGACGCCGTTGCGGCGGAGGCGGTCCCTGACGTCGCGGGCGAAGGCCAGGTCGCCGATCAGGGAGACCGAGCGCAGCAGGCCGTAGTCCGGGGTGGTCTCCGGGGAGGCGAAGCGGACGCCCGGGGGGCCGGCCCGTCGTTCGCCGATGCGGAGCAGCCGGATGATCAGGATCAGGGTGGCGAGTGCTCCGGCGGACGCCGCCCATCCCGCGAGGTACATGAGGGGCACGCTGACAGTCTGCCACTAGATGATCACCCTTCGGAGCCGGATAAGGTCAGCGGGTCGAGACGATGCGAAAGGGAGTCAAATGGCGGGTCGACTGGCGGTCATCGGAGCGGGGCTGATGGGGTCTGGCATTGCCCAGGTCGCCGCGCAGGCCGGGTGGGAGGTGACGCTGCGGGACCTGACCGGCGAGGCGACCCGGCGCGGTGTCGACGGCATCGAGAAGTCGCTGACCAGGTTCGCGAGCAAGGGCGTGATCGCCGAGGGCGACGTGCAACAGGCCCTCGCAAGGATCACCACCACCACGGACCTCGACGCGGCGGCGGAGGCCGACATCGTGGTCGAGGCGGTGTTCGAGCGGCTGGACGTGAAGCAGGAGCTGTTCGGCACGCTGGACAAGATCTGCCGGGCCGACGCCGTGCTGGCGACGAACACCTCCGCGATCCCGGTGACGCAGATCGCGACCGCGACCGCTCGCCCGGAGCAGGTCGTCGGGACGCACTTCTTCAGCCCGGTGCCGGTCATGAAGCTGTGCGAGCTGGTGCGCGGGTACAAGACCAGCGACGCGACGCTGGCCACCGCGAGAAGTTTCGCCGAGGAGATCGGCAAGACCTGCATCGTGGTCAACCGCGACGTCGCCGGGTTCGTCACCACCCGGCTCATCGCCGCGCTGGTCGTCGAGGCCGTGCAGTTGGTGGAGAGCGGCGTGGTGAGCGCCGAGGACCTGGACCTGGCCTGCAAGCTCGGCTTCGGCCACGCGATGGGGCCCCTCGCCACCACCGACCTGACCGGCGTCGACGTGCTGTACCACGCGGCGAAGAACATCCACACGGACACCGCCGACGCGAAGTTCTTCCCGCCGGAGCTGCTCGCCAGGATGGTCGTCGCCGGCGACCTGGGCCGCAAGACCGGGAAGGGCTTCTACGAGTATTCGTGAACGCCCACCGCGACGGATGCCCCCGGCAGCGTGAAGCTGAAGCGGCTCCCGCCGCCGGGGTTGTCCTCGACGGCGATCGAGCCGCCGTGCCGGTCGATGACGCGGCGGCAGATGGCCAGGCCGAGGCCGGTGCCGCCGTACGACTGGCCCGTGTGCGCCCGGTGGAACGACTCGAACACGTACGGCTTGTCGGCGTCGGGCACACCGATGCCGCGGTCGGCCACCTCGATCCGGACCCATCCCGCGCCGGCCGGTGACGCGCTGACGTCGACCTTCGGCGTCCGGCCCGGTTGCACGTACTTGAGCGCGTTGCCGACCAGGTTGTCCAGCACGTGCCGCAGCAACGCCGGATCCGCCTCGACCCAGGGCAGCGGGCCGACGTAGATGTCCGGCGGGGCAACGAGGTGGTTCACCCGTTCGCCGACGACCTCGACGACGAGCGCGCCCAGGTCCAGCGGGGCGGTCCTGAGGGCGGCGTCGCGGGCGGTGGTGTAGGCCAGCAGGTCGTCGATGAGCCGCCGCATCCGCACGACCCCGGCGCTGACCCGATCGACGCTGGCGCCGGCCTCCCGGGCCGGACCCGAGTCCACCAGCAGCGGCTCCAGGACGTCCCGCGCCATCTCGGCGTGCGCGGCGATGACGGTCAGCGGGTTCTTCAGGTCGTGCGCGACGATCCCGGCGAAGGCCCGCAGGTCGCCTTCACGCTCCCGTACCTCCGTGATGTCATGGAACACGGCAATGGCACCGCGGTGTCCGTCGACGTCGAGGGGCCGCCCGCTGACGGACAGCAGCGTGCCCTCGGGCCGGGCGGGGTTGCGGATGACCATCTCGACGCGGTCGGTCGACTCGCCGGACAGCGCGCGCACCAGGGGCAGCTCCTCGACGGGGAACTCGGTCACGCCGTCGGGCCGGAAGATGCCGTAGTGCGCATGCCAGCCGTCCACGCCGCCGGCGTCGTGATCGACACCGAGCATCGCCTTGGCCGCCGGGTTGTGCACCAGGAACGCGCCGCGCTCGTCGATCACGCCGACGCCGTCGCTGATCCGGTCGAGGATGCCGTTGAGCAGCGCCACCTGCCGCCGGGCGGTGCCCTCGGCGTCGCGGAGCTCGGCGGTGGCGGCGACGACCCGGGCCTCGGCGCGGGCCCGGCCGCCGGCGAGGGCCCACAGCATGAACACGACCAGCAGGGTCAGCATCGAGCCGCCGGTGCCGATGGCGACCGGGGCGGTGTTGGCGGGTCCGGTCAGCCCGGCGAGCCGGCCGGCGTCGGCGGTGGTGACGAGCCGCCACTGCCGGTTCGCGATCGGTATCGTCACCTCCCGGCGCAGGTCAGGGTCGGGCACCCGGTGCAGCGACGCGACGCGGGTGTCCTGGCCGCCGCCGTTGCCGGCCCACAGGTCGGCGTCGACCTTGCCCTGGGTGGCGTGGTCCAGGACCCCGCCGACGAAGTTCTGGCCGCGCAGGCCGAAGACGACCCAGCCCTTGAACGTCTTCGTGCCGGCGGCCGTCGGGTTGCCGTACACGGGAGCGGCGAGCGCGAACGAGAGCTGCTGCTGCGCGACGGGCAGGGACCGGTCCCGAAGCAGCACGTAGGTGTCGGAGACGGCCGTGGCGCCGGAGCGGCGGGCCTCGTTGAGCGCGGCGGTCGGCTCCGCGGACTGGGACAGGTCGGTGCCGGCCGCCGTGCCGGGTGCGCCGTCCAGCGGCCGGGAGAAGATCACGAAGAGGTGCTCCCGCCCGTTGCCCTTCGCGGTCAGGTCGAGGCCGGTGACGCCGCGGTCGCGCCAGTACCGCTCGACGTCGCCGAGCTGCCCGTCCTGTGCGGGCACGACGAAGACCATCGAAGTGGCACCGGGCAGGCCGGCGTCGCGCAGCGGGGCGGTGGTCGTGGCGAAGTCGTCGAAGGTCAGCGTCTCGTGCGCCCCGATGGCGGCAGCGATGGTGCGCAGCGTGTCGAGGTACCGGTGGACCTCGGTGCGCACGGCCGCCTCGGCGAGCGACGTGTCCCGGTCCATGACGGCGTTGGCGCGCGCCTGCTGGTTGCGCCGCAGCGAGTCGGCGGCGTGCCAGGACGCGGCCAGCCCGAGGGCGAGGACGGCCAGGATCGCCAGGATGCCGGCCGTGCCGGCATGCCGGACCGCCCTGGCCAGCCGACCCATCACCATGCCCTGATCGGCACCCGCCGGACAACCCTGAGAGGAAGGCGACCGCGACCGGCCCTGAGAGGAAACTAGCCCCGGTCGGTCCAGCGGAACGTGAAGATGCACAGCGCCAGGCCGATGACCACCCACGCCCCGAGCGCGATCGCGACGTGCCCGAGGTCCCAGGCCCCGCCGACCTCCTGCGCCGCGAACGAGTCCGGCAGGAACACCGAGCGCATGCCCTGCGTCATCCACTTCAGCGGGAACAGTGACGCGATGGTGCGCATCCAGTCGGGGATGCTCGTGTACTGGAAGAAGACGCCGGAGATGAACTGCAGCACCAACGCCACCGGGGTCACGACCGCCGGCGCGCCGCGTCCGGTGCGGGCGAGCGAGGAGAACGCGATCCCGCACAGCGTGCAGGCGCTGATCCCGAGCACCGCCACCCAGGCGAACGTCGCCCACTTCGCCGCCGTCGAGGGCAGCGGCAGGTCGTAGAAGACCGACGCGGTCACCAGCAGCACCAGGGTCTCCGCCGCGCCGATCGCCAGGACCATGACGACCTTGCCGATGAAGTACGCGGTCCGCGGCATCGGCGTGCCCCGCAGCCGCTTCAGGATGCCCTTGTCGCGCTCCATCGGGATCTGGATCGCCAGGGACTGGAAGCCGGTGGTCAGCAGCCCGGCGGCGATCATGCCCGCCGCGAAGTACTGGGTGAACGACACGCCGGGCGCGATCTCGGCGTCGAACACCGACCCGAAGATGACGAGCAGCAGCAGCGGGAAGAACAGCGTGAAGATCACCGACTCCCGGCTGCGCAGGAACTGCCTGATCTCCAGCCCGCCGCGGGCGAGGCCGAGCCGCAACGTGGTCATTCGCCGGCGCCGATCATCCGCAGGTACACGTCCTCGAGACTGGGTCTGGTGACGGTCAGGCCGGGCACCTCGCCGCCGAACCGTGCGGCGAGCCGGGCCACGACCGCGGTCGGGGTGTCGGTCTGCTCCTGGCGCGGCCCGTCGGGCTCGTCCCAGGCGACGGTCGCGGCCGAGGTGCCGCGGTTGCCGAGCCGCGCGGGGGTGTCCACGGCGATGAGCTTGCCGCCGACGAGCACGCCGACCCGGTCGGCGAGGGTCTCGGCCTCGTCCAGGTAGTGCGTGGTGAGCAGGATCGTGGTGCCGGCCGCGGCGAGTTCGCGGATCAGGCCCCAGAACTCGCGGCGCGCCTCCGGGTCGAAGCCGGTCGTCGGCTCGTCGAGGAACAGCAGCTCGGGCCGGCCGATGATGCCGAGCGCCACGTCGAGGCGGCGCTTCTGACCGCCGGACAGGACCCGGGTCCGGGCGCCGCGCTTGTCCGCGAGCCCGACCCGGTCGATGACGGCGTCCGGGTCGTCGGCGTTGCGGTAGTACAGCGCGAAGTGGTGCACGACCTCGCGCACGGTCAGGTCGTCGAACTCGCCGGTGCTCTGCAGCACGATGCCGACCCGCTGCTTCCACGCCGCGTCGCCGTGCTGCGGATCGACGCCGAGGACCGCCGCCTCCCCGGAGGTGCGCTTGCGGAACCCCTCGAGGATCTCCACGGTCGTGGTCTTGCCCGCACCGTTCGGGCCGAGGAGGGCGAACACCTCACCGCTGCGCACATCGAGGTCGACGCCATCGACGGCGACATGTCCCCGGTACCGCTTGTGGAGTCCGCGCACGGTGATCGCATCCGTCACGGCGTTCACTATAGGCACCGGGGGTCCGGTGAGGATTTTCACCGCCCGGTCCAAATTACCGTTCAGTAAGGTGCAGTTATGGCGAAGCTCCCCGAACGCGACCGCCCATGGGTCATGCGCACCTATGCCGGCCACTCATCGGCGGCCGCCTCCAACGCGTTGTTCCGGCGCAACCTCGGCAAGGGGCAGACCGGCCTGTCGGTCGCGTTCGACCTGCCCACGCAGACCGGCTACGACCCCGACGCCGAGCTCGCCCGCGGTGAGGTCGGCCGGGTCGGCGTGCCGGTCTCGCACCTCGGCGACATGCGCACGCTGTTCGACGGCATCGACCTCGGTCTCGCGAACACCTCGATGACCATCAACGCCACCGCGATGTGGCTGCTCAGCCTGTACGTGACGGTCGCACGCGAGCAGGGTGCGCCGCTGGCGGCCCTCGCCGGCACCACGCAGAACGACATCGTGAAGGAATACCTGTCGCGGGGCACCCACATCTTCCCGCCGGGGCCGTCGCTGCGGCTGACCACCGACACGATCGCGTGGACCGTGGCGAACTGCCCGAAGTGGAACCCGGTCAACATCTGCTCGTACCACCTCCAGGAGGCCGGCGCGACGCCCGTGCAGGAGCTGGCCTTCGCCCTCGCCACGGCGATCGCCGTGCTGGACGCGGTCCGCGACTCCGGGCAGGTGGACGACTTCGCCGCCGTCGCCGCCAGGATCTCGTTCTTCGTCAACGCCTCGGTCCGCTTCGTCGAGGAGACCGCGAAGATGCGGGCGTTCGGCCTGCTGTGGGACCGGCTGCTGACCGACAGGTACGGCATCGCCGACAGGTCCGCGAAGCGCTTCCGCTACGGCGTGCAGGTCAACAGTCTCGGCCTCACCGAGTCGCAGCCGGAGAACAACGTCCAGCGCATCGTGCTGGAGATGCTCGGCGTGACGCTGTCCCGGGACGCCCGGGCCCGCGCGGTGCAGCTGCCGGCGTGGAACGAGGCGCTCGGCCTGCCCCGGCCGTGGGACCAGCAGTGGTCGCTGCGCATGCAGCAGGTCCTCGCCTTCGAGTCCGACCTGCTGGAATACCCCGACCTGTTCGAGGGCTCGCACGTCATGGCCGCCCTCGTCGACGACCTCGTAGCCGGCGCGACCGCCGAGCTCGACCGGGTCCTTTCGATGGGTGGCGTCGTCGCCGCCGTCGAGTCCGGCTATCTCAAGAGCGCCCTGGTCGCCTCGCTCGCCGAGCGGCGCGGCCGGATGGAGCGCGGCGACGACGTGGTGGTCGGCGTCAACCGCTTCCCCGAGACCGAGCCGTCGCCGCTGGTCGCCGCCGGAGCCGCCGCGATCGAGCAGATCGACCCCGCCGTCGAGGCCGCCGCCGTCTCGTCGCTCGCCGCCTGGCGCGCCGCTCGTACCGACGCGGACGTCGAAAACACGCTGGCCGAGCTGCGGACCGTCGCGGGCGGCACCGGCAACCTCATGGAGGCCACACTCGACTGCGTCCGCGCGGGCGTGACCACCGGCGAATGGGCGGCCGTGCTGCGCGAGGTCTTCGGCGAATACCGCGCGCCCACCGGCCTGAGCGCCGCCGTCTCCGCCGGGACGCCCGGCACCGCGCTGGTGGCGGTCCGCGAACGGGTCCGGCGCACCGCCGAGGAGATCGGCGCCGGCCGGTTGCGGATGCTGGTCGGCAAGCCCGGCCTCGACGGGCACTCCAACGGCGCCGAGCAGATCGCCGTCCGCGCCCGCGACGCCGGCTTCGAGGTCGTCTACCAGGGCATCCGCCTGACCCCGGCGCAGATCGTCGCGGCGGCCGTCGAGGAGGACGTCGACCTCGTGGGCCTCTCGGTCCTGTCGGGTTCGCATCTGGCGGCGGTCGCGTCGGTCCTGGCGGGCCTGCGCGCCGAAGGGCTCGACGACCTGCCGGTGGTGGTCGGCGGGATCATCCCGCCCGAGGACGCCGTCGTGCTGCGAGCCTCCGGGGTGGCCCGCGTCTTCACCCCCAAGGACTTCGCGATCACCGACGTCGTCGACGAGCTGGTGACCGTCGTGCGGGAGGCGCACAAACTTCCCTGACCGCGTGCAACCTTTCCCCGGTTCGCCCCGTCGTAGCGCGGGGAAAGGGGGAGGTCGATGCACGAGGACTTCCGCGAGTTCGTGGCGGCGCGGATGGACCGCTGGCGCCGCACCGCGTTTCTGCTCTGCCGTGACTGGCACGCCGCCGACGACCTGGTGTCCATCATGGTCGGCAAGCTGTACTGGCACTGGGCCAAGGTCAGCCGCGCCGACAACCGGGACGCGTTCGCCCAGCGGGTGCTGACCCGCACCTGGCTCGACGAGCGCCGGAGGCCCTGGTCCCGGGAGCGGGCCAGCGGGCACCTGCCGGAGCCGGTGCACCGCCCGCACGACCGGGTCGACGACCGGGCCGCGCTCGACGACCTGTTCGGCTCGCTCGGCCCGCGCCAGCGCGCGGTGCTCGTGCTGCGCTACTACCTCGACCATTCCGTGGAGGAGACCGCCGACCTGCTCGGCGTCTCCATCGGCACGGTCAAGAGCCAGTCCGCTCGCCTGCCAGCGGTTGACCTACATCCTGCCGTCCTGCGGCCGGGTCGACGACGCGGTCCGTCCGGCACTGGGCCTGACCCGTCCCGGCTGGGAGCTGCGGTGCGCGCAGCGGGGCGGCCGGGCCGTGTCGATCCTCGTCACCAACCAGACCGGTGCGCCTGCCGACCCGCTGCCGCAACCGGAGCCGCCGACGACGCCGGAGCCGATGCTCCCGATCGTCACCGCGCTGCTGTCCAGCGTGCAGTGAGCCCCTGCGGTCAGGTGGGCCGGTAGCCCTGGGACTGGGCCCACCTGGCCGCGGCCTGCTCCTCCTTGCGCCGCTTCCGGCGCCGCATCATCCACCAGAACGCCACGAACAGCAGCACGATGAACAGCAGCACCAGCACCGGCAGGATGATCGCGACCAGCGACATCGACACGGCGGCGATGTCCTCGATGGTGCTCGCCACCGGCGCGCCGAAGCCCGCCGTGCTGGCGTTGATCACCGGTCTGGCCGCCGCCTTCATCCCGTGCACGCCGAGCGATATCGCCCCGCCCACCACGATCGGCACCCATTGGTTGCTGCTGAAGAACGAGCCCGGATCGGTCACCGTCACCGTCTCGGAGCTCGACGCCGCGCCGAACGCGAGGCCGCCCGCCGTCGGCCGCACGAACGTCTGGATCACGTCGTTGACATGGTCGACCACCGGCACCTTGTCGGCGACGAACTCGATCGCCAGCAGCACCGCGACGATCGCGAGCGTCCACCCGTTCTCCATCCACGACCAGTTGCCCGGCAGCGTGATGAGATCGGTGTACCTCGCCAGCACGCCGATGGCGAGCAACGGGATATAGGCGTTGAGCCCGGCCGACGTGGCCAGGCCGAGGCCCGTCAATGACTCCAGCACGCCCCAAGCATGACATCGACACGCCACTTCGGCGCTGTGGCCACCGCCGGGCTAGGCTGTCGCGCGTGCGTCTCGTCATCGCCAAGTGCTCGGTCGACTACATCGGCCGGCTCACGGCCCACCTGCCGCCCGCCATCCGCCTCATCATGGTCAAGTCCGACGGGTCGGTGCTCGTGCACTCCGACACCGGCGGCTACAAGCCTCTGATGTGGATGACCCCGCCCTGCCGGCTCGAGGAGGCTCCGGGTCTCTGGCGCGTGCTCAACAAGGGCGGTGAGGAGCTGCAGATCACCGTCGAGGAGATCCTGCACGACGGCGCGCACCCCCTCGGCATCGACCCCGGCCTGGTCAAGGACGGTGTCGAGGCCCACCTGCAGGTCCTGCTCGCGGCCCACCCGCAGACCCTGGGCGAGGGCTTCACGCTCGTGCGCCGCGAGTACATGACCGCGATCGGCCCCGTCGACCTGCTCTGCAAGGACGCCCTGGGTGCCTCCGTCGCCGTCGAGATCAAGCGCCGCGGCGAGATCGACGGCGTCGAGCAGCTCACCCGCTACCTGGAGCTTCTCGGCCGCGACCCGCTGCTCGCCCCGGTCCGCGGCATCTTCGCCGCCCAGGAGATCAAGCCCCAGGCAAGGGTCCTCGCCGAGGACCGCGGCATCCGCTGCGTGGTCCTCGACTACAACACCCTGCGCGGCATGACCAAGGACGAACTGACCCTGTTCTAGCTGTTTCCCGCCTGTCGCCTTCGGCGATAGCTCGCTGCCCCACGCTGCGCGCGGGTCCCGCCGGGGGATTCTCACCCCGGACCCCCAATGCGTCGCTCCGCGACGCACTGCCGGCTTGGCGCGGCAGCCTCACACGCATGCGCGTGGCATCCTCGGTGGCTGGGCGCCGCCCGCCGCTTTCCTATGATCCGGAAGACTTTTCGCTGCTCTGGCGACGAAATCTCTTCCGGATCATGGGTTACGCGGGCGGGGTTACTTGGAGCGGCCGTGGACGAATTTCATGACCTTCAGGACCTGGGCCATGGTCTTCGGGGTGCGGTCGAAGGTCATGATCGCCAGCAGGGTCGGGCCGCGGCGCTTCACGATGGCCTTCGCCCTGGTGAACTCGCGCAGGCCGTCCTCGCCGTGGATGCGGCCGAAGCCCGAGCCGCCCACGCCGCCGAAGGGCAGGGACGGCATGCCGGCGAAGGTCAGGGCCGAGTTGACCGAGGTCATGCCGGAGCGGACGCCGCGGGCCAGCTCCAGGCCGCGGGACTTGGAGAAGATGGCGCCGCCCAGGCCGTAGCCGGTGCCGTTCGCCAGGGCGACGGCCTCGTCGGCGTCCTTGACCCGGGCGACGGTGAGCGTCGGGCCGAAGGTCTCCTCCTGCACGGCGGCGGCGTCCTCCGGCACGTCGACCAGGATCGTCGGGCTGACGAAGGGCGGCCGGACCGCCTCGGCGCCGCCCAGCACCGCCCGGGCGCCGCGGGTCAGCGCGTCCTCGATGTGCCGGCGGATGATGTCGATCTGCGAGGGCATGGTGATGGGGCCGATGTCGGCGGTGCCCTCCTCGCCGACCGTGAGCTTCGCCGCGCGCGCCACCACGCGGCCGAGGAACTCGTCGTAGACGCGGTCCGCCACGTACACCCGCTCGATGCCGACGCAGGTCTGACCGGCGTTGGTCAGGCCGCCCCAGACGCAGGCGTCGGCGGCGGCGTCGAGGTCCGCGTCGGCGGCGACGATCATGGCGTCCTTGCCGCCGCACTCCAGCAGGACCGGGGTGAGGGACTCGGCGGCGGCCGCCATGACCTTCTTGCCGGTCGCGGTCGAGCCGGTGAAGGCGATCTTGTCGACCCCGGAGCGGCACAGCGCCCCGCCGACGTCGCCCATGCCGTGCACGATCTGCAGGACCGGGTGCTCCGGCACCACCTCGGCGAAACGGTCGACCATCCACTGGCCGACCGCGGGCGTGTACTCGCTCGGCTTGAACACGACGGCGTTGCCGGCGGCCAGGGCATACGCGATGGAACCCATCGGCGTGAGCACCGGGTAGTTCCAGGGTCCGATGACGCCGATCACGCCGAACGGGAGGTATTCCAGGTAGGAGCTGTGCTCGGCGAGCAGGATCGACGAGCCGACCCGGCGCCGGCCGAGGACCTTCCGGGCGTGGTGCGCGGCCCAGGCGACGTGGTCGATCGCGGCGATCGCCTCGACGAGCCCGTCCGCGGTGGGCTTGCCGCCCTCGCGGTGCATCAGCTCGGCGAGCTCCTCCAGGCGGTTGGTCAGCACGCTGCGGAAGGCGAGCAGCCGCTTGCGGCGACCGGCGAATCCGAGTCCGGCCCACCAACCGGCCGCGTCCCGGGCCCGGCTGACCGTGTCGGTGACATGATCGGGGGAGGCCACGGGGAAGCGGCCGACCTCTTCGCCGCTGGCGGGGTTGGTCGAGATCAGCGAGCCCTCGTCGATGGCGGGGACGCCGGGAGTTCGCGTGGCGGTCATGGCGCGAGTGTAAACCCGGAAATTACTCACGAGTAGCCCCGAAATCCATGTCGAGAGCGCCTGCGCCGCGACGACCATCGGGCACCTGCCACAAGGAGGAATCATGAAGGTCGAAACGCTCACGGTGCCCGGGGCCACCCTGCGCTACGAGGTCCGCGGCAACGGCCCGGTCCTGCTGCTGATCTGCGGCGGCGTGTACGACGCGGAGGGCTTCGCCGGCCTCGCCGAGGCGCTCGCGGAGGACCGTACCGTCGTCACCTACGACCGGCGGGGCAACTCCCGCAGCCCGCTGGACGGACCGCCCGCGGTGCAGTCGGTCGAGGAGCACGGCGACGACGCGTACCGGCTGCTCGCCGCCGTCGGCGTCACCGAGGACGAGCCGGCCGAGGTGTTCGGCAACAGCTCGGGCGCCGAGATCGCCCTGGAGCTCGCCGCCCGGCATCCCGAGCTGGTCCGCACGGTGGTGGCGCACGAGCCACCCGCGTTCGAGCTGCTCGCCGACGCCATGCGCTGGCGCGACCTGATGCGCGAGGTGGAGGCGACATTCCACCGCGACGGCTGGGGCGCGGCGATGGCCGTCTTCGGCGAAGGCATGGCGATGGCGGGGGAGCCGGCCGCCGCCCCTCCGAGCCCGGAGTTCATGGCACGGATGCAGGGCAACCTGCCGTTCTTCGCAGGCTACGAGGTGCCGGCCTTCGGCGTGTGGGTGCCCGACCTCGACTCGCTGCGCGCAGGCCCCGTCCGGGTCGTGCCGGCGGTCGGCGCGGCCAGCGCCGGCGAGCCGCCGCATCGCGTCGGTGTGGAGCTCGCGGACCGGCTCGGGGTCGAGGTCGCGCAGTTCCCAGGCGGCCATGGCGGCCACGGCAACCCCGCCGCCTTCGCCCCCCGCCTGCGTGAGGTCCTGAGCGACTAAGGGGCGTGCTCCTTGAGGATCCGCTCGGCGACGGTCATCGGATCGGCGAGCCGGCCCTCGGCGTGCGCGTCGATCCACCGCTGCTGGCCCGGGAAGTAGGTGCCCGAGGCGGCGGCGCGGCGGATGCTGCCCTGCATGCCGGTGTCCATCTGCCCGGGGTCGACGCTGGCGACGGTGATCCGCTCGTCGCCGGCGACCTGCGAGGCGACCGCCTCGAAGAACGTCTCGCCGCCGGCCTTCGTGGTGCAGTAGAGCGACCAGCCGTCGATGATCCGGTGCGCGGCGCCGGAGGAGATGAAGAGCAGCCGCAGCCGCGCGTCACGGGGTGCCGCGCGCAGGAAGCTGTTGGTCAGCACCACCGGTGCGGTCAGGTTGACCGCGATCGCGTGCGTGATCGCCTCGGTGCTGAGCTTGCCGACGGCGCCGATCGGCTCGACGACGGCGGCGTTGTGCAGCAGCACCGCCTCGTCCGCGTCGCGCAGGAAGCCGCGCAGCGTGTCGTGGTCGGGCAGCCAGTGCGCGTCGGCCACGTCGGTCGAGAAGAGCGTGATGTCGCCGGGCCGGTCGTCGCGGCTCTGGTGCTGCTCGGGCCTGAAATGCCTGCCGACCGCCAGGATCCGGTCACCGCGCGCGTTGCACACATCGAAGAGGGCGGCGCCCAGGCCGCGGGACACTCCAGTGATCACGACGGCACGCATGCGGTCACTCTATTCCTGTCCGGCCGCGCGCCGACAGGCTCTGTGGTTCCGATGCTGTGACGGCTTTCCGCTCGCACAGCGTGGTCACCCGGAGTGACTTCGGCGGCGGGTGTACGACCGGCGCAAAGGCCGCTCAGGCACGCGCCTTCGGCACCGGCGGACCCTTGGGCGCACCGGGACAACTGGAGCCGAGGTTGTCGGCGACCGCTCCGAGCGCGTCGGCGAGCGCCTGCGTCTGTGCCTCGTCGAGGTGGTCGAAGATGAGCCGCCGCACGTCGGCGAGGTGGGCGGGGGAGACCTCCTCGGCGCAGCGGCGGCCCGCCCCGGTGACCCTGGCGATGCTGACCCGCCCGTCGCACGCGTCGCCGGTGACCTCGACGTAGCCGAGGTCGACGAGCTTGCGCATGCGGTGGCTGAGCCGGCTCTGCGACATGTTCATCTGCGCCGCGAGCTCCGACAGGCGCAGCCCCTCGTCCTCGCCGCTGAGGGCCGCGAGCAGCCCGTACTCCACGTGCACCAGGCCGTGCGGGCGGAACGTGCGCTCCAGCTCCGGGAACCCGACGAGCACGACGGCCAGCAGCGACATCCAAGCGCGCCGCTCGGTGTCGTCCAGCCATCGTGTCTCGTCGTTCATGCCCTCCATGGTGCCTTCCATGGTGCCCTTTTGTCAGAACCGGCCGATCGCGATGACCAGGGCGATCGCGCCGAGCACCAGATTGACCGGGACGACGCCGTACTCCTTGGCGCGCACGTGGTCCACGACCGCCAGCAGCATGATGACGAGCAGGCCGACGGCGGCGATCGGGGTCAGGACGGGCGCGATGCCGGTCGCCCACGGCAGGATCAGGCCGAGGCCGCCGAGCAGCTCCGTCACACCGATGAACTTGATGGTCCCGGCGCCGTACCGCTGGGTCCACGTCATGTTCGCGGGCAGCTTCTCCTTCGGCTGGGTCGCCTTCATCAGCCCGGCCGCGATGAAGGCGGCGCCGAGCAGGCCCTGCAGGACCCACAGCACGATGTTCATGGTCGTCGTCTCCCTAAGTGTTTGAACCTTCAAGCAGATGATGCGGGGTTGGTACTTGAAGCGTCAAGCACTGACTTCTGCATCCCCGGCGGGTGAGTGGGGTTCACCTCTGGGCGGCACACGGTGGGCCGCATGAGTACGACATCGACAACGGGACGCCAATCGGGCTGGGTCACCGGCTTCGCCGTCTTCGGCGGCAGCATGATGGTCGTCATCGGCATCTTCCAGATCGTCGTCGGCCTGACGGCGATCTTCGAGGACACCTTCTACGTGCTCACCGACAACTACCTCTTCGGCTTCGGCGTCGAGACCTGGGGCTGGATCCACCTGGCGCTCGGCGTGCTGGTCGCCGCCGGCGGCGTCGGGGTACTGGCCGGCCAGGTGTGGGCGCGGGTGCTCGGCATCGTCCTCGCCGCGATCAGCGCGGTGGCCAATTTCCTGTTCCTGCCGTACTACCCGCTGTGGTCGATGCTCATCATCGCGGCGGACATCGCAGTCATCTGGGCCCTCACGAAATACGACCGGAACATGTGGGCCGACACCATGTGACAGGCAAATCGAGGGTGCCACGATGCGGTGATGCACGTCACCACCCGTGGCCCGGTCGACGGCCCTCCGGTCCTGCTCATCCACGGCAACTGCTCGTCATCCGGGTTCTGGGAGCCCTTGCTGCGCCACCTGCCGCAGGACTGGCGGATCGTCGCGCCTGACCTGCGGGGGTACGGCGCGAGCCCCACCCTCCCCGTCGACGCCACGCGGGGCGTCCGCGACTTCGCCGACGACCTCGTGCCGCTGCTGCTGGGGTTCGACCGGCCGCCGGTCGTCGTCGGACACTCGCTGGGCGGCGGGGTGGCGCTGCAGCTGCTGCTCGATCACCCTTCTTCGATCGCGGCGCTGGTACTGGAGGCGCCCGTCTCCCCGTACGGCTTCGGCGGCACCCGCGACCTCACCGGCACTGCGACCACGCCGGACTTCGCCGGTACCGGCGGAGGATCGGCCAATCCGGACTTCGTGCGGCTCCTGGCGGCGGCGGACCGCGGCACCGACGAGCAGGCCTCTCCGCGCAACGTGATGCGCGCCTTCTACGTCGCCGACCCGTCGTCCCTCGGCGACGACGAGGAGCTGCTGCTGGACACCATGCTCAGCACCGCCGTCGGTTCCTCGAACTACCCGGGCACCGGGTCCACCAGCGACAACTGGCCCGGTGCCGGGCCCGGCGAGCTCGGCGTGCTCAACACGCTGTCACCGCGCTGGCTCAACCTCTCCGGCATCGTCGACCTCCCGGTCAAGCCCCCGATCACCTGGATCCGCGGCGACCAGGACGCGATCGTGTCCGACGCCTCGTTCTTCGACCTCGCACAGCTCGGCAAGCTCGGCCTCGTCCCCGGCTGGCCCGGCGAGGAGGACTGCCCGCCGCAGCCGATGATCGGGCAGACCAGGGCCGTGCTGACCGCGTACGGGCCGTACACCGAGATCGTCTACGAAGGCTGCGGCCACTCGCCGCACGTGGAACGCGCCGCCGATTTCGCCGCGGCGCTCGCCTCGGTCGTGGCCTCCGCGTAGCGCTGGCGCCAGTGGTCGCCGCCGCCTAGCCTGACCATCGTGGATGTGACCGACAGCTCCGGGCTCGTGGCCTTCATCTCCGGCGCCGCGGTGCTGATCGGGGTGCTCGGCGTCGTGATCCCCATGCTCCCCGGCCTGCTGCTGTGCTGGGCCGGGGTCATGGTGTGGGCCGTCTTCGGCGGCCACGGCGCCATCGGCTGGACCGTCGCGGCCGCGGCCACCGTCGTGCTGGGCCTCGGCTTCGCCGCGAAATACCTCGTCCCGGGCCGCAACCTCAAGCGCGCCGGCGTGCCCAACCTGACCCTGTTCCTCGGCGGCGTCCTGGGCATCATCGGCTTCTTCCTGATCCCGGTCGTCGGCCTCGTGATCGGCTTCGTCCTCGGCGTCTTCATCGTCGAGCGCATCCGCCAGAAGGACAACAGCCTCGCCTGGCAGTCGACCAAGCACGCGCTCAAGGCCGCCGGCGTATCGATGCTGATCGAGCTCGCCACCGCCCTGATCATCGGGGGGATCTGGATCGGCGGGCTGCTCGCCGCCTGACGGTTTTTGTCGGTGGGTCGGCCTAGCATGTCGGCATGGAGATCGGGCAGCACATCGATGCGCTGGAGCGTGCCGGGCTCGACTTCGTCGACGCGGCAGAGAAGGCGGGCCTCGACGCCCCCGTGCCGACCTGCCCAGACTGGACGGTCCGCGACCTGGTCCAGCACGTGGGCTATGTCCACCGCTGGGCGACGGCCTATGTCCGCGACGCCCGCCCCGCCGTCCTCACCGACGACGAGGAGGAGCACGCCATCGGCGCCATGCCCGCCGACCCTGACCTCGTCCCCTGGTTCCAGGCCGGCCACCTCGCCCTCGTCGACCAGCTCCGCGCCGCCCCCACCGACCTGACCTGCTGGCACTTCCTCCCCGCCGACTCCCCGCTGTCCTTCTGGGCCCGCCGCCAGGCCCACGAGACGATCATCCACCGCGCCGACCTCCACGCCGCCGCCGGCCGGCCCGACGGCGTCGACCGCGACCTCGGCGTCGACGGCATCGACGAGCTGCTCATGGCCTTCTATGCGGCCCGCGGCCGTCGCCTGCGCACCGACGAGCCCGCCACCCTCGCCGTCGAGGCTGCCGACGCCCCCCACTCCTGGACCGTCCGGATGGGCCCCACCGGCGCCGAGATCACCCGCGGCACCCCCACCACCGCCGACTGCACCCTGCGGGGCCCCGCAGGCGACCTGTATCTCGCCCTGTGGAACCGCCGCACCACCACCGACCTCCACGTCCGCGGCGACGAGTCCGTTTTGTCCCTCTGGCGCGAGCGAGCCACCATCCGCTGGACCTGAGTCGCCGCCTCCGCGTCACCGCTTCCGTCCCACCGCGGCTGTTTCCGGTTTTCTGGCCGGCCGCTTCAGGTGGTCGAGCCCGCCGGCCCGAAGATCACTGCCCGAACCCGGGTACTCCCCGGTCCGGCCATCGACACTTGCCTATTTATCATGATCCGGAAGAGATGTTGTCGCCCTGGCGGCGAAAAGTCTTCCGGATCATCAAAGAGGGCGACGACGACCTCGAGATCGACGGGGCGCACGGCCGTGGTGCCACTCGTACGCCACCGAGGCGGACGTGACCGGATCCCAGCCTGCGCGGCACGCGCGGCTGTGCGCCGCTTGCGGCGGGGGTGGGCATCCCCGGTGCGGCGGCTTGCCGCCGCAGCCGGCAGAGCCAGATATCCCACAGCGCGTGAGGAGGGGATGACGTGGGAGACTCGCCAGTAACCTGAGCGGTCGTTAGGGAGGTCGTGCGATGGGGCGCGAGTTTGGTTCCGTGGGCGTGGTCGGGCTGGGCACCATGGGCGCCGGCATCGTCGAGGTCTTCGCGCGCAGTGGGCTGGCGGTGACCGCGGTCGAGATCAGTGACGTCGCGCTGCACCGGGGTGAGGCGACGATGCGCGGGTCGCTGGACCGGGCCGTCGCGAAGGGCAAGCTGTCCGCGGACGATCGGGACGCGCTGCTGGGGCGGGTGACGTTCGCCGTCGGGTTGGCCGCGCTGCACGAGGTGGACCTGGTGATCGAGGCGGTGCCCGAGCATCTGGACCTCAAGCAGCGGATCTTCGCCGAGCTCGACCGGGTGTGCAAACCCGAGGCGATCCTCGCGACCAACACGTCCAGCCTGTCGGTCACCGAGATCTCGGTGGCGACGGGCCGGCCGAACCAGGTGATCGGCATGCACTTCTTCAACCCGGCGCCGATCATGAAGCTGGTCGAGGTGGTGCGGACGGTCGTCACGTCGCAGGACGTGGTGGCGGACATCGAGGCGCTGTGCGAGCGGCTCGGCAAGGTGGACGTGACGATCACGGACCGGGCCGGGTTCATCGCCAACGCGCTGCTGTTCGGGTATCTCAACCAGGCCGTGTCCATGGTCGAGGCGCGGTATGCGACCCGCGAGGACATCGACGCGGCCATGAAGCTCGGGTGTGGGCTGCCGATGGGGCCGCTCGCGCTGATGGACCTGATCGGGCTCGACACGGCGTACGAGATCCTCGACACGATGTACCGGCGCGGCGGCCGCGACCGCAGGCACGCCCCGGTGCCGCTGATCAAGCAGATGGTGACGGCGGGGCTGCTCGGGCGGAAGTCCGGGCGGGGGTTCTACACGTACGAGAAGCCGGGCTCGCCGGTCGTCGTGGCCGACGAGCTGACGCCGTCGAAGGACGCCGAAGCGGGCCAGGCGGCACTGAGCGTCGCGAAGGTCGGCGTGGTCGGGTCGGGCACGATGGCGACAGGCATCATCGAGGTGTTCGCCAAGGCCGGGTTCGAAGTCGTCTCGGTGACCCGCGGGGCGGAGAAGTCCGCGAAGGTGTGCGAGCGGCTGAAGACGTCGCTCAACAAGGGCGTCGTGCGCGGCAAGCTCACCGAGCAGGACCGGGACGCCGCGATCGGGCGGGTCACGTGGTCCGCGACGCTCGATCATCTCTCCGACGTCGACCTGGTGGTCGAGGCGGTGGTCGAGGAGCTGTCGGTGAAGAAGGCGCTGTTCGCGTCGCTCGACGAGATCTGCAAGCCGGGGGTCGTGCTCGCCACGACGACGTCGAGCCTGCCCGTCATCGAGTGCGCGGTGGCGACCGAGCGGCCCGCGGACGTGGTGGGGCTGCACTTCTTCAACCCGGCGCCGGTCATGGGGCTGGTCGAGGTGGTCCGCACGATCCGGACGTCCGAGGCGACGGTGGCGACGGCGACCGCGGTGTGCCGGGCCCTCGCCAAGCACGCGGTGGTGTGCTCCGACCGGTCCGGGTTCGTGGTCAACGCGCTGTTGTTCCCGTATCTCAACGACGCGGTGAAGATGGTCGAGGCGTCATACTCGACCGCCGACGACATCGACTACGCGATGAAGCTCGGTTGTGGATACCCGATGGGGCCGTTCGAGCTGCTCGACGTCGTCGGTCTGGACGTCTCGCTCGCGATCCAGCGGGAGCTGTATCTGGAGCTGCGCGAGCCCGGCTTCGCCCCGGCGCCGCTGCTGGAGCACCTGGTGACCGCGGGGTACCTGGGCCGGAAGGTGGGCCGGGGGTTCCGCGACTACTCGAAACGGTGATCATCGGTACGCTGGAACGGTGAGCCCACGTCGCAACCATCCCCGCCGCGACGCCGCGCCCGAGCCGATCGATCTCGAACGGGTCAAGCGCGGCGTCGAGGGGGTGCAGACCTGGAGCGACGGCGAGTGGCAGGTGCGCAACATCCCGGCGAGCGCCGCGACGAAGGCGTACCGGTGCCCGGGCTGCGACCACGAGATCGCCCCGGGTGTGCCGCACCTGGTGGCCTGGCCCGCCGACGGCCGCGGCGACCTCGGCGACCGCCGCCACTGGCACACCGGCTGCTGGCGCGGCCGCGAACGCCGCATGCCCAACATCCAGCGCAGCCGCAGCGCCCCGCGCTACGGCTGACGGGTGTACGGTTCGTCCGCGGAAACGCGGCAAGGCCGAAGCCGGAAGGCCTGGTCGTATGACGCAACGCGTTGGGTCGATTACGAAACTCATGATTGTTTTTTCGGGAATGCTACGGTGAGAAAGCTCGCGTCCACCTCAACGGCCCTGGTGCGCCGCGGAAGTGACGGCCGAAGCCGGAAGCAGGAGAACCAGGAAGCGGAAGCCCGGTAAGCGGGGACGGCGAAATGCCGCCACGCACCTCGCGCCAGACTCTGGAACCCGCCGCGACCACCGACAGCGGGAAGCCCGGAAGTCGGAAAGCGGGTCAGTGGATGGGCTGGTCCGACTCCGAGTCCGCCGGGACGGCCGAGATCGGGGCGGGCAACGAAGGCGCGGGAATGTGGACGGTGCCGGTCGGGGCAGGCCAGCCGGACAGCCACGTCGCCCGCTGGCGCCACACCTCGCGCCAGCCTGCGCCGGGGATGGCGCGGAGCAGCACGCCGGCGGAGATGAGCAGGCGGGCGAGCCTGGCGCGGCCGGGGGACCACCGCAGGCGGATGAAGGTGGTCTTGCCGCGCAGGACCATGATGCGCTTGTTGACCGTGCTGGAGGCGGCGCCGCCGACGTGCAGGAGCTGGGCCTCGGGCACGAGGACGGGGCGGGCGCCCAGGTCTCGGGCGCGGGCGCTGAGGTCGATGTCCTCGCTGTACATGAAGTAGTCGGGGGTGAAACCGCCGAGCTGCTCCCACAGCGGCCGGTCGATCAGCAGCAGGCACCCGGACACGGCCGGCACCTCGCCGCCGATGGCGCGGTCCAGGCCGGGCAGCTCGTCGGGGTTGAACAGCGGCGAGGTGCGGCGCAGGGACGACAGCGCGGTCGCGAAGCAGACGTAGCCCCACAGGCTGGGCAGCGCGTGGACGGAGTGGCCGTCGTCGGTGTGGTCGGCGCGCAGCGTCCGGCCCGTGTAGATACGGTTCGAAGGGTGGCCGCCGGCGTACTCGACGAGGGTGCGGATCACGTCGCCGACGGGCTCGGTGTCGGGGTTGATGAGCAGGATCCAGCGGCCGGTGGCGTGTGCGGCGCCGAGGTTGACGGCGTTGCCGAAGCCGAGGTTGACCGGCTGGCGCAGGACCCGGACCTCCGGGTAGGCGTGCCCGATCGCGGCGGCGGAGTTGTCGGTCGACGCGTTGTCGACCACGATGATCTCGATCGGCACGGCGGTGCCCGCCTGCAGGCCCGCGAGGTTCTTGAGCGTCAGCTCGCGGGTGTTGTACGAGACGAGGACGACGCTGACGACTGGCTCAAGGCTCACTGTTGTGCTCCGACTGCTCCGCGGGTGGATGTGTCGTGGCCCCAGCCGACGTCGCGGCGGCGCGCGGCGCGCGACGCGGCGACGGTGAGTGCGACGTAGCCCACCGCCGCCGGCAGGAGCCAGGGCCGGGGGAGCACCACGTCGCGCAACCACGAGGAGCGCGCCGCCGGGCGGGCGGCACCTGCGGCGCGCAGGGCGGCGTTACCCGCTCGTACCCTGGCCAAACGCTTCACGAGGTCCGAAGTGCGCCGCGGCGTCTCGACGACGGCGACGACGGCGGGCGTCTCGGCCTTCTCGCCGGGGCCGAAGAGCCCGTCGAGGAAGAGATCGTCGGCGACCACCTCGGGGAAGGTGCCGAACCTGGCGCGGCCCGCCTCGGACAGCGCGATGACGCCGCGGCCGTAGAGCGCGTCGCGGTACGCGGGAAGCCGGCCGTTGATCGCGCTGTGCGCCTTCACAGCCAGCGGGCGGCCGCGGGTGTCCAGGGCCCGGTGCGCGGTCGCGGCGAGCAGGCCGGGTGTATCGGACAGGAAGCCCGCCAGCACGCGCAGATCCGCGGCGGTCAGCGGGATGTCGGCGTCGAGGTAGACGCGGGGGAAGCCCACGGCGACCGCGTCGCCGGCGTTGAGCGCGCCCGACTTGCCCGGCTCCGGGCGGTCGATGACCCGCACACCGGGGCGGCTCGCGGCGATCGCGGCCGTGTCGTCGCCGCAGCCGTTGGCGACGACGGTGATGTCGATGTCGGGGGCGAGGATGCCGTCGAGGCAGCGTCCGATGACCGCCGCCTCGTTGTGCGCGGCGATGACAACAGAGATCACCGAGGGCTCCGTTCGGGGCGGGACAAGGAGTTCTGGATGGGGCGGGGCGGGACGACGCAGATCACCGGAACGCTCCAGGAAGGATCAACGCTGCTGTTGCAGTGCGCCGACGGCGGCGCCGCGGGTGGTGCGGGCCGGGTGCGTGAAGCGCCACATCGCGCCGGCGGCACCGAGCTGCAGGGCGAGCACGACCACGAAGGTGCTGAACGAGAACGAGTCGAACGTGAGGCCGGTGAGGGCCGCGATGAGCGGCACCGCCGAGATCGCCGCGCACAGGTGCCGGTCGACCTCGTTCTCCGCCCGGCGGAACGCGATGATCGCGAGGAACACGCCGGAGAAGTGCAGCACGACCATCCCGGCGATGCCGAGGTAGCCGTTGTTCATGAGCGTCATCAGCCACTGGTTGTCCAGGTAGCGGTAGAGCTCGGGGATGAACGTGCCGGTGCCGCGGCCCAGCCAGGGCCGCTCGGAGGCGTACTGGAAGACGATGGCGTAGTCGTCGGTGCGGCCCTTGATGCTGGGGTCGTCCTCGGCGTTGCTGAACAGGGAGCGCAGCGTGCCGAGCAGACCGGGCCGGATCACGGACAGCAGGGCGAGCAGGCCGACGCTGATGACGACGACGTTGAAGCGGAAGCGCCAGTTCCACGCGGGCCACATGCACAGCAGCGCGATGCCGACGGCGAGGATGCCGGTGCGGGACAGCGCGAGGGGGATGGAGCCCGCGATCAGCAGCGTGGTGACGAGGAAGATGCGGCGCTCGAGCTTCGTGCTGGCGTAGCGGGCGTAGTGGATGCCCAGCGGCACCGCGAACGCCATGACGACGCTGAACTCGATGAAGTGCCCGGTGGTGCCCGCGACCCGGATGAGTCCGCCGCCGCCGCGGTCGGCGAGGCCGACCAGCTCGCCCTGCAGGGTCAGGCCGGGGATGACGATGCTCTGGGTCAGGTCCTTCTTGGTGACGAACTGCATGATGCCGAGCACGGCGTTGATGCCGGTGCAATACACCAGGACCCGTTGCACGTCGTCGAGGCGGTCACGGGTCGGCACGCCGTCGGCGGTCATGAAGACGATGCCCATGAACGCGAGCGCGCCGAGCAGCGCGCGGTCGGCGGAGTTGGCCTCCAGCACGGGCAGGCCGCGGAACTGCCCGGCCGCATAGGACAGCAGCAGCGTCAGCGCATAGACCACGAACGCCCAGCGCATCGGCTGCGGGCCGATCATCGCCAGGCGCGGGTGCAGCTTGGACAGCATCCACCAGACGGCGAGCAGGAGCCCGATCAGCAGGCCGGGCCGGCCGACCGAGGTCAGGTCCGGCACGACGAGCCGGGACGGCAGCAACTGGATCAGGATGACGACCAGGACCAGCAGCGACGCGGCGTCGATGTGGCTGCGCCGGCGGCGGGAGGCGTAGGTCCGCTCGTCGACGAGGACCGGCAGCAGGTCGGGGGAGGGCCGGTAGCCCTGGGCCCACTTCCGCTTCGGTTTGCGCTTGAAGATCCGCAGGTCGTCAGGCGCCACCGCTTGGGGCGGCGCCTGACGCGTGCGGCTCTCGCCGGCGACGGTGCTGGAGGTCAACGGTTACGCGCCTCGTTGTCCTTGTCGCGCCCTTCCCGGCCGGCCCATGGGGTGTTGCCGAGGGGCAGGATGATCGTGGCGTCGTCGGGCTCGACCCCGCGGCGGTCGTCGTCCGGGGCGATCTCGGGCTGCCGGTAGGCCACGGTGAGGCCCGGCCCGGCTGCGTTGCTGTTGTTGCCGTTGCTGGTCGCGACGGTGCTCTTGATCCGGCCGACGCTGAGCACCGCGGTCTCGTCCTGTTTCGCGACGGCTTCCCCGCCGCCGGGCGGTCCACCGGCGCCGTTGGCGCGGGGGGAGGGCAGCCGGTCGGTGTCGGCGATGAGGTCGTCGCCGTCGCCGGACTCGAGGTCGCCCTGCCGGCGGCGCAGCAGCTGGGCCCGCGCCCGGCGGCGCAGGATGTTGTCGCCGATGATGGTCACCGCGGCGGTGAGCAGCAGACCGACGCCGACGATGACGACCGCGGCGCGCTTGACCTTGGAGGAGACCACCTCGATGGTGTCGCCGCCGTCGAGGACCTGGGTGCTGATCGCGCGGCCCGCCTTGGGCTTGTAGCGCGCCTGCATCTCGTCGACCTCACGGGTGATCTGCTTCTGGAGGCGCTGCACCGTCGCCTGTGCGGCCGCGGCCGTGGTCGCCGTCGCGGTCACGGTGAGGATGCTGGAGCGGTCCTCGGCGGCCACCTCGAAGGTGGTCGAGAAGCCCTCGCCCTCGATCTCCTTGTGGGTCTGGTTGGTGTTCAGCGAGATCGACAGGGCCTTGGCCATGATGTCCTCGCCGACCTCCACCCACGTGTTGGTCGACTGGAGCTCGGCCGGGGTGAGAGGCGTGCGGTCGGCCGGCGGGATCAGCATGATCTGACCGGTCGATGTGTAGTCGGGTTTGATCGTCAGCAGCGCCCAGCTGGTCGCGGCGAGGGTCAAGATGATCATCGGCGCCATCAGGTACCAGCGGCGACCCATCAGCTTGGCGAGATCCCAGAGGTCCACGTCATCCCCTCATACAAGCGCGGTCGCCGGTCGGGCCGTATGCAATTGCGCTCATCACTGTCGTTGTTCTGCCTGACTGACGTCTGCGGGTGCGGCTTGCCGAACGATCGCCGATCCCGCTTTGTACCTCTCCCGGCGGGTGGACAGCAACTCATCCCATAGTCGGACATACGCCGCCGCCTGGTGCTCCCAGGCCAAGGTGTTGCGGAACCGCGCGAGCGCGACATTGCGCATCGACGCGCGAGCCACCGGGTCGTCGAGCAGGCGGTGCAGGGCGACGGCGAACTCCTCGGGGGTGCCGTTCGGGACGTAGACCCCGGCGTCACCGGCGCTGCGCCGGGTCTCCCGCATGTCCACGCCGACGACCGGGAGCCCCCGGGCGAGGTATTCGACGGTCTTGGCCATTGTCGACACCTCGGCGTGCGCGCTGCGCGGATCTGGCTGCAATCCGACGGAAGCGGTGCGCAGCAGCCGGTCGATCTCCTCGACGCCGAGCCAGCCGGTGAACTCCACGACGTCCTCGAGCTTCCGCTCGACCGTGAGTGCCTTGAGACTCTCCAGGCACTCACCGTCACCGGCGACGACCAGGCGCCAGCCGAGCCGGCCGCGCAGGTCGACCAGCCGCTCGGCGGCCAGGATCGCGTTGTCGACGCCGTCCTGCGCGCCGAGGACACCGAGGTAGACGATGGTGTGGTCGTCGATGTCGGCCGGGGCCGAGGCGACGGGCCGGACCTCGGCGGACGACGGGCCGTTGCGGACCACGACGACCCGGGACGGGTCGCAGCCGCCGCGGCTGATCGCGAGCTCCCGGTAGGACTCGTTGGTCGACACGACGGCCGAGGCGGCGCGCTGCGACCACTTCTCGAAGCGCAGCAGGATCCTGTCCAGCACCGAGCCGGGGCGGCCGCCGCGGGCCTGGTACACCTCAGGGGACAGGTCGTGGTGGTCGAACACCCACGGCCGGCCCAGCATCCGCATGAGCAGCGCGAGGGGGAAGAACACGTCCGGCGGGTTGCACACCTGGGCGGCGACGGCCCGGTCGCGGAGCACGGCGGCCAGCAGGTGCCAGCCGATGCACGCGAAGGACCAGGCGAACTCGATCGCGAAGGACACCGCGCCGCCGGACGACTCGTACATCTTGTAGGAGCGGACCTTGGCGTCGACGGTGCCGGGGACCTGGGTGATCTTCTGCCCGCCCCGGGGACAGATGACCGTCACCCGGTAGCCGGCCGCTTCGAGGGCCTTGACCTCGCGGATGACCCGCCGGTCGCGCTCGACCGGCAGATTCGCCACCGCGATCACGACGTGGAGTCGCGAATCCTTCACCGTGCCACCGATCGGTTGAAGACGACCCCGACGGTCCGCCAGAGGATGGTGATGTCGTACCAGACCGACTTCTTCTCGACGTAGAGGACGTCGAGCTCGAGGGCGGCCTTGAAGTCCAGGGTGCTGCGGCCGGACACCTGCCACAGGCCGGTCATGCCGGGCCGGGCCGCGAAGCGCCGCTCCGCCTCCGGCGGGAACAGGTCCGCCTCCCAGGCGAGCACCGGGCGCGGGCCGACGAGCGACATCTCACCGCGGACCACGTTCCACAGCTGGGGCAGCTCGTCGATGCTGGTGCGCCGCAGGAAGCCGCCGATGGGCGTGATCCGCGGGTCGTTGACCAGCTTGTAGACGCCCTGCTCGCCGCCGTCGACGTCGTCGTCGGAGGTGAGCATCTTCTTGACGAACTCGCGGTGCTGCGCGTCGCTGTTCTTGTTGCTCATCGTGCGGAACTTGATGATTTTGAACGTGCTGCGGTGCAGGCCCAGGCGCTCCTGCCGGAACAGCATCGGGCCCTCGCTGGTCCACTTGACCGCGAGCGCGACCACGAGCAGCACGGGCGACAGCGCGGCCAGGATCGCCAGGGCGACGAGCCCTTCCAGGAGCTGCCGCAGCGACCGCTTCGGGATGAGCGAGCGCCCTTCCCGGTGCCCCTGGATCAGGCCCCAGCCGCTGCCGACCTTGCGCAGCACCCGTTGCGGCATCGGTATCTCGACCGTGGCGTCATCGGCGACGCCCGGCTCGGCCGCGGGCTGCGGCAGGGATGAGATCACGACGGTGGCGTCGTCCGGGGCCTCGTCTTCGAGCGAGACGTCGGACGACGGGACATTGAGTGTTGCGTCGACGGCCTGTGGCGCGGTCAACAGCGACACCTCCTCACTGCACGTTGGTGCGACAACGAACGAGCGAGCTGATCAAGATCAGAGCGCGGTGATCGCCTTCGCGAGGTGGTCCGCGACGTAGGCGACCTCTTCGTCCCGCAGGTGGGGGAAGAAGGGAAGAGAGACGATCTCGGTGGCGGCCTGCTCGGCCGCCGGGAGGCTGACGGTCTGGTCGGTAGCGTATGCGTGTTGACGATGGCAAGGAACCGGGTAGTGGACCCCGGTGCCGATACCGGCCTCGTCGAGCTGGCGCCTGACAAATTCCCTGGCCGACTCACGGCCCTGGACCCGCGCCACGAGCAGGTGCCACGCACTGTCCACGCCGGGCAGCGGTGCCACCATCGGGATGCCGTGCGCGGCGAGCGCCTCCGTGTAGACCGACGCGACGCGCCGGCGCTGCCCGGTGGCGGTGTCCAGATCGGCAAGCTTGCGGCGCAGGACGGTCGCCTGCAACGCGTCGAGCCGGCTGTTGCGCCCGATGTAGCGGTGTTCGTAGTGGTCGGTGCCTTCGGACCGGCCGTGGTTGGCCAGCGACCGGATTCGCGAAGCGAGCTGCGCATCATCGGTGACGACCGCACCACCGTCGCCCCAGGCGCCGAGGTTCTTACCTGGGTAAAAACTAAAGGTTCCGGCGACGCCGTAGGAGCCGGCTCGCACCTTCTCACCCGGGGTGCCATCCTGAGCACTCTGCGGAGCCGGAGCGTTCGCGCCGTGCGCCTGCGCGGAGTCCTCGATCACGGCGAGGCCGTGCTTCGCCGCGAACGGCAGCACGTCGCCCGGCGGCACCATGTGCCCGTACAGATGCACCGGGATCACCGCGGCGGTCCGCTCGGTCACGCCGGCCTCCAGGGAGGCGGGCGTGACGAGGAGGCTGACCGGGTCGACGTCGACGAAGACCGGGGTGGCGCCCGTGGCCGCGACGGCGGAGGCGGTCGCGATGAACGTGTTGGCCGGCACGAGGACCTCGTCGCCACCGCCGATGCCGAGCGCCCGCAGCGTGAGCTCGATCGCGTCGGTGCCGTTGGCGACCCCCACGGCGTGCGTGGTGCGGCAGTACGCCGCGAAGTCCTGCTCGAAGGCCTCGACGGCCGGCCCGCCGATGAAGCGGGAGTTGCCGGCCAGCGCCCGCACCTCCGCGACGACGTCCTCGACGATCGACGCGTGCGGGGTGGCGAGGTCATTGAACGGGATGCGCACGGACGTGGAGTCCTTTCTCGACAAGGAAAACGGGTCAGACGGTCGCGGGCTGGGAGATGTCGACGGTCCGGCCGGTCGCCATCGACTCGGCGGCGGCCTCCAGGACCTCCACCACGGCCAGGCCGCGGCGGCCGTCGACCTGTGGGGTCCGGCCGGTCAGTGCCGACTGCACGAAGTCCCGGTCGACCTCGCCCAGCGGCTCGGTCATCGGGATGTGCGGCGCGGTGATGCCGCCGTAGCGGTACGACATCGGCACGGTGCCGTCCAGCGGGGCGCCCTGGACGCCCTTGTCGTAGATCCGCAGCCGGCCCTCGTCGAGCATGTCGTCGTAGACCGCCATGCGCTGGCTGCCGACGACCGTCACGCGTCGCACCTTCGACGGGTCGAGCCAGCTGACGTGGATGTTGGCGGTGGCACCGATCGCGCCGTACTCCAGGCGCAGGTAGGCGACGTCCTCGAAGGGCGTGCCGGCGTGGCTGGCGCCCCAGGCGCTCACCGCGGTCGGCGTGCTGCCCAGCACCATGTTGATGATCGAGATGTCGTGCGGCGCGAGGTCCCAGACGACGTTGACGTCGGGCTGGTAGAGGCCGAGGTTCAGCCGGGCCGTGTCGATGTAGTAGATCTTGCCGAGCTCCTCGGCGGCGACCATGTCGCGCAGGTGCTTGACCACCGCGTTGTGCTCGAAGGTGTGCCCGGTGGCGAGGGTCAGCCCGTTGGCGTCGGCCATCGCGACCAGCTCGCGGGCCTCCGCGGTCGAGGCGGTCATGGGCTTCTCGACCATGACGTGCTTGCCGGCGGCGAGCAGCCGCTTCGCCAGGGGTGCGTGCGAGCGCGGCGGCGTGGCGATGATCGCGGCGTCGATCAGGTCGATGACCTCGTCGAGGCTGGTGACGCAGAGCGCGCTTGGATACATCCGGCGCAGCGGCTCGATCCGCTCCGACTGCGCGTCGATCGCGACCACCAGGGACACCTCGGGAAGCGACGACAGCACCCGGACGTGCTTAGCCCCCCAGTAACCACAGCCGATGACGCCAACCTTCATGACCGACCCTGCTCCCGAAGAATGAATACGTCGCGGCGCGCCCCCCACGGGCAGTCGCCTAGCGACACTGGCGGATAACGCGTCAGCGGGGCAAGTGGGCACTGGCAAACTCGCCGTGTCGCATTCTTTACATGCCTCTTTTAACGAAACATGAAATGCCGCTTGACGCGTTTAAAAACAACAAAAAAGGCAATTAGTTCAATTGGTACCAAGGTTGCGAAACGGACAGAAGCGATCTCTTGTTTCGCAGCTCAGCGTACCTGTGGGCTCCGGAATGTGAATCTCGTTCCGGGGTGCAGTGACCTCCGTCGTTCCGACAGGCAAGCCTGTCCGAACGGTCGAGGAAAATCAGTCTTTAACTCTGGAGTGGATCATAGTTCGCCTGATAATTGCTTGTCCTGTGATGCCGACTTTGCGATGGGGTCATTTTCTGTCGACATAGTCACACGGCAGCGCAACGTGCCATCCGGGTGCCGCGAGCGGAGTCACCTCGACACTCACCGTCCCCGCCGGATCGGCCGCGCAGGCCGCCTCCGCACCCCGCAGACCCGTGTGCCAGTCCGGCCCGTCCGCCCTGGCGTTGTCCACCCGGAAGTTCACCGCGCACACGACCAGCAGCAGCGCCGCGAGCACCCGCACGCCGATCACGTCGTTGAGCAGAGCGACGAGGGTGACCAGCACCAGCAGCGCCGGCGCCACGTTGTACCGCGGGGTGGCGATGCCGCTCAGCGCGACCGGAGCGACGTAGACCAGCGCGCTGTGCACCCCGGCCGCGATCACCAGCGTCCAGCGCGGGCGGACGACCTTGCGCAGGCCGAGGACCAGCACCGCGCCGAGGAGCAGCCACGCGAGCGCGGCGAAGAGCAGGCTGCGGGTGCTGACCGTCTGACCGACCCAGCGCTCGCCGAACAGGGCCGTCGGCACCGCGCGCAGCACGAAGCCGGTCACCGCCCGCACCGGGTCCGGCGCCAGGCCCTCCCGCTCGCTCGCCCCGGTCAGCAGGCCGAGCACCTGCACCGCGAGCGGCACCACGAACGCGACGGCCTTCACCACGGCGTACCGGTCCCGGTGGAACCACAGCACGAACGCCACGAGCGGCAGGTAGACCCCGGTCAGGATGTCGCTGCCGACCACGAGCACGATCCCGGCGCAGGCGAGCACCTTCCCCGCGGTCGAGGCGGGCCGGCACAGCAGGAACCAGAACAGCACGTAGAGGCCGGTCCAGTGCAGGTTCGCCGGGGAGTTCAGCACGTCGCCCTGCGCCATCGGCAGCACCGCGACCGGCACCGACACCACCAACCGGCCCACGACCGAGCCGATGTACTCCCCGCTGAGGCCGTACGCGGCGATCGCGAAGACCGTGGTGACCAGCGCCGCGCCGATCGCGAGCGCGGCCGCGGCCTGCGCCGGCGGCACCAGCGCGGCGACGCCGGCGACGAGCCGGGCGACGAGGTGGTAGTAGCCGGCGTAGGACGTCGTGAACGCCCCGGCGCCGTCCCGCACCGCCTGGGTCAGGAAGATCTCGCCGTCCTCGGCCCAGATCGTGTCGAGCGCGCCGGGCCCCGGCTGCCGCAGGATCGAGGCGACCGTCCCGGCCGCGAGCGCTCCGACGACCAGGGCGGCCTTGAGCAGAGGGCGCCCGGGGCGCTGGACTTCTTCCCGTTGTTCGAGGACTGCGACCACGGGTGTACCCCTTAGACGTAAGGGCGGAAGACGGGCTTCACGGCGCGGCCGACCAGATACGCCTCGACGCCGTCGCTCAGCGCCTTCGCGTAGACGGCCAGGGCGCCGTCGACCGCCTCGATCGTGCGGTCGATGTCGGCGTCGGTGTGCGAGTAGCTGACCACGAACGACGGGGCGATCACGCCGCGGCGGATCAGCTCCTGCAGGAACAGGGTGCGGAACGGCTGGGACCGCTCGCCGCGCTCGTCCTTGGTCAGGTAGATCAGGTTGCTGTCGCGGCCCGCCACGCCGACGAAGTCGGCGACCCCGTGCGCCGCCGCGGCCGCCGTGACGCCCTCGGCGAGCCGCCGCCCCTGCCGGTGCAGGTGCTCGATGACCGGTTCGTTCTCGTACACGTCGAGCACGGCCATCGTCGCGGCGAGCGTGTGCGTGTCGGCGCCGTACGTGGTCGACAGCAGGAAGACCCGCTCCCGGTCGGTGAGCAGCCCGCCGAGCGCCATGATGTCGGGCCGGCCGACGAGCGCGGCGACCGCGAAGCCGTTGCCGAGCGCCTTGCCGTAGCTGGTCAGGTCGGCCCGGACGCCGTGCACGTGCGCCGCGCCGCGCACGTGCCAGCGGAAGCCGGTGATGATCTCGTCGAAGATCAGCACGATGCCGTGCCGGTCGCACAGGGCCCGCAGCCCTTGCAGGAAGCCCGGCGCGGGCGGCTCGGTCGCCTCGACCTCCTGCACGAGGCAGGCGATTTGTCCGTCGTGCCCGGCGATCAGCGCCTCGACGCTGTCGAGGTCGTTGTAGCGGTACCGGACGGTCAGGTCCCGGACCGCGCCGGGGATGCCGCCGGGCATGCCGGTCGTGCCGATGAACCAGTCGTCGGTGGAGAAGAACGGGTGGTCCGCGCAGATCGCGACGAGGTCCCGGCCGGTGAAGGCACGGGCCAGCTTCACCGCGGCGCTCGTCACGTCGGAGCCGTTCTTCGCGAACTTCACCATCCGGTCGGGCTCGCCGAGCACGGTCCGCAGCCGCTCCGCCGCGGTCAGCTCGATCGTCGCCGGGCGGCTGAAGTTGAGCCCCTCCGCCATCTGCCGGGCCGCGGCCCGCACGACCGGGGCGTAGCCGTGGCCGAGCGTGACCGAGCGCAGCCCCATGCCGTATTCGACGAACTCGTTGCCGTCGGCGTCCCACACGTGGCAGCCGCTGCCCCGGACGATGAAGCCCGGCGCCTCTTCGGGGAACTGGTCGTCGCCCTTCGCGTACGTGTGGGCGCCACCGGGGATGACCGCGTGGGCCAGGGGCCGTAGCCGGTTGGATTCGTCGAACAGCAAGACCGCTCCTACTTCTTTCCGAGCTTTCGCATGACCATCCCCCGCGTACGTGTGTCCAGGGCGAGCAGCAGACCGCCGGAGATGCCCGTGGCGAGCACGCCGTAAACCACCAGTTTCAGCAGCCACGGACCGTCGAACAGACCGAACCGGTCGATCAGGAACGGCACCAGGAAACCCACGGCGCCCGCGACGAACGCGGGCACCGTCGGACCGAGGATCTGCCAGGTGTTGACCTTCAGCACCCGCACGAAGGTGATGTACATCATCAGGATCGTGATCGACAGCTCGACCGCGGACATGCCGATCGCGATCGCGGCGACCTGCGCCCGGTCGTCGGTGGAGCCGTTCAGCAGCTGCCCGATGTAGTAGAACGTGGTGACGCCGACGGCCAGCTGGAACCACGACAGCGCGGTGTTGATGCCCGGTCGGCCGACCGCCTGCAGGGCCGGTCCGAGCAGCACGCCGTAGACGTTGACGATGCCGACGATGCACAGCAGCTGCATGCCGGTGCCGGCCGGCGACCACTCGGGACCGAGCAGCGCGACGAGCGGCTTCGCCGTGGCGGCGAGGATGCCCAGCGCAGGCAGCCCCGTTACGGCGGACACGTGCAGCATCTTGGCCAGCCGGTCACCGAGTTCGACCGGCCTCTTCTGCAGCCGGGCCAGCTCTGGCAGCGACACCTGCTGCAGCGACCGGCTGGTCACCTCGGTCAGCATGTCGGGCAGGCGCTGCGCGATGCGGTAAAGGCCGGTCGCGTTCGCGCCGAAGAACTTGCCGATCACCAGCACGTCCATGCGGATCGCGAGGAACACGCCGACGCCGCCGAGCGCGGTCTGCGACGAGAAGCCCCACAGGTCCTTGGCCGCCTGGCGGGGCAGCCGCCAGCGAGGGCGCCAGTCGGTGACCGTCCACAGCACGATCGCGCCGACACCGGCGGTCACCAGTTGCTGGGCCACCAGGGCCCAGGCCTGGTAGCCGGCGAACGCCATGGCGATGCCGACCACGCCGCCGATCGCGGTCGCGATGAGCGTGCGGATGGCGAGCGGCCGGAAGGTCATCTTCCTGCGCAGGATCGCCTCGGGGACCACGGTCAGGCCCTGCAGCAGGATCATCGGCGTCAGCGCGATGCAGATCATCGTGAGCTGCGGCTGGTTGTTGAACGCCGCCCACAGCGGTGCCAGGCTGGCGGCGAGCGCGGTCAGCGCGAGGCTGCCGCAGATGACCAGCCAGAACCCGGCGTCGAGGTGGTCGGGGTCGAGCTTCTCCCGCTGGATGATCGTGGTGAGCAGGGTCTGCTGGAGCAGCATCTGCGTGATCATCACGAACAGCAGCGCGGTCGTGACGACGCCCAGCGCGTGCGGGCCCAGCATTTTCGCCAGCACGAACGTGACGATCGTCGTGGTGCCCAGCCGGCCGGCGGTCAGCGCGTAGGACCAGAAGATCGCCGACTTGAGGCGATTGCGCGGCGCCTCCTCGGCGTCCTCGGACAGGACGGCCGGCGGTGGGGTCAGAGCGCTGATCTCGGCGGTACGGTCAAGATCGACGGTGCGGTCGAGCGGGTCGACGCTGTTGTCGACGCTCTGACTCATGCGAACTCCCTAGGCCTGCGGCTGCTGCTGGTCGTTGGGCTGTTCCCACGGCGGCGGGGCGATCGGCGTCCGCGTGATCGAGCGGCGGATCCGGCCCAGCTTGGCCCGTCCGCGCCGGGTGCCCCACGAGGTCAGGAACGCGCCGGTGGCGGCCGCCCGCTCGGTCACCGGCAGCTCGTTGCTCATGAGCGCCTTGGTGATCTCCCAGGTCATCCTGGTGTGGTGGCTCTGGTCCGAGGCCGGCTTGCGCTTGCGGGGCTTGCCCTTGGCGTTGCTTTTCGCGGCGCCGGGCTCCAGCCACTCGAGCACCTCGTCGGTGTCGCGCTGGGCGCCGAACGTGTTGGTCGCGTGCATCCGGCGGTAGAACAGCCGCTGCGGCACCTGGATGAACTCGCCGCGCAGCGCCAGCTCGTGCAGCATGCGCACGTCGCTGGACAGGAACGGCCCGAGCAGCCGGGTCCTGCGCAGCACGTCGGTGCGGATGACGCCGAAGACCTCGTTGCAGAGGTTCCACTTCCGCGCGTACCAGCTGACCCGGCCGCGCGAGCGCAGCGTGGACGTGTCCATGGCGTCGTCCCACGGGCCGATCTCGTTGCCGTCGCTGTCGATCAGCACCGTCTGCGGGAAGGCCAGGATCGCCTCGGGGTGCGTGTCGAGCGCCTCCACGCACCGGCTGATCAAGGTCGGCGCGGCGAGGTCGTCGTGCGCGGCGAGCCGGAACAGCTCGCCGCGGGCCAGCTGCACGACCCGCCGGAAGTTGCCGGCCTCGCCGAGGTTCTCCGGGTTGCGGTACACCCTGACCCGCTGGTCCTTGGCGGCGTAACGCTCCAGGATCTCCCAGGTGCTGTCGGTGGACAGGTTGTCGCACACGACGATCTCGAAGTCCGGGTGGTCCTGGGCGAGCATCGACTCCAGCGCGAGAGGCAGGTACTTCTCGACGTTGTACGTCGTCATGCCGATCGTCACTCTGGGCAGGGATTCAGGCATGGCTAGGCCACCAGGATCTCTGCGGTCACGCCGAGGTCGGCGAGGGACTTCGCGATCTCTTCCTTGTACGCCGGGTTGGTGATCACCACGGCCTTCGGCTGCAGCGTCGTCAGCGTCGACGGCGGGTCGACCCGGTGCCCGGTGACCGGCAGGAACCGGCCCCACTTGCGCGGGTTGAGGTCGACGACGCCGTGCAGGCCGAGCTCGCGGTCGGCGAGGGCCAGGAACTGCACGCCGCGGGAGCCCGCGCCCCACAGCACCGGCCGGGCGCCGTCGGCGTTGAGCTGCGCGATCGTGCTCCGCCAGCGCTCGCGCTCGGCGTGGTGCCGCTCCGCGAAGCCGGCGATCGCCGCGAGCTGCTTGTCGCGGGCCCGCATCGAGGGCAGCTCGCCGGTGTGCGCGACGTGACCGCCGGCGCGGGGCCGGTTCGCCGACACCTCGATGTACCGGAACATGCCGGAGAACAGCGTGCCCGTCGACTCGACCGTCCAGCCCGCCCGGCCGAAGATGCTCGCGAGGGAGTACGCGTCGAAGTAGGACACGTGCGGGTAGATGACCTCCCAGCCGGCGGTGGCGAGGTCGTACACCGCGTCGGGGACCTCGACATAGCCGAAGACCTCGCGCCCCTTCGCCTGCTCCCGCAGGTCGACGAGGAACTCGTGCGGGTCGTCGAGGTGCTCGAACCAGTGCCGCGAGGTGAAGAAGTCGTACTCCGGCAGGCCGGACCCGCGCGGGGCGAGCCCGCTGTGGAACGTGGTCAGCCCGTTGGTGCCGGTCTCGCCCGCGTACATCGCGTCGTAGCCCACGCCGCTCGCACCGCTGACGTGGGTCAGCTCCTTGAGGAACTCGCCCTGGCCGCAGCCGATGTCGAGCACGAGTTTGCCGTTGAGGTCGTAGCGCTCGCTGAGGCTCTGCACCAGGTCCGCGGAGAAGCGCTGGAACGCGGGGGAGAAGTGCAGGTTGGTGTCCATCGTCGTGTCGTAGACGAGTTTGTCCTGCTCGAACGCGATGTTGCGCACGTAGGCGCAGCGCGGGCAGTGCGCCAGCTCCATCCGGCCGACAGGGGACGCGACGGCGTCGCCGTGCGCCTCCCAGTGCACCCCGCACAGGACCGGGATGTCCCCGAGGCCGGCGAACGGGACGAGCCGCTCCTCGCCGCAGGCATCGCACAAGCGGCTCACGCGGTCCACCTCAGGTCGTTGTCGAGCTTGCCGGCGGCCATGAGCGACTTGATCCGCTTGATCCGCTGGTGGGTCTCGCTGCCGAACTGCTCGATCGTCAGGCCGTGCCGCTGGTACTGCTCGATCAGCTGCTCGACGCCGAGCTTGACGGTCCACCTCGGCTGGAACTCCGGCACCTCGGCGGCGATGAGGTCGCACGTGACCCGGTAGTTGCGCAGATCCGTGCCGGCGCCCTCGGCGAACGTCACCTCGCTGCCCTCGACCACCTCGGCGACCAGGTTGGCTACGTCGCGGATGAGGTAGTTCTCGCTGCTCTTGCCGATGTTGTACGCCTTCGCGTGCACGCGGGACCGGTCGACCTCCAGCAGCGCCAGGAAGGCGGCGGAGATGTCCTCGATGTGCACCAGGGGCCGCCACGCCTTGCCGTCGGACAGCAGCCGGACCTGGCCGGTGAGCAGCGCGTGCGCGGCGAGGTCGTTGACGACCAGGTCCCCGCGCAGCCGGGGCGAGAAGCCGTACGCCGTGGAGTTGCGCAGGAACACGGGCGAGAAGTCGTCGTCAGCGAGCTCCAGCAGGCCCTGCTCCGAGAGGATCTTCGACTCGCCGTAGGGCGTCACGGGCTGGAAGCCGGCCGTCTCGTCCAGCGGGGTGTCGTCGGCGCCCTTGCCGTAGAGCGAGCAGGACGACGAGAAGAGGAACCGCTGCACCCCTGCGGCCTTCGCGGCCTTCGCCAGGCGGATCGTCGAGCGGTGATTGACGTCATACGTCAGGTCGGGGTTGAGGTTGCCCAGCGGGTCGTTGCACAGCGCCGCGAGGTGCATGACCGCGTCGAACCCGGTGACGTGCGACGGCTCGACGTCGCGGAGGTCGACGCGGAGCGTCTTGACCTCCTCCGGCGCCGGTCCGAGCACGCAGTCCGCGAACAACCCCGTGTCCAGACCGACCACCTCGTGCCCGGCCTGCCGGAGTATCGGCACCAGCACACTGCCGATGTATCCGTCGTGACCGGTGACGAGTACGCGCATGGCAAAGCTCCCGAACGCTCGGCGGGTGGAAGGAGAGTCTATGAGGGACCGAAAGTGCCCTCGGTGGTGTGTCGGACTTCTTACTCTGACGTTGAACAGCAGTCTTCTGTGACCGCTAGCTTCTTGGCTTGGATTCTGCCTTAGGCTGACGCGTCCACATCTTGCTCCAGCCGGATAGCTTTCGCCGTGTAGCTGGAGCCTAGCGCCAACGATTATTTTGGGGGGACGCATGCCCGTTGTCTCGTGCCGGCTCTGTGGCGCCGAGCTCACCGAGACCTTTGTCGACCTCGGTATGTCACCACTCTGCGAGAGCTATGTGCCCGCGGACAAGGTCGACGCACCGGAGATGTTCTACCCGCTGCACGTACGCACCTGCGCAGAGTGCCTGTTGGTGCAGCTCCCGGCCTACGTGGCGGGTGAGGAGATCTTCTCCGACTACCTCTACTTCTCCTCCTATTCATCATCCTGGGTGGAGCACGCCCGGCGGTACTCCGTCGCTATGATCGAGAAGCTCAACCTAACGGCCGACAGCCTGGTCGCCGAAGTGGCCAGTAATGACGGGTACCTTCTGCAGCATTTTGTGGCCGCGGGTATTCCGGTGGTCGGCGTCGAGCCGGCGGGAAATGTCGCAGCGGTCGCCCGCGAAAAGGGGATCAGGACCGAGGTGTGCTTTCTCGGGCCGGAAACCGGCGAATCGGTCGCGGCGCAGTACGGTCGCGCGGATCTGGTTGCCGCAAATAATGTTTATGCCCACATTCCGGACATCATTGGCTTCGGTCAAGGTCTCGCGAATTTGGTCAAATCGGACGGATTGGTCACGCTGGAGTTCCCGCACCTGCTCCGCCTGATCGAGCGGCGGCAGTTCGACACGATCTACCACGAGCACTACCAGTACCTGTCCCTGCTCACCGCGTCCCGGGCCCTGGCCAAGGGCGGCCTCACCGTCGTCGACGTCGAGGAGCTCTCGACCCATGGCGGGTCGCTGCGGGTGCACGCCAAGCATTCGGAAACCGCGGGTGAACCTTCGGTGGCGGTCAAGGCCGTCCTCGACGCCGAGGCCGCGGCCGGCCTGCACACGTTCGAGGGGCACAAGGGCTTCGCCGACGAGGTGTTCACCATCAAGCGCGACCTGCTCGACTTCCTCATGAAGGCGCGCTCGGAGGGCAAGCGGGTCGTCGGCTACGGCGCCCCCGGCAAGGGCAACACGCTGCTCAACCACTGCGGCATCCGCGAGGACCTGTTGGAGTACACGGTCGACCGGTCGCCGCACAAGCAGGGCATGTTCCTGCCCGGCACGCACATCCCGATCCACGCGCCGGAGCGCATCGCCGCCGACCGGCCCGACTACGTCCTGGTCCTGCCGTGGAACCTGCGCACCGAGATCAGCGCGCAGCTCTCGTACGTGCGCGACTGGGGCGGCAAGCTGGTCTACCCGATCCCGGCACTCGACGTCGAGGAGTAGTTTGTCGTGAAGGTCGTCCTGTTCTGCGGTGGTCTCGGCATGCGGATGCGCGAGGGCACCAGCAACGTCCCCAAGCCGATGGCGATGATCGGCGACCGGCCGCTGCTGTGGCACGTCATGCGCTACTACGCCCACTTCGGACACACCGACTTCGTCCTCGCCCTCGGCTACGGCGCCGCGGTCGTCAAGGACTACTTCCTGCACTACGACGAGACGCTGTCCAACGACTTCACGCTCGTCGGCGGCAACCGTGACGTGCAGCTGTTCTCGACCGACATCACCGACTGGAACATCACGTTCATCGACACGGGCCTCAAGGCCACGATCGGCGAGCGGCTCATGCGCGTGCGCAAGTACGTCGAGGACGAGCCGATGTTCCTGGCCAACTACGCCGACACGCTGACCGACGCGCCCCTGCCGGAGATGGTGGAGCGTTTCCGGGGGTCCACCGCGGCGGTCAGCATGCTCGCCGTGCCGCCGGTCTCCACGCACCACGTGGTGGAGATGGGCGAGGACGGGTCCGTCTCGCGGGTCCGGGACTTCCGCGAGCTGATGACCTGGGAGAACGGCGGCTACTTCATCATGCGGCCGGAGATCTTCGACGTCCTGCGCGACGGCGAGGACATGGTGCCGCACGCCTTCGACCGGCTCATCCCGGACCGCAAGCTGCTGGCGCAGCAGTACGACGGGTTCTGGCGCGCGGTCGACACGTTCAAGGACCGGGCGGAGATGGAGGAGGCCTACAACCACGGCAACTGCCCGTGGATGCTGTGGGACGCCTCCCGCCGCCCGTCCCTGGTCCCCACGCAGCGCTCATGACCGGTCCGGAGCGCAGCGGAGGAGCCGGTCATCATGGGCGCAGGTTGAGGTCAGGCGGCCGGAGCGGAGCGGCGGCCGAGTGATCGGATTTTCGCTGGCCGGCGCGCGGTCCGTTGTCGCCCTGGGTGCACACCCGGACGACATCGAGATCGCCGCCGGTGGCCTGCTGCTGTCCCTGCCCTCGGGGGTCCGGGTCGACTACGTCCTGGCGACAGGGGTGCCTGCCCGCCAGGACGAGGCCCGGGCGGCCGCGACGGCGTTCCTGTCGCAGGGCACCGTCGCCTTCCATCTGCACGGCCTCCCGGACGGCCGGCTGCCCGCGCACTGGGACGCCACGAAGGAGATCGTCGAGGCCGCGGCCCGGCTCGGCAAGCCCGACCTGGTCCTCGCGCCGTCGACCGATGACGCGCACCAGGACCACCGGCTGCTCGGGTCGCTCGCGTCGACCGCCTTCCGGGACTCGCTCGTCATGCACTACGAGATCCCCAAATGGGACGGCGATCTCTCGCGGCGCAACGTGTACGTGCCGCTGACGGTCGAACAGGGGCGGCGCAAGGTCGCCCTGCTGCACGAGCACTTCCCGTCGCAGAAGGCCCGGGACTGGTGGGACGACGAAGTGTTCCTCGGACTCGCCCGCATCCGTGGCATGGAGTGCCGGTCGCACTACGCCGAGGCGTACACCGTCACGAAGGCTGTGCTTTCGTTCTAAGGGCTGTGCGTGACGGGCTTGCCGCCGTCGAGGAAGACGTTGGTGGCCTCCCAGGTGACGCCCGGGAGGTCCTCGTTCGACGCGGCGCCGTAGCGGCTGTTCTGCACGAACACGTTGTTGCGGAACACGACCTTCTCCGTCTTCGTGTCCGGTCGCAGGTTCACCGTGTAGTTGCCGCCGCTGAACAGGTTGTCCTCCACCAGGAGGTCGCTCAGGATCGGCGCGGTCTCCGAGCCGAGCTGGAAGCCCGCGTTGAACGGGTCGTTGGTGGTCGCGTTGAACGCCTCGAGGGTGTTGTGCCGCACGATCATGCCGGTGCCGCCGGTCGTCTGCAGGATGTCCTGGTGGTCCTTCTCGTCGGTGAAGACCAGGCCGTGGATCCAGCTGTCCTCGATCACCGCGCCGTCGGAGACCCGGGGACCCTCGTTGAGGTTGTGCATGTTGACGCGGCGCAGCGTGTAGTGGCCGAAGCCGACCCCGAGCCCCTCGCCGTCGCCGGTGATCTCGCTGTCCTCGACGAGGAGACTGGCATCGGTCACGAGCTCGTCGAACACCCGGATGATCATGCCACCCTTGTTCTTGCAGTTGATCTTCGACCGTTTGATCGTGACGTTCTTGGCCTTGATCTCGACGCAGTCGGTGAGGATCTTCCCGTCGATGACCGTGTCGGGCTCGGTGATCACATACTTCCCCGTGTACGGGGTGAGCGTCGTCCCGGCCGGCACGCCCGTGTTGTCGGGGCCGGGCCACGGCTTCGCGGCCTTGACCGGGCCCGCGACCAGGCCGGTGCCGGCCGTCGGGTGCTTCTTGCCGGACTCGGTGAAGGCGTAGCTCGCCTTGTACGGCCGGTCGTCGACGGTCGAGTCCGTGACCGTCGCCGGCGCGCCCGCGTAGTGCTGGAAACCGGTGCCGCAGCCGTGGACCTTGACCTTCGTCGCGGTGTACCCACCGTTGCCGACGCCCGTCATGTCCTTGCTGCCGCAGAACACCTCGGTGTTCTGCACCACGGTGCCGCTCACGCCGGGGAACACCTTGATCGCGATCGTGCCCGTGTGCCGCACCGTGGTGTTGACCACCTTGACGTTGTTCGCCTTGATGTACAGCGCCGTCGTCAGCTGCTGGCCGTCCACGACGGTGCCGTCGGTGCTGATGACGGTGGCCTTCTCGTCGGCGGTGCTGGACTGGCTCTCGGCACCGCCGCCCGACGTGAGCTGCAGGACCGCGACCGTGCCCGCGGCGATCACGACCACCGCCGCGACGCCGATCGCGACGCGGGTGGTGAGCCGGCCCTGCCGGGAGGGTGGAACGCTGTGCCGTCCGGGGCGGTCTCGTTGCACCTGCTCCGTGCTGCTCACGCCGTCACCTCCGCTTCGCTCCGGCGCCGCCGTGAGCGGAAGCTGCAATGCTGGTGATCGGTCTCTCCGCTTCGCTCCGGACCGCTCACGCCGTCACCTCCGCCGCGCTCGGGCGCCGCCGTGAGCGGAAGCTGCAATGCTGGTGATCGGTCTCTCCGCTTCGCTCCGGACCGCTCACGCCGTCACCTCCGCCGCGCTCGGGCGCTGCCGTGAGCGGAAGCTGCAATGCTGGTGATCGGTCGCTCCGCTTCGCTCCGGACCGTTCACGCCGTCACCTCCGCTTCGCTCCGGCGCCGCCGTGAGCGGAAGCTGCAATGCTGGTGATCGGTCGCTCCGCTTCGCTCCGGACCGCTCACACTATCTCCCCCTGAACCGTGACTCGGCGCGCAGACCCGCGGACGATACGTGATTCTCCATCACGTCCTCAACCTGAGTGTCGGCTTTCCGCGCATCGCGCACAGGGACTTTCGGCAGTTCGGTGCTACTCGGCGGCGACCTTCACCTTGCCGTTGCCGTTGGCCTTGCTCTCCGCGGTGGGTGCCGTGGCGGGTGCGGTCTCGGCCTCGCGCCGGGCGGCTTCGAGGATCGCCTCCGCGGCCTGCTCGGCGTCCGCGACGGTCTTCGCGGCCTGGTCGGCGGCCTCGGTGCCGGCGGCATCCGCCAGCTCCTCGATCTCTGTGGCACGCCGCTGCGCCGCCTCGACCTGCTCCTGAGCCTTCGCGGCCTTGTCCTCGGCCTGCTTCGCCCTGTCCTGCGCCTGCTGTGCCTGCTGCTCGGCCTGCTCGGCTTGCTGCTCGGCCTGCTTCGCCTTGACCTCGGCCTGCCCGGCTTTGTCCTCGGCCTGCCTGGCGCGCTGCTCGGCGGCCGTGGTCTTCTCGCTCAGGGCCTCGGCGTCGGCGGTCTGCTGGCGCAGCTCGGCCAGGCGCGCCTCGGCGGCCGCGACCTGGGTGGTGAGGTCCGTCTCCTGCGACCGCAGCCCGGCCAGCTCGGCGCTCAGCGCCGTCTCGGCCTGGGCGGCCTTGCTGGTGAGCGCCGTCTCCTGCTCGCGCAGGTCGGTGAGGCGGGCCTCGGCGTCGGCGGCCTCCTGGATCCGCTCGCGGGCGGCGGCCTCCTGCGTCTGAGCCTCGGCCAGGCGGGCCTGCGCCTCGGCGAGCTTCGCCGTGATGGTCTCGAGCTCGGCCTGCTTGGCGTCGCCGGTCTTCGCGGCGGCCTCGGCCGCTGCCTTCGCCGTGGCGATCGCCTCGGCGGTGGCTTTGTTCGCCGCGTCGGCCTTGGCGATCGCCTCGGCCTCGGTCTTCGCGGCCGCCTCGGCCCGCGTCGTGGCCTCGGCCGCCGCCTGGGTCGCGGCCTCCGCCTTCGCGGCGGCCACCGCGGTCGCCGCCTCGGTGCGCACCGTGTCGGCCTCGGTCAGCGCGGTGGTGCGCAGTGTGTCCGCTTCGGTCTGCGCGCTGGTGCGGAGCGTCTCGGCCTCGGTCCGCGCCCTGGTCACCGCGTCCGCCGCCGTGGCCTTCGCGGTGGTCACGGCGTCCGCGGCCTCGGCGCGCAGGGCGTCGGCCTCGGTCTGCGCGGTGCTGCGGAGCCCGTCGGCCTCCGCCCTCGCGGTGGCGGTGGCCTCGGCGAGCTCCCGGTCCGCCGTGGCACGCAGCTCGGCGAGCTCCGCGTCGTGGGCGGCGCGCAGATCGCGCAGCTCCTGGTCGATGGCGGCGCGGGCGGCGGCGGCCCGCTCCGCGGCCTCGGCGCCGGCCTTCTGCGCCGCCTCGTCGGTGCGCTTCTGGTGGGCGTCGGTCGCGGCGGTGTGTGCCTCGGCGGCCGCGGCCTCTGCCTTCGCCACCGCGGTGTCGGCGATGGCCTTCGCCTGCGCGGCGGCCTGCTCGGTGACGGCGGCCGCGGACTGCTCCGCCTGCGCGGCGACGGCGTCGGCCGTCTCGCGGGCCTGGGCGGTGACGGTCGCGGCGTGCTCCTCGGCCTGCTGGGCGACGGTCGCCGCGGCCTCCTGCGCCTTCGCCGCGACGGTGGCGGCGGTCTCCTGGGCCTGGGCGGTCACGCTGTCGGCCTGCTGCTGCGCCGCCGCGGTGACCGCGGCCGCCTGCTGCTCCGCCTGTGCCGTGAGCGCGGACGCCTGGGCCTGCGCCTCCGCGGTGACGGTCGCCGCCTGCTGCTCCGCGCGGGTGGTCACGGCGGATGCCTGGGCCTGGGCCTGCGCGGTGACGGTGCCGGCCTGCTCCCGCGCCTGGGCGAGGATCGTGGCGACCTGCTGCTCGGCCTGGGTGGTGACGGTGGTGGCGTGCTCCTGCGCGGCCGTGGCGTGCTGGTCGGCCTGGGCGCGGACCTGCGTCGAGTGCTGCTCGGCGGCGGCGCGCAGCGCCTGCAGCTCCCGCTCTGCCTGGAGCCGGGCCTCGTCGAGCTGGGCGGTGACGGCGGCGGTGATGCGCTGCGCCTCGGCGTGGGCGTGCGCGACGATCCGCTCGGCCTCGGCCCGCGAAGCGGCGGCCCGCTCCCCGATCGCGTGGGTCTCCGCCTCCAGGGCGGCGCGACGCTCCGTAACCGAACGCTCCTCCTCCGCACGGCGGGCGCCGAGGGCGAGCTCGAAGTCCTCGTTGGCCTTGGCGGCCCGGCCGCGGGCGTCGGCGAGCAGCCGCTCGGCCTCGGCGCGCAGCCCGGCGATGTCCTGCACGGCATTGGCGCGGATCGACTCGGCCTGGTCCTCGGCGAGGCCCAGGATCTGCTCGACCCGGGCGCCCAGATGACGGAATGAGACGTCGCCCACAGGGCCGCGCCGGCGCAGGTCAGCGAGCTCCATCTGCAGGTCCTGCACCTGTGACGCGAGCGCCTGGACCTGACCCCAGACCTCTTCGTTCTCCAGCTTCAGGGCATGGATCTCGTTCTCCGACTGGGTCCAGTACCTGTCGACCTGGCCGCGGTTGTATCCACGCAGCGCGGTCTCGAAGTCGGGCTCTGAGGAGACGCCGCCCGGGCCGGTGTCGAAGAGGTCGCCGTCTGACATAACACCCATCCTCACACGCAACGTCCCGCCACGCGCAATTACACACCGCGCATGACGGGACGTGCGATCGAACTCCCCGTGAATGATCGAGAAGCGGCCGGATCACCGCGCCCCGCGAACGTCAGGCGGTGACCTTGTCGCCTTCGCCGGACTTGGCCTTCTTGGCGTCGGCCGGGCCGCCCTGCTGCGGGGGCTGGACCGACGGCATGATCCCGGCGAGGCCGGACAGCATCTGACCGAGCTGCGAGGTGACCGCGTCCTTCTGGCGCGTGAGGTCCTCGACCTCGCGACGGGCCCGCTGGGTGGTCTCCTCGGCCTCGGCACGCGCCTCGCTGAGCTGGCGGTGTGCCTCGGCGCGGGCCTCGTTGACCGTCTTCTCGGACAGGTTCTTGGCCTTCTCGAGGGTCTCGGCGGCGCTGCGCTCGGACTCGACCCGGCGCGCCTCGGCCCGCTGCTCGATCTCCTTCGCGCGGTCCTCGGCGGCCCGGGCGCGGCTCTCGGCCTCGGTGACCAGCTTCTGTGTCGCGGCGACCGCGGAGGCGTGGCGGGCGGACTCGTCGCGCTCCGCCTTCTCCTGCCGCTCGGCCAGCTCCAGTGCCAGGGACTGCAGGTCCTTGTCGCGCTTGTCCCGCGCGTCGGTCAGCAGCTTCGTCGCCTCGGCGCGCTTCTCCTCCGCCTCGCGGGCGGCCTTGGCGCGCAGCTGGGTGATCTCCCGCTCGGCGGTGGCCCGCAGCGTCGCCACCTCGCGCTCGACGGTCGCCTTCAGCTCGGCCACCTCGTGCGCGGTCGCGGTGCGCAGCTGCTTGGTCTCGCGCTCCGCGTCGGCGCGCAGCGTGTCGGCCTCGCGCCGGGCCTGGACCCGGACCTCGGCGGCCTCGCGCTCGGCGGCGGTGCGCAGGTTGCCCGCCTCGCGCTCAGCGGTCGCCTTCATGGCGGCGGACTCGGCCCGCGCCTTGTCGGTGATCTCGCGAGCCTCGAGCCGCGCGGCGGAGTTGATGCCCTCGGACTCCCGCTTGGCCTCGCCCCGGTGGTCGTTGGCCTGCTCCTCGGCGAGCCGCAGGATCTGCTCGACCCGCGTGCCCAGCCCCGACAGCGTCGGCCGGTTGTTCTCCTCCAGCTGCTTGTTGGTGTCGCTCAGCTTCTGCTCCATCGTGCCGAGCCGCTGCTCGGTCTGACGGATGCGCCGCTGGGACTCCGCGAGGCGGCCCTCGGCCTCTTCGCGAGCCTGGTTGGCCTGCTGGAGCTGCGCGTTGAACCGCTGCAGCTTGGCGTCGACCTGGGCACGGTCGTAGCCGCGCAGGACGACACTCAGCTCTTCGTGATCCGAGCCGTTCTGAAAGAAGTCAACCGAGGACTGCTGCTGGGGCATTGGCACATACTTGCAGACCACGGGGGGGCTTTCGCAAGGGTGCAACGGCACTCTTCCGAGATGGTCGCAAGGTCATCTTCACCCAGGCAGGACACGCCACGTTTTTGTCACGCTTTGTCGGCGTGTCGAGTAGCCGTACGGCCAGGTCAAGGTCACCGAACGGTGCGCCGGTCGAGACAATGCCCATACCGCCCCTCAGCTCGGACGACACGCCCCCACCAGGCCAGGAAGACAAAAACCGCGGCGGGAGGCCACAACGCTGTGGCGCTCCCGTCGCGGGGTCCGGTGGGGCGGCGGGCGGCGGGTTACTGGTTACGGAACCGGTTGATCGCCGTCTCGTGCTTCGCGCGCAGTTCGGGGTCGCGCACGCCGAGGCCCTCGGCCGGGGCCAGGCAGAGCACGCCGACCTTGCCCTGGTGGGCGTTGCGGTGCACGTCGTGCGCGGCCTGGCCGGTCTGGTCCAGGGCGTAGGCGCGCGACAGCGTCGGGTGGATCCTGCCGAGCGCGATCAGCCGGTTCGCTTCCCACGCCTCGCGGTAGTTGGCGAAGTGGCTGCCGATGATGCGCTTCAGGTTCATCCAGAGGTACCGGTTGTCGTACTGGTGCATGAATCCGGACGTCGAGGCGCAGGTGACGATCGTGCCGCCGCGCTTGGCGACGTAGACGCTGGCGCCGAAGGTCTCGCGGCCCGGGTGCTCGAACACGATGTCCGGGTCGTCGCCGCCGGTCAGGGAGCGGATCTCCGCGCCGAACCGGCGCCACTCCGCGGTGTCCTGCGTGTGCTCGTCCTTCCAGAAGGTGTACGACGAGCGGTCGATCACCAGCTCGGCGCCCATGGCCCGGCACAGGTCGGCCTTCTGCGGGCTGGACACGACGCAGACCGGGGTCGCGCCGCCGTTGAGGGCGAACTGCGTGGCGTAGGAGCCGAGGCCGCCCGACGCGCCCCAGATGAGGACGGTGTCGCCCTGCTTCATCTGCGCGCCGTGGTGGGAGACGAGCTGCCGGTAGGCGGTGGAGTTGACCAGCCCCGGGCAGGCCGCCTCCTCCCACGACAGGTGCGCCGGCTTCGGCATGAGCTGGTTGGCCTTGACCAGGGCCAGCTCGGCGAGGCCGCCGAAGTTGGTCTCGAAGCCCCAGATCCGCTGCTGCGGGTCGAGCATCGTGTCGTCGTGCCCGGTCGCGTCCTCCAGCTCGACGCTGAGGCAGTGCGCGACCACCTCGTCGCCGGGCTTCCACTTGCTCACGCCCGGGCCGACCTTCAGCACCACGCCGGCGGCGTCGGAGCCGACCACGTGATACGGCAGGTCATGGCGCTTCGAGAGGTCGTTGAGCCGTCCGTACCGCTGCAGGAAGCCGAACGTCGACACCGGCTCGAAGATCGAGGTCCAGACGGTGTTGTAGTTGACCGCGCTGCCCATGACCGCGATCAGGGCCTCGCCGGGCCCGACCTCGGGGGTCGGGACCTCCTGCACGTGCAGGGACTTGCGGGGGTCCTTGTCGCGGGTGGCGAGGCCGTCGAACATGTCGGTCTCGTCGGCGCGCACGACCACACCCCGGTACGACGAGGGCACCGGCAGGCCGGCCACGGCGCGCAGTTCGGCCGCCGGGTCCGCGGCACCTTCCGCCTGCATGATCGCGTCGAGGATCTGCTGCACCGATGGCTCCTAACGTCAGGGGTGAAGGCATCAAGGGTGAGACCGTGAAAGGCGGAGTGCCTATGGGGCTCGGCGACACATCTCGATGCCCTGCGTCGGACGTTACTGAACGGTAGCTAAATCAGGAACCGGCCTGTGAAGAAGTCCACTGACCACGTCAGGAGTGGTTGCTCGAAGCTGCGCGAAAGGGCTCCACCAGCTCCACGAGTACGCCTCCGGCGTCCTTCGGATGCACGAAATTGATGCGTGAATCCGACGTGCCGCGCCGGGGTTCGTCGTACAGCAGCCGGACGCCCCGGGAGCGCAGCTCGGCGCAGGTCGCATCGACATCGGCCACCGTGTAGGCGAGCTGCTGCATGCCCGGACCGCTGCGGTCCAGGAACTTCGCGATCGTCGAGGACTCGTGGAGCGGGGCGAGCAGCTGCAGGCAGCCGCCGGCGGTGGTCGGCCCGACCGACAGCATGGCCTCACGCACCCCTTGCTCCTCGTTGGTTTCCTGATGGACGCAGCGCATGCCGAAGACGCGGGCATAGAACTCGATCGCCGCGTCGAGATCAGCCACGGCGATACCGACGTGATCGATGCGGAGAATGCCGACGGGTGAGATATCCAACTGCGGGCCGGAGGACGTCATGGCGATAGTCTGAACCCTAGTAATCGTTCAGTCGCGACGGTGCGATGTGAACCATCTCTCGGAAGGCCTCCCGATGACTGAATCGGTGATCGTCAGCGGCGCCCGCACGCCGATGGGGCGACTGCTCGGCGCGCTCAAAGACTTTCCCGCGACCAGGCTCGGCGGTGTCGCGATCAAGGCGGCGCTCGAGCGTTCGGGCGTGGCGCCCGAACAGGTGCAATACGTGATCATGGGCCAGGTGCTGACCGCCGGCGCCGGCCAGATGCCCGCCCGCCAGGCCGCCGTCGAGGCCGGCATCCCGATGTCGGTGCCGGCGCTGACCGTCAACAAGGTCTGTCTCTCGGGCCTCGACGCGATCGCCCTCGCCGACCAGCTCATCCGGGCGGGCGAGTTCGACATCGTCGTCGCCGGCGGCATGGAGTCGATGACCAACGCCCCGCACCTGCTGGTCGGGCAGCGCCAGGGGTACAAGTACGGCGACGTCGTCATCAAGGACCACATGGCGCTGGACGGCCTCACCGACGCCTTCGACCAGGTGTCGATGGGCGAGTCGACCGAGCGGCACGTCGCGCGGCTCGGCATCACCCGCGAGGCGCAGGACGCGTTCGGCGCGGCCAGCCACCAGAAGGCCGCCGCCGCGCAGAAGGAGGGCCGCTTCGCCGACGAGATCGTGCCGGTGGAGATCCCCCAGAAGAAGGGTGACCCGCTGCTGGTCACCGACGACGAGCAGATCCGGCCCGAGACCACGGTCGAGACCCTGGCCAAGCTGCGGCCCGCGTTCAGCAAGGACGGCACCATCACCGCCGCCACCTCCTCGCCGATCTCCGACGGCGCCTGCGCGGTCGTCGTCATGAGCAAGGCGAAGGCGGAGGAGCTCGGGCTGACCTGGCTCGCCGAGATCGGCGCGCACGGCAACGTCGCGGGCCCCGACAACTCGCTGACCAGCCAGCCGTCCAACGCGATCAGGCATGCCCTGGACAAGGCCGGCCTGACCGCCGCCGACCTCGACCTGGTCGAGATCAACGAGGCGTTCGCCGCGGTGGGCGTGCAGTCGACCGCGGACCTGGGCGTCGACCCGGCGATCGTCAACGTCAACGGCGGCGCGATCGCGCTCGGCCACCCGATCGGCATGTCCGGCGCCAGGCTCGCCCTGACGCTCGCGCTGGAGCTGCGCCGCCGCGGCGGCGGCCTCGGTGCCGCGGCCCTGTGCGGCGGCGGCGGCCAGGGCGACGCGCTCCTGCTCCGCGTCCCCAAGCAGTGACCCGGACGCACCAGACGCCCGAGACAGTGATCACCCGGAACCGTGTGACGTCGGAAACGGCGATCACGCGGCCCCGGGTGGTCGAGACGGCGATCACGCGGCGCCAGGCGGTCGAGACCACGATCACGCGGTGCCGGGTGGTCGAGACCACGGTCACGCGGCGCCGGGTGGTCGAGACCACGGTCACGTGGCGGCAGGCGGTCCGGACGACGACCGCACGGGGCCCGGCGGCGCCGGAGACGGCGGCCGGCCGGGACCGCGCGGCGCCCGGAGCGTCGAACCCCCTGAGGCGCGGAGCGCCTGGAGCGGCGATCATCCAGTACATGCGGAACATCAGTGACGAGAGCAAGGAACGGCAACCGTGAGCGTCCGGCGGTCGCGGGACGTCCCGGAGCTGGTCGCGAAGGCGCGGGAGGGCGACCCCCGCGCCGTCGCGCGTCTCGTGTCGCTGGTCGAGGACGGGGACGAGGTGCTGCCGCAGGTCGCGGCGGCTCTCGCCCCGCACGCCGGCGCCGCCCACGTCATCGGGCTGACCGGCTCGCCCGGCGTCGGCAAGTCGACCACCACCAACGAGCTGGTCCGCGCGTTCCGCAAGCAGGACAGGCGGGTCGGGGTGCTCGCGGTCGACCCGTCCAGCCCGTTCACCGGCGGGGCGATCCTCGGCGACCGCGTCCGGATGCAGGACCACGCCACCGACCCGGGCGTCTACATCCGCTCCATGTCCAGCCGGGGGCACCTCGGCGGGCTGTCGGCGGCGACCCCGCAGGCGGTGCGGGTCCTCGACGGCGCCGGCTGCGACCCCGTCGTCGTGGAGACCGTCGGCGTCGGGCAGGCCGAGGTCGAGATCGCCGGCCTCGCCGACACGACCCTCGTGCTGCTCGCGCCCGGCATGGGCGACTCGATCCAGGCGGCCAAGGCCGGGGTGCTGGAGATCGCCGACATCTTCGTCGTGAACAAGGCGGACCGGGACGGCGCCGACGCCACGTACCGCGACATCCAGGGCATGATCGGGCTCGGCGAACGCGCTCCCGGCCAGTGGCGCCCCAAGGTCCTGCGCTGCGTCGCGGTCAGGAACGAGGGCATCGACGAGATCGTGGCGACGATCGCCGAGCACCGCGCGCACCTGCACGACACGGGCGAGCTGCGCCGCCGCCGCGAGAAGCGGGCCGCCGCGGAGATCGAGGCGATCGCGCTGGGCACGCTGCGTGGCCGGATGGAAGCCCTGCGGGACGGCGCCGTGCTGGCCGGTCTCGCCAGGAAAGTCGCGGACGGTGACCTTGATCCGCACTCCGCGGCGAGCGAGCTGGTGACCATGACCGAAAAGCGGAACGACCGCTAAGGTCTGCGGGTCAACCTTCAGCTCGACCAGCACAGGGGGCACATCTTGACGGCCTGGACCGTCATGCTGCGTGGCATCAGGTACCGGGCCGGCCGGTCGTTCGTGGTCTTCGTCCTCGCCGCGACGGCGAGCACGGCGGCCGTGCTCGCACCCGCGTACAGCCGTGCCGCGCAGCAGTCCGTGCTCACCGACGGCCTGTCCGCCGCGTCCACCGACGCGACCGGGCTGACCGTCGGGGCAAAGGGCACCGCAGACAGCGCCGCGTTCATGGACCTCGCCGAGATCCGGCTGGCCGTGAACACCGCGCTCACCAAGGACCAGCTGCTCGCCGACCGGCTCGACCTGCCGGTCGCGGCCATCGACACCGAAGTCACCCTCGGTGACCTGACCGGCAAGCTCGCGTACCGCGACAACGCCTGCCACCACCTGAGCATCGACGGCGACTGCCCCGACGAACCGGGCCGGATCGCGGTCAGCCGGCGCACCGCCGCGGCCCGCGACCTGAAGACCGGGGACAAGCTCACCGTCCACCTCGGGCCGGCGACCGGCGGGCACGACAAGACGTTCACGATCAGTGGCCTGTACACGCCGACCGACGCCGACGCCGCGTACTGGGGCCGCACGTCCTACTTCAACGCCGGCGACAGCACGGCCGACGCGCTGTTCTCGATGACCGAGGACGACCTGCGCCAGGAACGCACCGCCACCCTCGCGACCCGCCTGGAATACCCGCTGCGCGCCGACCGGGTCAGGCTCGACGACGTCGCCGGGCTCCGCGACGGCATCCAGACCCTGGGCGACCGGCTGCGCGGCCAGGAGCTGGAGGTCACCACGACCCTCCCGGCGGTGCTGCGCGACATCGACGCCGACCGGGCCAGCATCGGCCGGACGGCGCCGGTCATCGCCGTGCCGCTGCTGCTGCTGTGCTGGTTCGTGCTCTTCCTGCTCGTCGCGTCGCTCACCGAGGAGCGGGCGCCGGAGATCGCCCTGGCGAAGCTGCGCGGCTACCCGGCCGGGCGGGCCGGCAGGTTCGGCCTCGGCGAGGTGCTGCTGCTGACCGTGGCCGCCACGCCCGCCGGGATCGCCGCCGGGCTGCTGCTCGTGCAGGTCGCCGCCGGCGCGCTGCTCGCCGACGGGGTCCGGGTCGAGGTGCGCTGGCCGGTGTTCGCCGCCGCGGGCGTCGCCCTCGCCGCCGGGATCGCCGCCACCGTGCTCGCCGGCCGGCAGACCCTGGCCCGGCCGGTCCTCGGCCTGCTGCGCCGGGTCCCCGAGCGCGGCGGCCTGCGGGCCGGGGTCGCGGACGGCGTCGTCGTGGCGCTCGCCGCGGCCAGCCTCGCCGCCGCCGTCAGCGACCGCGGCTCGCCCCTGGCACTGCTCGCGCCGCCGCTGATCGCGGTCGTCGTCGGCGTCGCCGCCGCCCGGCTGCTCGGCTTGTGGTCGCACGCCCGGCTGCGCATCGCCCGCCGGCGCGGCCGGATCGTGCCGCTGCTGTCCGCCGCGCAACTGTCCCGCCGCCCCGGCGGCCGGCGGCTCGTCGTCGTGGTCACGGTCGCGGTGGCGCTGCTGACCTTCGCCGCGACCGCGTGGGACGCCGCGGCGCAGGCCCGCCGCGACACCGCCGCCGACACCGTCGGCGCGCAGCGGGTCCTCACCGTCGCGGCCGACCACCCGTCCGCCCTGCAGGCCGCCGTCGACAAGGCCGACCCGGGCGGGCACTCCATGGCCGTCGTCCGCGCCAGCCAGCGCTTCGACAACGTCCCCGTCGAGCTGCTCGGGGTCCAGTCGGGCCGGCTCGCGGACGTCGCGGTGTGGCGCGGGCACTCCCGGGCCGACGTCGGCGAGCTCGCCGCCCGGCTGCACCCGGACGTCGCGGCGCCGCTGCGGCTCGGCAAGGACGTCGCCGCCGAGATCACCGTCGACGCGCTGCCGGCCCGGCCGGCGCTGCGGGTCGCCGCGATCGTCGCCGCGCCGGGCCAGCCGCCCCGCACGGTCGCGCTCGGCGGGCTGACGAAGGGGACGAGGTCCTACCACGCCACCCTCACCGGCTGCGCCGGCGGCTGCCGGCTCGTCGGCCTCGCCATCGGGCGGGCGGCGGGCGGCAGCGAACCCTTCGCCGTCAGCGTCGCCGTCCGCGGCCTGAGCAGCGACGGCGGGCCCCTGGCACCGGGCTTCGACCTCTCCGGTCGCTGGCAGCCCCGCCAGAGCACGGTCAGCGTCCGGCCCGGCGCCGCGCTCGGTGTCGACGTCGCCGGCAGCGACACCGCCGACGCCGTCGTCGAGCACGTCGACACGCCTGACGCGCTGCCCGCGGTCCTCGCCGGCGGCGCACCCACCGACGACGCGGCCGCGGCGACGTTCAAGCTGCCGGGGTTCTCCGAGCAGCCGCAGCCGTTCACGGTCGCGGCGCACGCCGGCAGCCTGCCCAGGGCCGGCCGGCGCGGCGTGCTGTTCGACCTCGACTACGCCACCCGGATGGCCGAGCGTGGCGCGAGCCTCGCCGACAACGCCACCCTCCGCTACGAGGTGTGGGCCTCCGCCGCCGCGCCCGCCGACCTCGACCGGCGGCTCGCCGCGGCCGGGGTGCAGGTGCTGCGGACCGAGACCATCGACGGGCGGCTGGCGCAGCTCGCCCGCCGCGCGCCGGCCCTCGGCCTGTGGCTCTACCTGCTCGCCGGCGGCGCCGCGATCCTCCTCGCGATCGGTGTCGTGCTGCTCACCGCGTACGTCGGGGTCCGCGCCCGCCTCTACGAGCTCGCCGCGCTGCGGGTCGCCGGGGTGCGGGCCGGGCAGCTGCGCAGGGCGGTGTTCCAGGAGTACCGGGCGCTGCTCGGCGTCCCGCTCGTCGTCGGCCTCGCCGCCGGGCTGCTCGGCGCGATGGTGATGCTGCCGGGAATCCCCCTGGTCACCGTCGGGGTCGCCACGCCGATCGCCTGGCGCCTCACCATGGGCGCCCTTCCCATCGCTGTCGCGGCCATCGTCATCGGTCTGGCGGCGTCGGTACTGATGGTGCTCCGCCTCCTCGGCCGGGCCACGCCGGAGCAACTGCGGGACGGTGTGCAGTGAGTGGGCTTGCGGTGAGGTGTCGGGGCCTTGTTTACATCTACCGGCTGGAGGGCTACGACGTCGTGGCCCTGTCCGGGGTCGATCTCGACATCTCCGCCGGGGAGTCGGTCGCCCTGCTCGGCCCGTCCGGGTCGGGCAAGTCGACCCTGCTGTCGCTGCTCGCCGGCCTCCTGCCACCGTCGGCGGGCCGGGTCAGCGTCGGCGAGCACGACCTCGCCCGCGCCACGCCGGCCGAGCTGCAGCACCTGCGGGCCACCGACGTCGGTGTCGTGCTGCAGGGCGCGTCACGGAATCTGCTGCCGTACCTGACGGCCGAGCAGAACGTCCGCTTCGCCCAGCGTGGCGTCCCCGGCGACCGGCGCCGGGAACTGCCCGACCCGCGCGAGGTGCTCGCGACGGTCGGTCTGAGCGGACGGGGACGCAACCGTCAGCGGCCGCAGCGACTCTCTCCTGGTGAGCGTCAACGGTTGGCGCTCGCCGTCGGGCTGGCCGCCCGCCCGGGACTGCTGCTCGCCGACGAGCCGACCAGCCAGCTCGACACCCGCGCCCGCGACGAGGTGCTCCTCGCCCTGGACGCGGTGCGCCGGGCCGGCACGACGGTGGTCGTCGTGACGCACGACCCGGACGTCGGCCGGCGGATGGGCCGCACCGTCACCATCCGGGACGGGCGGGTCGGCGCCGAAGGCCGTCGCGGAGAGGACTTCGCGGTGGTCGGTCGCGACGGTACGGTGCACCTGCCGCAGGAGGTGCTGCGCATGCTGCCGCCCGGTTCGCTGGTCGGCGTCGAGCCGCAGCCCGACGGCACGGTGCTGCTCGTGCCCGCCCGGTCTCAGACGTTGTTGGAGGACATGCAGTGAAGACGTTGACGGTCGACGGCGTCACGGTGGCGTACGAGCGCGACCACCCCGTGCTGCGCGACGTCTCGGTGGTGGTCTCCCCGGGTCAGATCCTCGCCGTCACCGGTCCGTCCGGTGCCGGCAAGACGACCCTGCTGTGGGCGATGGCGGGGCTGCTGAGGCCCGCCGCCGGCGTCGTGGCCGTCGACAGCACGCCGCTGCGCGACCGCGACCACGCCGTGGCCGAGAAGGTCGTGCTGATCCCGCAGGACAACGGGCTCGCCGCGATCCTCACCGCGCAGGAGAACATCCAGGTCGCGATGATCGCCGGCGGCGCGGCCCCGGCCGACGCCCGGCGGGCGACCGTGTCGTCGCTGGAGCGCCTCGGCCTCGGCGGCCAGGCCGACCAGCTCGTCGAGGAGCTGTCCGGCGGCCAGCAGCAGCGCGCCGCGATCGCCCGGGGCCTGGCCCTGCACGGCGCCGTGGTGCTCGCCGACGAGGTGACCAGCGAGCTGGACTCCACCAACCGGCAGAAGGTCATGGAGCTCCTGCAGGAGGAGGCCCGCCGCGGCGCGGCGGTCGTCTTCGCCACCCACGACCCGGAGGCCGCGGCCGCCTGCGACCGCGAGCTGCACCTGTCCGACGGTGTCGCTCAACTGGTCCGTTAGGTACTCCCTGCGTTGGCCGGGCGCGAGTACGCTCGCGCTCGGCCACCGACCTAGGGGAGTTTTGACATGACCGACGTGACCGCGGGTCTCCCCGCACAGCGCACCGACGTGGACGACCCGGACATGACCGGCGACGCCCTCGCGATCGAGCCCGCCACCCCGGGATCCGTGGCGGGCACCACCGCCGACCGGGTCTCGGCCTTCGCCAGCGAGACCGCCGACCGGGTCGGGGAGTTCGCCACGACGACCGCCGCCGCTTCCGGGCGGATCGCCTCGCAGGTCGTCGACCGGCTGCGCAACAACGCCGAGCTCACCGCCGAGCGCGGCACCACCACCATCGCCGACGAGGTGGTCGAGAAGATCGCCGGCATCGCCGCCCGTGAGGTCCCCGGCGTCTACGACCTCGGCGGCGACGTCGCGCGGGTCTTCGCCTCGGTCCGCGACCGGATCGGCCTCGGCGACGACGAGCGCGAGAACGGCAACCGCGGTGTGAGCGTCCGGCTCGAGGGCACCTCCGCCGCCGTGCGGGTCACGCTCGTCATCGAGTACGGCTTCGTGCTGTACTCCGTCGCCGAGAAGGTCCGCGCCAACGTCATCGGCGCGGTCGAGAACCTGCTCGGGCTCGAGGTCACGTCGGTGGACATCGTCGTGGACGACGTCCACGTCAGTGACAAGCTTCCGGAGTCGCAGGAAGCCTCGGCCGCGTAGGGTAAACGCGGCGTGACGGAGGGTGGGAGTTGCCCCGCCCTCCTGAGCGATCGTTCAGGAAGCGCATACCATCGACGGTGAGACGGACACCCCGATCACCCCGAGGAGCGCCGACACCCGATGGACGCCCACGACATCGCCGAGGGCCGCGCCCGCTGGCAGCGCCGCTATGACGAGGCCCGCAAGCGCGACGCCGACTTCACCACCCTGTCCGGGACCCGGCTCGACCCGGTCTACGGGCCGCCCGAGGGCGCCGACGTGCCGGGCTTCGAGCGCATCGGCTGGCCCGGCGAGTTCCCGTACACGCGCGGCCTGCACCCCACGGGGTATCGCGGCCGCACCTGGACCATCCGCCAGTTCTCCGGCTTCGGCAACGCGCAGCAGACCAACGCGCGCTACAAGATGCTGCTCGGCGCGGGCGGTGGCGGGTTGTCCGTCGCCTTCGACATGCCGACGCTGATGGGCCGCGACTCCGACGACCCGCAGTCCCTCGGCGAGGTCGGCCACTGCGGCGTCGCCATCGACTCCGCCGCCGACATGGACGTGCTCTTCGACGGCATCCCCCTGGCGGACGTCACCACCAGCATGACCATCTCCGGCCCGGCCGTCCCCGTCTTCTGCATGTATCTGGTGGCCGCCGAGCGCCAGGGCGCCGACCTCGCCGGGCTCGACGGCACCCTGCAGACGGACATCTTCAAGGAGTACATCGCGCAGAAGGAGTGGCTCTTCCCGCCCGAGCCGCACCTGCGCCTGATCGGCGACCTCATGGAGTTCTGCGGTCGTGAGATCCCGCGCTACAAGCCGCTGTCCGTCTCCGGCTACCACATCCGGGAGGCCGGCTCGACCGCCGCGCAGGAGCTCGCCTACACCCTGGCCGACGGCTTCGGATACGTGGAGCTGGGCCAGTCCCGCGGCCTCGACGTCAACAGGTTCGCGCCCGGGCTCAGCTTCTTCTTCGACGCGCACATCGACTTCTTCGAGGAGATCGCGAAGTTCCGCGCCGCCCGGCGGATCTGGGCCCGCTGGCTGCGCGACGTCTACGGCGCCACCAGTGAGAAGGCGCTCTGGCTCAAGTTCCACACGCAGACGGCCGGCGTCTCGCTGACCGCGCAGCAGCCGTACAACAACGTCGTGCGCACCGCGGTCGAGGCGCTCAGCGCGGTCCTCGGCGGCACCCAGTCGCTGCACACCAACGCCCTCGACGAGACCCTGGCGCTGCCCACCGACGAGGCCGCCGAGATCGCCCTGCGCACGCAGCAGGTGCTGATGGAGGAGACCGGCGTCACCAACGTCGCCGACCCGCTCGGCGGCTCCTGGTATGTGGAGGAGCTGACCGACCGCATCGAGGCCGAGGCCGAGGCGATCTTCCAGCGGATCCGGGACATGGGCGGCGACGGCACGATCACCGCGGGCATCCTGCGCGGCATCGAGGACGGCTGGTTCATGTCGGAGATCGCCGACAGCGCGTTCGTCTACCAGCAGGCCCTGGAGAAGGGCGACAAGCGGGTCGTCGGCGTCAACGTGCACACCGGGTCGCTGACCCGGGAGCTGGACATCATGCGGGTCTCGCACGAGGTCGAGATCGAGCAGAACAAGCTCCTCGGCGCCCGCCGCGCCGAGCGGGACAACGCCCTCGTGGAGCAGCGGCTCCAGGAGATGGTGGCGGCCGCTCGTACCGGCGGGAACATGATCCCGGCGATGCTGGACGCGTGCCGGGCCGAGGCGACCCTCGGCGAGATCTGCGGTGCCCTCAAGGACGAGTGGGGCATCTACCGGGAGCCGGCCAGGTTCTAGCCGGGGCTGACGCCAGCCGGTCGCGTGGGGGTTCCCGCCTCCCACGCGCCGCGCTCAAGCCTGTGACCTAACCGCAATGCAACCGGCCCCTTCCCCGGTTGGTCTACCTACGAACCACCTTGACCGACGGGGGAGGGGCCTTGCTGGCACTCGTGCTCGCAGCGTTGCGGGCCAGGCGGACCCAGGCGCTGACGTTGCTGCTGCTGAGCACGCTCGCGGCGGCCGCGGCGGCCGCCGCGCCCTGGTATGTCCTGGCGTCCACCGAGCGCATCGCGACCCGCCACGTGGAGTCCGCGCCGATCCAGGAGCGGTCCCTGGAGACCGTCGGCGAGGGCGCGATCGAGGGTGGGTCCGTCGCGGCGCACCTGGCGGCCAACGAGCGCCTCACCCGGTCGGTCGTGGAGCTGGAAGGGTTCACCTCGTACACGTCCGCTTACCTGGTCGGCTCGCTGATCGCGTCGGCGGCGCAGGACGACGGCCGCACCATCGGCGTGAAGCGCGAGACCGACTCCCCGCTGACGCTGCGCACCGGCGCGTGTGAGCACGCCACCATCGAGGGGCGCTGCGCGACCGCCGCGGACGAGGTGATGCTCAGCTACCGCACCGCCCATTGGCTGGGCGCCGAACCCGGCGACAAGGTCTCCTACGAGGCGACCAACCTCGTCGGCTCGTCCCAGTTCACGGTCGTCGGCATCTACCGGCCGGACGACCCGGCCGACCCGTTCTGGAGCAGCAACGCCCAGCTGATCGCGGTCGACCTGCCGCCCGGCGCGCCGCCGGAGATCACCGAGCCGGTCGACGACGCGATCCTCGCCGGCCCGGCCGTGTTCGACCAGCTGAAGCCCGAGAAGGCGCGCTTCGTCGTCGACCTGGTCGCCGAGCCGAGGCTCTTCGTCGACAACTCCCCGTCGGAGGTCCGCGCGTTCCTCGACGCGGCGTCGGTCAAGGCGGCCAACAACCGGCTCACCATGTACACCAGCATCTATTCCACCGTCGACCGGGTCGAGCGGGACCGGCAGCTGCTGAGCCTCGGCGTCCCCGTGGGCGCGTTCCAGCTGCTGCTGCTGTGCTGGTTCGCGCTGTACCTCGCGGTCAAGTACACCGGTGACGAACGCCGCCCGGACGTCGGCCTGGTCAAGCTGCGCGGTGCGACGCGCGGCCGGACCTGGGCGCTCGTCGGCGGGCAGAGCGCGGTGCCGATGCTGGCCGGGGCGGTGCTCGGGCTCCCGCTCGGTTACCTGGTGGCCACCTCGGTCACCGGCACGATCGACGACCCGGCGGTCGTCTCGCAGGCCGTGTCGCTGTCCGTCGGCGCGGTGATCGTCGCCGTGGTCGGTGCGATGTTCGCCGCGCTGCTGGCGGAGCGGCGCTCGCTGGGTGCGACGGTCGCCGAGCTGCTGCGGCAGGCCCCCGGCAAGGCCCGCGCGTGGCGCGACCTGTTCGACCTGGTGCTCGTGATCGTCGCGGGGGTCGCCGTGTACCAGGTGAGGACCCGCGCCTCCGGGGACGCGGCAGGGCTCGCGCTGCTGGCGCCCGGCCTCGCCGCGCTGGCCTGCGCCCTGGTCGCGTCCCGGGCGATCACGGCGGTCGCCGGCCGGCTGGTCGAGGGCGCCCTGCGGCACGGCCGCCCGGCCCGCGCGCTCACCGCCATCTACCTGGCCCGCCGGCCCGGCGTCCACCGGCTCGCCGCGCTCATGATCGTGACCGTGGCGCTGCTCGGGACGTCGTTCATCACCTGGGACACCGGTCGCAGCGCCGGACGCGCCCGGGCCGAACTGGAGGTCGGCGCCGACCGGGTGCTCACCGTCCGCGCCGAGAACCGGCTCGCCCTGCTCCAGGCGGTCCGCGCCGCCGACCCGTCCGGTAGGCAGGCCATGGCGGTCGTGCAGTCGCTGCGCTCCGCCCAGGACCGGGTCCTGCTCGTGGACAGCCCGCGCCTGCCCGCGGTGGCCGTCTGGCGCCCCGAATACGGGATGACCGCCGAACAGGCCGCCGCCGCCCTGCACCCCGAGGCGCCCGACCCGGTCATGGTCACCGGCGGCGAGCTGACGTTCGACCTCGACGTGGTGATGACCGCGCCCGAGCGGGGCCGGACGCTCTTCTTCGAGGCCGTCCTCGCCGACTCCGCCGGCAACCGTCTCGTGGCCCGGGTCGGCCCGCTCGTCGACGGCGCCGCGGTGCTCAAGGCCCCGATCGCCGCCTGCGCCACCGCACCCGGGTGCCGGCTGAGCTCCCTGGCCATCATGCAGAGCACGCTGGATCAGAAGGTGTTCTTCGCCGCCCGCCCCGGCATCGACGTCACCGTCCGGGGCCTGTCGGCCGGGTCGCCGGTCCTCGGCGCGGACGCCCTGGCCGACCGGACCCGATGGCGGCTCGCCGTCTCCCCGGCGCCGCCCAACCTCATCGTCACGCCGACCGGCGCCGGTCTGCTGCTGCGGGTCGCGCCGATCCGGCCCGGCCCCGCGTCGGACGCCGGCGTCTACCCGGTCGACACGCCCGCGCCGATCGCCACGATCCGGGCCAAGCGGCTCCAGCAGCGCATCGCCGGGGACCAGCGGGTCACGTACGGCTCGGCGTCGATCGCCGAGCGCATCGTGGGCGACGCGACCCGCCTGCCCCGCCTCGGCGACCAGGGCGTGCTCGCCGACCTCGAATACGCCGACCGGCTCGGCGCCGACTTCGGCGCGGGCGAGTCGCTGCAGGTCTGGCTCGCCCCCGGCGCGCCGCGCGACATCGTCGACCGGCTGCGCGAGCAGGGGCTGATCGTGCAGGGCGAGGAGAGCATCGACGCCACCGCCGCCCGCTACGCGTCCTTCGGCCCGCCGCTGACCCTGCAGTTCATGCTGCTGTCGGCGGTCATCGGGGTGGCGCTCGCGATCGGCGCGGCCACGGTGGTCGCCGCCGTCGAACGCCGGCCGCGGGCCAGGGAGCTCAACGCGCTGCGCGTCCAGGGCGCGCCCGCCCGCGTCGTGCAACGCGTGGCCGTCGAGGGGTACCTCATCCTCGTCGGCGTCTCCGTCCTGACCGGGGCGCTGCTCGTCGTGCTGATCCAGGCCTACATCGGCGACGTCCTGCCCTACTTCGCCGATGGATGGAGCACGCCGTGACCGGGCCGCAGTGCAGTGTCGGATCGGGCCGGCGCCGGAGCGTAGCGGAGGTGGCGGCGTGACCGGGCCGGAGCGTAGCGGAGTGGCCGGGCACCATGGGCTCAGTTCTGGATCAGGCCGGCGCCGGAGCGTAGCGGAGGTGACGGCGTGATCGGGCTGGTCATGTCGATGATCCGGGCGCGGCCCGGGCAGGCCGTCACCGCGTTCGTCCTGGGGATGCTCGCCATGGCGGCCGCGGTGAGCGCGCCGGTCTACATCACCACCGCAGACCGTGCGGTGGTGGCGAGCGAGGTCGAGGCCGCGCCCGTCAACGAGCTGGTCGTGCAGGCCCGCCGCGAGACGAAGGCCGGCGACCGCTCCTTCGAGGACCTCGCCCCGAAGGTCTTCGTCTTCCCCGGCTTCTCGACCGTCTTCAGCGCCGAGACCAACACCTACGTGCAGAGCCCCGTCGCGGGCGCCGACCCGGTCGCGCCGCGGTTCGTGTACCGCGACGGGGCGTGCGAGCACGTCCGGATCGTCGAGGGTCGCTGCTTCATCAGCCAGAGCGAGATCATCCTCAGCAAGCCCACGCTCGACCAGCTCAAGATCAAGGTCGGCGCGGTCCTGGACGTCGACTGGAGCACGTTCGACGCCGAGGGCCAGGAATGGATCCCGCTCGGCAAGCCCACGGCGATGTCGGTCATCGGCGCGTACGAGCCGATCGACGCGACCGACCAGTACTGGGCGGACTTCGGCTACTTCGACGACCGCCCGTCGGCCCGGCGGGTCACCGCCCCGATCCTCGCCAACAGGCTCACGCTGGAGTCGATCGAGCGGATGACCGAGCGGCAGGCCCTCGACGTCGTCATCGACCACGCCGCGATCACCGGCGAGAGCCTGGTCGCGGTCAACGCCGCCGTCGAGAGCGGCCGGGCCCAGCTCGCCGGCCTGTCCGGCTCGCCGACGGTCAAGGCGGACCTGCCGCACCTGCTGGCCCGCATCGAGCGCGACCGGAGCCTGGTCGCCCAGGTCGTGCCGGTCGGTGCGGTGCCGCTCGTGCTGCTGTGCTGGTTCGTGCTGTTCGTCGCCGTCGCCTCGGCGACCGCCGAGCGCCGGCGCGAGCTCGGCCTGATGTCCCTGCGCGGCGTCACGTTCCCGCGCCGCTGGTGGCTCGCCGCGGGCGAGAGCATCGTGCCGATCCTGCTCGGCGCCGCCGCCGGGTTCGTCCTCGGCCACTACCTCGTCCGGCTCGCCGCCTGGCTGCTGCTGAGTGCCAGCGGCGACGTACCGCTGACGGAGGGCGCGAACCTGTGGGCCGTCATCGCCCTCGGTGGTGCCCTCGGGGCGGCGGTCCTCGCCCAGCGGGCCGAGCTCGCCAAGAAGACCATCGACCTGCTCCGCAACGTGCCCAGCCGGCTGTCGCGGTGGGGCGCCCCGGTCTTCGAGGTCGCCGTCGTGGTCCTCGCCGTCGTCGCCGTGCTGCAGCTGCGGGAGGGCGATAGCGGGCTCACCGGTTTCGCGGTCTTCGGACCGTCGCTGGTGGTCATCGCGTTCGGCCTGCTCGCCGCCCGCGGCGTGCTGCCCCTCGCCGAACGCAACGGCCGGCGGGCCCTGCGCCGCGGCCGGATCGGCCCGACGCTCGCCGCGTACGCGATGGCCCGCCGCCCGGGCAGCCAGCGCATCCTCGCCCTGTTCGTGGTCGCGATCGCCCTCGCCTGTTTCGCGGCGACCGCGGCGACCGCCTCCGACGACAACCGCGACCTGCGGATCCGGGTCGAGCTGGGCGCCGACCGGGTCCTCACCGTCGAGCCGGTCAGCCGCACCGAGCTGCTCAGCAAGGTCCGGGAGCTGGACCCCGCCGGCGACTTCGCCATGGCCGCCGCGATGCTGCCGCGGTCGGAGGACACGGCGGTGCCGCGGGTGCTCGGCGTCGACAGCGAACGCCTCGCCAAGGTCGCGCTGTGGAACGACACCGGGCTCACCGCCGCCGAGGCCGCCGCACTGCTGCGGCCCGACGTCCCCAGCGAGAGCATCGTCCTGGACAACAAGGACGTGACCCTCGACGTCACCGTCAACAACCTCGCCGACGCGTTCCGGGTCAGGTTCATCGCGGTCGTGATCCCGCTGGACGGCTCGGCCGCCGGTGAGGTCGACTTCGGCGCACCGCAGCTGGGCCGGCACACGTACATCAGGAACCTCCCGATGTGCGTCAACAGGTGCCGGCTCGCCGCGCTGCGGATCCGGCAGCCGGAGGACCGCGGCTTCGACGCCACGATCACCCTGCACTCCATGGCCCAGCGCGGCGAGACCATCACCGACTTCAGCGACCCCGAGCAGTGGCGGGTCCCGGAGACCCCCGGCCCCAAGCTGATCGTGCCGGACCTCAGGTCCGCGGACGGCGGGCTGCGCATGGAGGTGACCGGCTACAAGGGCGCCGACGTCGCGTACACGCTCATGCCGACCGACGCGCCGTCGCCGATGCCGGTCGTCATGGGACGCGCCGCAGGCATGGGCGACTTCATGGCGGGCTTCGACGGGGCCAGGATCGCCGCCAGAACCGTCGGCGAGGTGGGCCAGGCCCCCCGCATGGGCTCGCAGGGCGGCCTCGTCGACCTCGACTACGCCGAGCGGCTCTCCTCCGGCGGCGCGGACACGATCACCCCGCAGGTCTGGCTCAACGAGAAGGCCCCCGCCGACATCCTCGAGCGGATCGAGGTGCTGGGCCTGAAGATCATGAAGGACCAGCGGATCCGCCCGCTGCGCGCCGCTCTCGACGAGCAGGGACCGGCGGTCGCGCTGCGCTTCCACGAGCTCGCCGCCGGGCTCGCCGTGCTCCTGGCCGGCGGGGCCCTGTGGCTCGTCGCCGGCCTGGACCGGCAGCGCCGCCGCGGCGAGCTGCGGGCGCTGCGGGCCCAGGGCGTCGGCCGCCGCGACGCGTCCGCCAACGGCTACCTGGCGCTGGTCGGCACCGCGGCGGTCATCGGGCCGTTCGCCGCGATGAGCTGCTGGCTCCTGGTGCGCGAACATCTTCCGGTGTTTACTGACGACCCCGGCACCTTCCCGGTGCCGATCTGGCCGTCGCCGCTGCCGGTCGCCATCGGGTGGCTGGCGGCCGTGCTGATCCTCGCCGGCGTGGCGCTCCTCGCCGGTGCCCGACTCCGTGCCGCGACCAGACAGCGATAAGGGGACTGCTCATGAACGGGTTGGCGGTGGCCTGCCGGCGGGTCGTGCACATCTACCGGGCCGAGGCCGGTGACGTCGTGGCGCTCGCCGGCGTCGACCTGTCGATCGGGCCGGGGGAGACCCTCGCTCTCGTCGGTCCGTCCGGCTCCGGCAAGTCGACGCTGATCGCGCTGCTCGCCGGGCTCATGCGGCCCTCCGCGGGCCGGGTCAACATCGGCACGTACGACATGGGCAAGCTCTCCGACGGCGAGATCGCCCGCCTGCGCGGCACCGAGATCGGCGTCGTGCTGCAGGGCGCGGCCCGCAACCTGCTGCCGTACGCGACGCTGCACCGCAACATCTGGCTCGCCCAGCGGCGCGCCGCCCGCACCGAGGGCATCAAGCTCGACGACCCGGACCGCATCCTCGACCTCGTCGGGCTGCCCGGCCTCGGTCGCTCCCGCATCGACGAGCTCGCGCCCGGCGCCCGCCAGCGCGCCGCCCTCGCCGTCGGCATCGCCGCCGGGCCCGGCCTGCTGCTCGTCGACGAGCCCACCAGCCAGCTCGACACCGCCGGCCGCGACGAGGTCCTCGAGGCCCTCGAGACGGTCAACCAGGAGCGCAACACGACCATCGTCGTCGTCACCCACGACGGTGACGTCGGCACCCGCCTCGGCCGCGCCGTGACCATCCGCGACGGCCGTGTCGGCGCCGAAGGCCGCGACGGCCAGGACTTCGCGGTCGTCGCCGGGGACGGCACCGTGCAGCTGCCGCCCGAGGTCCTCGGCGACTTCCCGCCCGGCACGCTCTTCACCGTCGAGCACATCGACGGCGCCGTCACACTGGTGGCGGGGGGATCCGACCGGTCACTTGCGGCGGACCACTTGGGACACGTGCCAAACTAGCTCCATGAGCGACCCAAGGCAGACCCAGTCGATCTTCACCCGCGGGGCGGTGGACCTCGGCGCCCTGTCCCGGAGCAATCAGGCCGCGGCGCAGCGATCTGCCCAGCCTGCCGCCGCGCCCAGCTCCGCCTACGTGTTCGACGTCACCGAGGCCAACTTCCAGGACGCCGCGCTGCAGCGTTCGGTCACCACGCCGGTCGTCCTGGACTTCTATGTCGACGGAAGCCAGCCGCACCAGCAGTTCTCCCCGCTGCTGGAGAAGCTGGCCGCCGACGGCGAGGGCGCCTGGCTGCTCGGCCGTGTCGACATCGAGGCCAATCCGCGGCTCGCCCAGATGTTCCGCATCCAGGGCATCCCGTTCGTCGTGGCGATCGTCGGCGGGCAGCCCGTCGACGCGTTCAACCAGATGCTGCCCGAGTCGCACCTGCGCCAGTGGATCGACGCGGTCCTCAAGGCCGCCGGCGTCGAGGTCCAGCGCGGCGACGACCCGCGGCTGCTCGCCGCCGACGACGCCCTCATGGACGGCGACCTCGACGCCGCCGAGCAGGCCTACCGCGCCATCCTCGCCGACACGCCGGCCGACCCGATCGCCGAGTCCGGGATCGCGCAGGTCGCCCTGCTGCGCCGCACCAGCGGCCTCGACCCGGCGGCCGTGCTCGAGGCGGCCGGCGTCGACATGGCCTCGCAGCTGCTCGCCGCCGACATCGAGGTGCTGACCGGCCAGGCCGACCTGGCCTACAAGCGCCTCATCGACCTTGTCCGCCGCACCCCGGGCGACGAACGTGAGACGGTGCGCAAGCACCTCGTCTCGCTGTTCACCGTCGCGGGGCCCGACGACCCCGCGGTCGCCAAGGCCCGCCGGGCGCTGGCGAGCGCGCTGTTCTGAGCCGGGGCGGGATGCGCCGGATCGCCGTCGTCGACGCACCGAGCAACCTGGGTTTGCGGCCACCGACCGCAACCTCGGTCCCCGGCTGCGCGAAAGCACCCGGGGCGCTGCGTGACAGCGGCCTGCTGGCCCGGCTGGGCGCCCGCGACGCGGGGTGCATCACCCCGCCCCGCTACGACCCGGCCGGCTGGCAGCCCGGCGACGGCGTCGCCCAGGCGGACGAGATCGCGGTCTTCGTCCGCCGGCTCGCCGACCGTATCGGCGCCATCCTCGCCTCCGGTGACTTCCCCGTCGTCCTCGGCGGGGACTGCTCGATCCTGCTCGGCGCCGGCCTGGCGATGCGGAGGCATTCCGCCGAGCTCGCCGGCCGGGTCGGGCTCGTCTACGTCGACGGGCACTCCGACTTCCGCCACGAGGGCAACGCCTCCTATGTCGGCGCCGCCGGGGGTGAGGCGCTCGCCCTGGCCACCGGCCGGGGGCAGAGCAACCTCGCCTCGATCGAGCAGCGCCGGCCGTATTTCCGCGACGTCGACGTCGTCCTGCTCGGCATCCGGACGCACGACGAGTATCGCCTCGACCTGCAGGCCGCCGGCATCGTGGCCCGCGCGGTGCCGGAGCTGCGCTCCCACGGCGCCGCCCGCTCCGCCCAGTGGGCCCGCGACCAGCTGCGCGACTGCGCCGGCTTCTGGGTGCACGTCGACGTCGACGTCCTCGACCCGGCGGTCATGCCGGCGGTCGACGCGCCCGACGTGGGCGGGATCGCCTACCGGGAGCTGGAGATCCTGCTCAGCTGCCTGGTCTCCGACCCGCGCTGCGTCGGCGTGCAGGTCACCGTCTTCGACCCGGACTACGACCCCGACGGGCAGTTCGCCCGCGAGGTCACCGACGTGCTGGTCGCCGGCCTGGAGCCGCTCATCACGTCGTCGGCGCTGGCTGCCACCGACCTGACCCCGGTCGTCTCCGCCCCGCCCCTGCAGGCGCCCTTCGCTCCCGCGGCCCTTGCGCCGGCACCGTTCGAGCCGGTCGCGGAGCCGACCGTCGAGGCGCTGCCTTCCGGCGCGGCGGCGCCGTCATCGTCGGCCGAGGAGACGCCGGCCGACGGCGAGGCACCGTCGGACGAGGAGCCCGCCGCGGACCCGCCGGCCGGGTCGGTCGACGAGTTCGTTGCGGACCTGCCGGCCGAGTCGGATGACGAGCCGGCTGATGACGTCCGGGGTGACCTGGCGGAGGACCCGGCGCCCACACCTGCCGACGACCCGGCGCACGGTCCCGTTGGAGACCCGCTGGCGGCGGCGTCCCCAGGTTACGCGCAGGCGGTGGTCGATGCCTCCGGGGAGCCGGCGCCCGGTTCTGCCGGCCATCTCGCGCACGACGCCGCTGACGACCCGGCGGCCGGGCTCGCGCCGGCGTCCCCCGACCCGGCACACGCGTCGGTCGATGCCTCCGCCGGGGGTGAGGACGCCGGGCCCGAGCAGCCGCCCGTGGCGTGGGTCGACATGCGGACCGGGGCGGTGGTCGACCTGGCCGCAGGCCGGGGTGCCGGTCGTGCGGAGCCGGAGAAGGCCGATGCGCCGAGGCTTCCGGCGTACAGTCGCGGCGCGGTGATCGGGATCACCACCCGCAGACCGATCGAGCCGTCCGCCGAGGACGCGGACGGTGGCTGGGTGACCGTCGGCGGTGCTGCCGAGGTGCCGGACGAGCCTGTGGACCCGCCCGTGGAAGACACCGCGCAGCCCGCCGAGGAGGGCGGTGCGCTGCCGTTCGGGCGGCCCGGGCGCAAGGGGCGCAGGGCGCCGCGGCTGGCGCTGACGCTCGCCCCGATCTCGGCACCGCCCATGTCGGGGCGGCTCGCCCGGCGCGGCGACCCGCAGGACGACGGCGGGGCGGCCCAGGAGCCCCGGGAGCGGGACGTCGTGCCGTTCGTGCCGGCGCAGTCCAGGACGGCCCGCGAGGTCACCGACGTGCCGGAGTCGCCGCTCACGGATGTGGTGCCGGCCGCTCGTACACCTGACGACGAACGAACACCGAAGTCCTGACACGGCGCGGCCCCACCCGCCGGTGGCGAGTGGGGCCGGGGTGCGTGCGTCAGCCGATGGTCTGGAAGAACTTCCCGGCGATCGGGACGGCGGCCGCGGTGCTCGCGCCACCGTTCTCGACGAAGACGCAGAAGGCGATGTCGCCGCGGTACCCCATGAACCACGAATGCGTGTGAGCGGGATCGTTGTCGTATTCCGCGGTCCCGGTCTTGCCCCGCAGGTCGCCGGGGAGGTTCTTGAGCTGGTCGGCGGTGCCGGCCGTGACGACCTCGCGCATCATCTGCCGCAGCGCGTCCAGGGAGGCCTGGTTGAGCTGCGGGCCGTCGGCGGCGGGGCTCTTCGGCGCGGGGTCGAGCACCAGCTGCGGCTGCTTCCACTGACCGCGGGCGATCGCGGCGGCGGCACCCGCGAGGGCGACCGGCGAGGAGAGCGTGGTGCCCTGCCCGAACGCGGCCGCGGCCTGCTCGGACTTGGAGCCGTTGGCGGAGACCTTGCCGGTGAAGACGTCGACGCCGAGGTCCCACGGGATGCCGATGCCGACGCTCTGCGCGGTCTTCGCCAGGCCGTCGGGGGCGAGCTGCGGCGCGAGCGACGCGAACGCGGTGTTGCACGACTTGGCGAAGTCGACCCGGAACGGCACGTCGCCGAGCTCCATGTCGTGGGAGTTCCTGAACGTGCGGCCGTCGACGGTGAGGTTCTTCGGGCAGGGGACCACCGTCTCGCCGGTCGTGCCCTTGTCGAGCACGCCGAGCGCGGTGATCGTCTTGAACGTCGAGCCGGGCGGGGTCTGCCCGACGAGCGCGAAGTTGTTGCCAGCCGCGCCGGGGCCGTTGGCGACGGCGACGATCGCGTTGTCGCTGACCCGGATCGCGACGAGGGCCGAGCGGCGGGTGTCGAGGGCGAGCGCCGCCTCGGCCGCGTTCTGCATGTTGACGTCGAGCGTCAGCTTGACCGCCGCGCCCGCCGCCGCCTCGGTGCTGAAGAGCTTCTTGTCGGGGGTGCCGGTGGGCATCGGCACGACGACCGAGACGCCCGGTTTGCCCTGCAGTGCCGGGTCGTACTTCTGCTGCAGCCCGGACAGGCCGACGACGTCGCCGATCTTGTACTTGCCGGGGTTCTTGTCCATGATCTCCTTCGTCACCTCGCCGGACGTGCCGATCAGCGCGCGGGCGAACTGTGCCGAGGGACCCAGGGTCTGCGTCGAGTTGCGGGTGACGACGCCGGGCGTCGAGTTGAGCTTGTTGGCGATTGTGTCGTAGATCTCCTTGCGGAGCGTCACGACCTCCACGAACGCGTCGGGCTTCGCGGCCTTCACCTTGTTGGCCAGGCCGGACAGATCGACCTGCACCTTGGCTGTGGTGAACGCCTCACCGAGGTTTTTCGTGACGATGTTGATGTCGGTGACAGAGCGTGGCTGGACGCCGATGATGACCACGGGCTTGCTGCTCACGATCGGCTGGCCGGAGCCGTCGAGAATGCTGCCGCGGGGGCCAGCGGACTTCCGCACGGCGATCTTGTCGGTGGGCTCCAGTGCCGGGTTGATGGTCTTGGCGTCCCAGACGACGGTCCACTGCTTGTCGACGCGCCTGGCCTTGACCGTGGTGTCGTATTCCCACGTCGACTCGGCGACCGGCCATCTGACCGTCACGACGGCGCTGGCCTCGTCCTTCTTGACCGCGGGCGCGCCCTTGACCGCCAGCTTGGGCGGGGTGGCGGCGAGATCGCCGGCGACGGTGGTCCACAGCTTCTGCGCCGCGTCACCGCTGAGGGCTTTGCCGTCCGTGCCCACGAATTTCATCCCGGCGATGTTGCCCTGCTCCCACGCGGCGAGGAACGTCTTCAGCGCGTCGTCCGGCGGCTTGCTGGAGCAGGCGGGCAGGGCGCCCAGCAGCGCCAGCCCGGCGAAGAGGGCGATCATGCGACGAAACGAAACGGCCATGTGGGCGATTCTGCGCCATGAAAGCCACGATCCGCACTCCCCAAGATCGGTAAAGTTGGACAATTAGTACGGGGTCGTCCTGGTCGATCGGGTAACCGACGCGGGGCCGATCAGAAATGTCGGAGGTACGTCTTAGGCTGTGCGGGACAACCCACAGCGTCGTGGGTGAGGGGAGAACTGACCGATGAACCGGCCCACGGCAACGGTGCGCACTGCGGTCGCCGAGCCAACGATCGAGGACGACGAGTTAACGCAGCCAGTGCCCAACGCTGAGCATCTCGTCGCCGAGGCGGTGGTCCTCGCCGCCGCGCAGGACACCGATCCCGCCCTGGTCGCGAACTACTGGCGTCTCGTCCCCGACGAGGAGCTGGCCAGCTGCCAGGTGTCGAAGATGGTCGCGGCCACACGGTCGCACCTCGAGCTCGCCCAGCAACGGGTCCCGGGGGAGCTGAAGCTCCGCATCGGGCTCAGTGTGACCGGCGGCACATCGCTGGAGATCGTCACCGACGACATGCCGTTCCTGGTCGACTCCGTCACCAGTGCACTGTCGTCCCGCAACCTCGACGTCAACCTGCTCGTCCACCCGCTCGTCGTCGTACGGCGGGCGCCGCTGGGTGCGCTGGAGGAGGTCCGGGTCGGCCTCGAGCCCGAGGACGCCGACCCCGGCGACATCGTCGAGAGCTGGATCCGCATCGAGATCGACCGGATCCGTGACGAGGACGACGTCGAGACCGTCCGCACCGACATCGCCCGCGTGCTCAACGACGTGCGCGAGGCGGTCGAGGACTGGCAGAAGATGCGCACCCAGGCGCTCACTCTCGCCGACGAGCTCGGCAGCGCGCAGCTACCGGTGCCCGACAAGGACATCACCGACTCCGTCGAGCTGCTGCGGTGGCTCGCCGACGACCACTTCACGTTCCTGGGCTTCCGGCAATACAAGCTGACCAAGGGCGAGCACGGCGAGGATCTGCTGCAGGCGGTCCTGGGCACCGGCCTGGGCATCCTGCGCGCCGACCAGCCGCACCCGCGGGTGCTGAGCTCCATGACCGCCGAGGCGTATGCCAAGGCGCTGGAGAAGCGGCTGCTGATCATCACCAAGGCCAACTCCAGGGCGACCGTGCACCGCTCGGCGTATCTGGACTACATCGGCTTCAAGCTCT
>NZ_JBEXDG010000041.1:0-97109 GCF_040605635.1 Dactylosporangium sp. NPDC005555
CAAACAACGAAGCTGGACAGCAACCTTCACAGTCACCATCCAGCCCCATCCATCACCCTGAACGCTTAACTCACCGGCATTGTGCTCTGGCGACATGAAGTCTTCCGGATCATGGGCAAGAGGTCAGCGTCGATGGCTGGACCGGGGAGTACCACGGCTCGGGCGGTGATCTTCGGGCCGGCGGGTTCGACCACATGACGAATTCGGGGGTGGATGGTGCCGCTCGCACACCACCCATGTGGATACGACCCTCGCCCGTCGCCCTCAGTAGAGCTGCTTGGGGGATCGGCCCGTCGCCTATGGAGCTGCGGAGCGGTGGGTCGGCCGCCGTGTGCTGGGGCTGGGGAGTGGTGGGCGTGGCCGCCGGCCCACGGGGGACCGGGGATCGGCTCGGAGGTGGCCCGCCGCCGGATTTCCGGCTGGTGGTCGCGGCGGCGGGGCGGTGGGCAGGTCAGTCGCCGCGTTTGCCGGTGGTGACGGCGATGCCGACGATCCAGCCGACGAACAGGCCGTAGCCCGCGGCGGCCGAGGCGGCGGCGAAGGCGCTGAGCAGGGTGGGGTTGGCGGTGATGAAGTCGGTGGCGAAGGCGGCCAGGGCGGCGCCGAAGATCAGGGACGCCCAGCCGAGGATGAAGGCGCCGCCGCCGGTGACGATGGAGCGGCCGGCGACGGCGAGGATCAGGGCGGTGAAGAGGACGAGGAGGAGGGCCTTGAGATCGTTGGCGAGGAGCTCGCGGGCCGCGTTGCCGGTGTCGTCGCGGGGGACGAGCCACCAGCGGGGCCAGGTGAGCAGGTTGAGGAACCAGCCCCACACGGTCTTGGTGTCCGCGTGGCGGTCGGCCCATTCCGAGAAGATCTGGTTGCCGAAGATCAGCACGAGGAGCAGCGTCGCCAGGACGCCTGCGCCGGTGGCTGTGCGGGTGCGTCCGAAGATGCCCATGACATCAATGTAAGGGGCGCCGCCGAAACCCGCAGAACTGAATGCGTGAATGAGTGATTAAACGGCAATAGTGCATTTGACCAGGGGTTATACGACTTGGACCGGATGATCGGCGGGCCAGTGGTCGCGGTGTGACCAGGCCTCGCGCAGGGCGGCGACAGTCGCGCCGATCGCGGGACGGAGCCCCGCGGAGGCGCGCCAGGCGACGCTGACGCGCCGGGCCGCCTCGGGGGTGATGGGGCGGGCGACGACGCCCGGCGGGAGGGTGCTGCGGGCCAGCCGGGGCACGAACGCGACGCCGAGGCGTTCGGCGACGAACGTCAGCTGGGTCTCGAACTCGTTGACGAGGATCGCCGGGCGGGTGCCGGGCAGCATCCGCTGGAGCCACTCGTGGCAGACGGTGCCGGGCTTCGAGGCGATCCACCGCTCGTCGCGCAGCGCGTCGAGGCCGACGGGGCCGGAGGCGGCGGCGAGGGGGTGGTCGACCGGCAGGATCAGGTCGCCCACGTCGAGGCCGAGCTCGACGCTCGCCAGCCCGGCGGGGAACGCGGCCGGCACGTCGAGCCACTCGTCGATGACGGCCACGTCGACGGTGCCGCGCAGGATGCCGTCGAAGGTCGCGTCCCGGTCGGCCTCCTGCAGGGTCGGCTCCAGCAGCGGGTGGTCGACGGCGAGGCTGCGCAGGGCATGGGGCAGCAGCCCGCGGCACGCGGTGGGGAACGAGGCGATGCTCAGCTGCCCGGACACCGTCTCCTGGTGGGCGGCGAGGGCGGCCTCTGCCTCCTCGACGACGGCGAGGATCCGCCCCGCGTGCTCGACGAGGACCCGGCCCGCCTCGGTGAGCCGCAGGCGGCGGCCGTCCTTCTCCACGAGGGTGCTCCTGGTCTCCCGCTCGAGCTTCGCCAGGTGCTGGGAGATCGCCGACGGCGTGCAGTGCAGGGCACCCGCGGCGGCCGTGACCGTCCCGAACGTGGCCACGGCCCGTAGCGCCCGGAGCCGTGGAAGTTCAAGCATGTAGCGATCCTACAAGAATGTTGTAGAACCTTTCGATGGTGCTTCACGGTTGTACGGGATGACGATCGGACCATGAAACCTCGTGACGTCGCGCTGGCGATCCTCGTCTCGGCGATCTGGGGCGTGAACTTCGTCGTGATCCACGTCGGGCTGGACAGCATGTCGCCGCTGCTGTTCTGCGCGTTGCGCTTCGGGGTGGCGGCGCTGCCCGCCGTGCTGCTGGTCGGGCGGCCGAAGGCGCCGTGGCGGTGGGTGGTCGCGACGGGCGTGGCACTCGGCGTGGTGAAGTTCTCACTGCTGTTCGCGGGCATGGCGGCCGGACTGCCGTCGGGGCTGTCGGCGCTGGTCCTGCAGAGCCAGGTCGTCTTCACGCTGGTGTTCGCGATGGTACTGCTGCGCGACAGGCCGGGCAGACGTCGCGTGGCGGGGGTGGTGCTCAGCGGTGCCGGGATCGTCCTGATCGCCTCGCAGCTCGGGCTGGACCGGCCGCTCGGCGCGTTCCTGCTGGTCGTCGCCGCGGGCGCGGCGTGGGGTCTGGCGAACATCGCGATGCGGAAGGCGAAGGCCACCGACATGCTCAACTTCATGGTGTGGGTGAGCGCCGTGGCGACCCCGCCGCTGGTCGTGCTGGCCCTCGCCGTCGACGGTCCGGCGGACGTCTGGCGCGGCCTGCGCGGCCTGGACCTGACCGCGGTCGGTGCCATCGCGTACATCGCCTACCTCAGCACGTTGTTCGGCTTCGGGGTGTGGGGCCGGCTCATCGCCCGCTACGACGCCGGCACGGTGGCGCCGTTCGCGGCCCTGGCCCCGGTGTTCGCGATCCTGTCGGCGGCGCTGCTGCTGGGGGAGCGCATCCACTGGTACGACGCAGCCGGCGGCACCGCGATCCTCGGCGGCGTCCTGCTCGGCGCGGTGCGCGTCAGCCGGCCGCCGGTGCCGGCGGGCGGGCCCCCCGGGCCGGCGGGGCAGGCCGGTCCAGCACCGGCCGCGGGTGCCTGGCCGGCGGCGCGGGCGGACGCGGCCCCCTGACCGGATCGCCCGATCAGGCGAGGGCCGGCGCCGGTGCCGGCGGCGGGACTCCGGCTGGCGGTGCAGTTCGGACCAGCGCCGCCGCGAGGTTCGGGGCGCGACGGTGGTGCGTCAGGCGAGGGCCGGGGCAGTGGTCGACGGGAGGGGGTCGCGGACCACGAACCACGGCAGGAAGAGCTGGGTGAGGGGGCCGATGCCGAAGGCATACAGGACGGTGGCGATGCCGACCGAGCCGCCGAGGAAGAAGCCCGCGGTGAGCACCGTCACCTCGATCGAGGTGCGGGCGACCCGGATCGACAGCCAGGAGAAGCGCTCCGCCAGGCCGGTCATGAGGCCGTCGCGCGGGCCGGGGCCCATGCGGGCGCCGATGTAGAGGCCGGTGGCGGCGGCGTTGAGCACGATGGCGACGACCATGAAGGCGCCGCGCAGCCACCACGGCTCCGCGTCGGGCACGACGCGCAGCGACAGGTCGGCGACGAGGCCGATGACCAGGACGTTGCTGACTGTGCCGAGGCCCGGGCGCTGGCGCAGCGGGATCCACAGCAGCAGCACCAGCGCGCCGACCGCGGCGACCACGGTGCCGAAGCTCAGGCCGGTATGTCGGGAGATGCCCTGCTGGAAGACGTCCCACGGGTCCAGGCCGAGATGGGCGCGGACCAGGAGGGCGAGGCTCACCCCGTACAGGACGAGGCCGCCCTGCAGTTGCGCGAACCGGCGCGTGAACCGGTGGCGCAGCGGGATGGGATTGGTCTTGCCTGGGGCGTCCATGCATGCCACCCTAGGGCCAATCCGTCCGGTGCAAAGAGCCAATTGAGGGGGACTGGCCTTGTCAGCGATCGTCCGAGGCGCGCAACTGGCCCGCATGCTCAACGCGTGGCAGGTCGCCGTCGGGGTGCGTGGCCCGGCCGGCCGCCGCCCGGAGTACGTCGTGCTCGCCGGCGCCGTCCGTGGCCTGCTCATCGACGGCCGGCTCGCCCTCGGGGTGCGGCTGCCCGCTGAGCGTGAGCTCGCCGCGGCGCTCGGCATCAGCCGGACCACGGTCACCGCCGCCTACCGTGAGCTTCGCGACAGCGGCCACCTCAGCAGCCGCCGTGGCGCCGGCAGCTGGACCGCGCTGCCCGCCGGGCACCGGGTCGGCACGTCCGGGCTGTGGACGCCGAGCGACGACGCGGACCTGATCGACCTCGGCTGCGCGGCGATGCCCGCCCCCGCCGAGCTCGCCGAGGCGGCCACGGACGCGATCGCCGAGCTCGCCCCTTACACGCTCGGCGCCGGTTACCAGCCGATGGGCCTGCTGGTGCTGCGCGAGGCGATCGCGCACTGCTACACCGAGAGGGGCCTGCCGACCGACCCCGACCAGGTCATGGTCACCGGCGGCGTCCAGCAGGCCCTCGACCTGCTGCTGCGGCTGCTGGTCGCGCCCGGGCAGCGGGCCCTGGTCGAGACGCCGACCTACCCGAACGCGCTGAGCGCCTTCACCGCCAGCCGGGCGCGGATCAGCGCGTATGCGATCGGGCCCGACGGCTGGGACGAGGACCTGCTGCTGTCCACGGTCCGGGCCGCGCAGGCCCGCGTCGCCTACCTCATCCCCGACTTCCACAACCCGACCGGCCACCTGATGCAGACGTCGCTGCGGGAGCGGCTGCCGTCCGCCGCGCACGCCGCCGGCACCGACCTGGTGATCGACGAGTCGTTCGTCGACCTCGCGCTGGACGACGTCGCGCTGCCGCCGTCGGTGGCGGCGTTCGACCGCAGTGCGCGGGTGCTGACGATCGGCGGGATGAGCAAGCCGTACTGGGGTGGCCTGCGCATCGGGTGGGTGCGCGGGGCGGCACCGCTGATCGCCCGGCTCGCCGCGGCCCGGGTCGGGGTCGACATGGCGTCGCCGGTGCTCGACCAGCTCGTCGCCGTCCAGCTGCTGCGCCGCCGCGAGGCGATCGTCACGGCCCGGCGGCGGCAGCTGCTCGCCCGCCGGGACACGCTCGCCGCCGCGCTGCGCGCCGAGCTGCCGGACTGGCGGTTCGTGCTGCCCGGCGGCGGGATGGTGCTGTGGGTCGAGCTCGACGCGCCGGTGTCCAGCGCGCTCGCGCGAGCCGCGGAGGAGCTCGGGGTGCGGATCGCGCCGGGGCCGCGGTTCGGTGCGGACGGGACCATGGAGCGGTTCATGCGGCTGCCGTACACGCTGCCGGAGGCCGATCTGGTCGAGGCGGTCCATCGGCTCGCGGCCGCGCGTGCCGACCTGGACCGGCCCCGCCGGCACGCCTGGTCGTCCCCGGTCGTCGTCGCCTGACTGGTTTCCCGTGATCCGGAAGACTTTTCGTCGCCCTGGCGACTACAAGTCTTCCGGATCATGGGGTTGGGTGTTCACGACCGGAGGTCGTGGCCGGGCAACTGCCGGCGGCGGGAGAGGTCAGGCCCCCCGGGGCCTGACCGGATGCTGACGGGAGCAGCGGGCCTCCGCCACGACGGACCGGAGCAGGCGGCTTTTTGAGGCTTGAAAAGCGTCATGGCCTCCGGGACGGCGGTTCCCGGAGGCCATGACACTGTGGGGTGTGATCAGAGTTCGGCGAGCGACCCCGCATACATGCGGTCGATGTCCGGGCCGAAGGACTTCTCGACCACCCGGCGCTTGACCTTGAGCGACGGCGTGAGCTCGCCGTCCTCGATGGAGAGGTCGCGGCTGAGGATGGTGAACTTCTTCACCGTCTCCCAGCGGTTGAGCTTGGTGTTGAGCTCCTTGACGTAGCCCTCGACCAGGGCGTTCGCCTCGGGGGACGCGGCGATCTCGGCATAGGACTTCCCGGCCAGCGGCGTGCCCTCGGCCCAGCCCTTGATCGCGTCGGGGTCGAGGGTGACCAGCATCGTCACGTAGTTGCGGGCCTGGCCCACGACGATGCATTGGGAGGTGTACGGGCAGACGGACTTGAACAGGCCCTCGATGTGGCTCGGCGCGACGTACTTGCCGCCGGAGGTCTTGATCAGGTCCTTCTTGCGGTCGGTGATGCGCAGGTAACCGTCGGCGTCGAACTCGCCGATGTCGCCGGTGCGGAACCAGCCGTCCTCGGTGAACGACGCGGCGGTCTCGTCGGGCAGGTTGTGGTAGCCGCGCATGATCGGCGTGCCCTTGAGCAGGATCTCGCCGTCGGTGTCGAGCTTCGCCTCGAGGTCGCCCAGGGCCGTGCCGACGGTGCCGATGCGGGGGGTGTCCTCGCGGTTGACGAACGAGCCGGCCGAGGTCTCGGTCAGGCCGTAGCCCTCCAGGATCGGCAGGCCGGCGGCGAAGAAGAACTCGCCGATCTCCTTCGACAGCGGCGCGGAGCCGGACACCATGGCGCGCATCTTGCCGCCGAGGCGGGCGCGGAGCTTGCTGAAGACCAGCTTGTCGGCGATGCCGTGCTGGACCTTGAGCATGCCGCCGGGGGTCCGGCCGGCGAGCCGCTCGGCGGAGGCCTGCTTGCCGACCTTGACCGCCCAGGTGAAGATCTTCCACTTGGCGCCGCCGTCGGCCTGGGCGCCGGTGACGACCCGGTTGTAGACCTTCTCGAAGACGCGGGGCGCGGCGCACATGAGCGTCGGCTGGATCTTGCCGAGGTTGTCGATGAGCTTGTCGACGCGGCCGTCGACGTACGTGGGAAGCCCCACGTAGACGATCCCGCACAGCAGGGTCTTGCCGAACGAGTGCGACAGCGGCAGCCACAGGTATTGCAGGTCGTCGGCGGTCAGCAGGCCCATGTCGACCTGCGTGTAGCCCTGCCAGACCCAGCCGGCGTGCATCAGCTCGACGCCCTTGGGGCGGCCGGTGGTGCCGGACGTGTAGATCAGGGTGGCGAGCTGGTCGCCGGTGATGCCGGCGACGATCCGCTCGATGAGCTCGGGATCCGCTTCCAGCGCCCGCTGTCCTTCGGCTTCCAGTTGCGCGAGGGACAGGGTCTTCGTGCGCTCGGCGCCGCCGGGGACGCCGTCGATGAGCACGATCGCGGCCAGGTCGGGCAGGTCGGCGCCGTCGAGCTTGGCGGCCTGCGCCGCGTTCTCGGCGAAGAGCACCTTCGAGCCGGAGTCGGCGACGATGTAGACGGCGTCCTCGGGCTCGGTCGTCGGATACACCGTGGTGGTGGCCGCGCCGGCGAGCATGATGCCGAGGTCGGCGAGGATCCAGTCGAGGCGGGTGTTGGCCAGGATGCCGACCCGGTCCTCGGGGCGCACGCCGAGCGTGGTGAGGCCGGCGGCGATGGCGCGGGCGTGCCCGTCGACCTCGCGCCAGGTCAGCCAGACCGGGTCGCCGGCGTCGTCGGCGGCGGGCTTGCCGAACGCCCGCTTGTCGGGGGTGTCCGCCACACGGTGCAGGAACATGTCCGGGATCGAGCGGTAGGGCAGTTCGAGCCGCTTGGTCTGGGTCATGTGGGGCCCCTCCGAGGCTGGCGTGGACGTCACGGTGACTGGCATCACGTCCCGTCGGTTACTGGAGGGTAAATGGTCGGTCGTGTTACCGGCTAGACCCGAAACCGAAACGTAGTGGAACGCTGATTCCCGTTGCCTGGGGCCAGATTTGAGACCCAGGTCCTACAGTCCGAGGCTCGCATTTCTGAGGCGCTCGGCCAATGCGTCCGGTCCGGTCACGGTCACGTCCGCGTGGGTCTGGCGGCCGGTGAAGAACAGCAGCAGTTCCGACGGTTTCCCCTGTACGCGGAGCGCTTCGCCGCCCTTGCCGACGGTGAAGGGTGTCGCATTCCCGGGTGCGACGGTGACGGCCGCCGGGAACTTCCTCGCCGCGAGCTTGGCGGCGCCCTTGAGCCGGCCGGCGAGCGCCTGCTCATATTTCGTGTCCAGGGTGCGGGAGGTCCACTGGGGGACGGCGCGGCGCACGTCCTCGTGGTGGATCAGGAACTCGGTGATGTTGACGGCCTCTTCGGCAAAGCCCGGGCTCACCCACAGGGCCGGCGTGCGGACCCTCCCGACCAGATCCGCGTAGTCGCCGGCGGCGAGGCGGTCCTGGACCTTTTTCGTGTGGTTCTGCAGTGGCTTGACCAGAATTCCGGCTGCCGCGTCCGGGCGGCGCTCCCGCAGGACGAGGTGTGCGGCGAGGTCGCGGGTCGCCCACCCGGCACAGAGTGTCGGCGCGTCCGGGCCGGCGGCGAGGAGGGTGTCGGCCAGGGCCAGGCGCTCGGCCCGCGCGAAGGAAGTCATGAACGTAACGCTAGCGGGGATGGGCCGGGGCCGGATTCTGTCGTACGCCGTCGGTAAGGTTGCAGACGGTCGGGGCGACTTACCGGCCGGACGCAACGGAGGGCGGATGTGACCAGCGGCAAGGTGCTCCTCAAGGGGCTGTGGGTGCTCGGCCGGGCCGTCCGTGACGAGCCTCACGTGTTCGCGATCTCGGTCGTCGGCAGCGTGGTGTTCAGCCTGCTCACCATCGCCACCGCGTTCGTCTCCGGGCGGGTGGTCGGCGAGATCGCCCTCCCCGCGATCGACGACCGGCGCGTCGCGACCGGCGCCCTGCTGCTCGGCGGCGTCGCGGTCCTGGCGGTCAGCATCGGCAAGATCATCGGCATCTTCGGCCGGCGGCTCGGGGCGGGCGCCATGCAGTTCCGCCTCCAGGCGCGCTATCGGCAGGCCGTGACCCGGCGCTATCTGCGGCTGCCACTGGAGTGGCACCAGCGGCACGCGACCGGCACCCTGCTGTCCAATGCCAACGCCGACGTCGAGTCCGCGTGGTATCCGATCGCCCCGTTCCCGATGGCGGTCGGCACCGTCGTCATGCTCGTCGCCGCGATCGCCTCGCTCTTCGCCACCGACTGGGCCATGGCCCTCGTCGGTGTCGCGATCTTCCCGTCGCTGCTCGGGGTCAACGTCGCCTATTCGCGGCGGATGGCGCCCCGCGTCGCCAGATCCCAGCAGCTGCGGGCCGAGGTCAGCGCGGTCGCGCACGAGAGCTTCGACGGCGCGCTGGTCGTCAAGACCATGGGCCGGGAGGCCGCCGAGACCGAGCGGTTCACGGCGAAGACGGTCGAGCTGCGCGACGCCACGATCCAGGTCGGGCGGGTCCGGGCCGTGTTCGACCCGGTGCTCGACGCGCTGCCGAGCGTCGGCACCCTCGCCGTGCTCGTCGTCGGCGGCCTGCGCTTCCGGCAGGGCGCCGTCGAGGTGACCGACGTGGTCAGCGTCGCGTTCCTGTTCACGGTCCTCGCCTTCCCCGTCCGGGCGATCGGCTGGGTCCTCGCCGAGCTGCCCCGCAGCGTCGTGGGCTGGGAGCGGATCCGGCACGTGCTGGACGCCGAGGGCGACATGGCCTATGGCACGACGACACCGCCCGAGCCGCACAAGCCGGCGGCGCTGCGCTTCGACGACGTCCACTTCGCCTACACCGACGCCGCCGGCGAGCGCGGCGGCGACGTGCTCAGCGGGGTCACGTTCGACGTGCCGGCCGGGCGCACCGTCGCCCTCGTCGGCTCGACCGGCTCCGGCAAGTCGACGATCGCCGCGCTCGCCGCCCGGCTCGTCGACCCGCACACCGGCACCGTCCGCGTCGACGGCGTCGACGCCCGCGAGCTGACCCAGGAGGCGCTCGTCGGCACGGTCGCGCTCGTCGCCCAGGTGCCGTTCGTCTTCGACGACACCATCCGGGGCAATGTGACGCTCGACCGGCGCACCGCCGCGGGCCGGCCCGTCGACGACGAGGCCGCCTGGTCGGCGCTGCGGCTCGCCCAGGCCGACGGGTTCGTCCAGCAGCTCGGCGAAGGGCTCGACACGAAGGTCGGCGAGCGGGGCACGTCGCTGTCCGGCGGGCAGCGGCAGCGGCTCACCATCGCCCGGGCCCTCGCCGGCGCGCCGCGGCTGCTCGTCCTCGACGACGCGACCAGCGCCGTCGACCCGCGGGTCGAGGCGGCGATCCTCGCCGCGCTGCGCGGCGACGTCACCCCGCTGCGCACCCCGTCCGGACCAACCGCTGCTGAAGTCGACACCGACCGGCAGGCGTCGATCCTCGTCGTGGCCTATCGACGGGCCACGATCGCCCTCGCCGACGAGGTCGTCTATCTGGAGCGGGGCAGGGTCGCCGCCCGCGGCACCCACGCCGACCTGCTCGCCACCGTCCCCGGCTATGCCGACCTCGTCACGGCCTATGAGAAGGCCGAGGCGGAGAAGGAGCGGGAGCATGTCTTCGACGACGAGGAGACCGTGACCGCATGACGACGGTTGCCACTGAGGCGGCGCCTTCACAGGAGGCGCCGAAGCCGAGCGTCCTGCGGCGCGGGTTGCGGCTCTCGCCGGAGCTGTTCACCGGGCTGGCCGGCACGCTGGGGCTCGCCGTGCTCGCCACCGCAGGGCGGGTCGCCGTCCCGGTCGCGATCCAGCAGGGCATCGACCGCGGGCTGCGCGCGCCCGGCGGGCCCGACGTCGGTGTGCTGACGCTGATCGTCGCGGTCACCGCCGGCGTGCTGTTCCTGACGATGTTCAGCGCCGCGATGATGAACGTGCGGCTGTTCACCGTCAGCGAGACCGCCCTGGCGGGCATCCGCACCCGCACGTTCCGGCACATCCACGATCTGTCGATGCTGCACCAGCAGTCGGAGCGCCGCGGCGCGCTCGTCTCGCGGGTGACCGGCGACGTCGACCAGATCAGCCAGTTCCTGCAGTTCGGCGGCCTGATCTTCCTGATCAGCCTCGGCCAGGTCATCGTCACCACCGCCGTCATGCTCGTCTACTCGTGGCAGCTGACCCTCGTGGTGATCCTCGCGTTCGCGCCGCTGGTCCTCGTCGTGCGGCACTTCCAGAAGCGGCTCAGCGTGCTCTATCTCGACGTGCGGGACAGCATCGGCGCGATGCTGGGCGCGATCGCCGAGAGCGTCGTCGGCGCGTCCGTCGTCCGGGCGTATGGGGTGCAGCACCGCACCGCCGAGCGGCTCGACACGGCCATCGAGCGCAGCCGCCGCGCCCAGTTCCGCGCGCAGACCAACAACGTGATCAGCATGAGCTTCGGCGAGTTCGCGGCCGGTCTCGCCCTCGGCGGCGTCATCGTCGTCGGCACGCTGCTCGGCGTCGACGGGAAGCTCACCATCGGCCAGCTCACCGCGTTCCTGTTCCTCGCCACGCTGTTCGTCCAGCCGGTGCAGGTCGCCACCGAGGTGCTCAACGAGGCGCAGAACGCGATCGCCGGCTGGCGCCGCGTCCTGGACATCATCGAGACGTCGCCGGACGTCGCCGACCCCGGCACGGCCGGCCGTGCCCTGCCCGAGGGCGCCGTCGACGTGCGGTTCGACCACGTGCACTTCGCCTATCCCGGCGGCCCCGAGGTCCTCACCGACGTCGACCTCACCGTGACCGCCCGCACCCGCGTCGCCGTCGTCGGCGAGACGGGCAGCGGCAAGACCACGTTCGCCAAGCTGCTGACCCGGCTCATGGACCCCACCACCGGCAGCGTCCTGCTGTCCGGGGTGCCACTGACCGAGGTCCGCTTCGACTCGCTGCGCAGCCGCGTCGTCATGGTCCCGCAGGACGGCTTCCTCTTCGACGCGACGGTCGCCGACAACGTGCGGTTCGCCCGGCCCGACCTGAGCGACGTGGACCTGGAGCTCGCGTTCACCGAGCTCGGCCTCCTCGACTGGGTCGGCGGCCTCAGCGACGGGCTGCGGACCGAGGTGGGCGAGCGCGGCGAGGCCCTCTCCGTGGGCGAGCGGCAACTGGTCGCCCTGGCCCGGGCCTATGTCGCCGACCCCGACCTGCTGGTCCTCGACGAGGCGACCAGCGCCGTCGACCCCGCGACCGAGGTCCGCCTCCAGCGCACCCTCGACGCCGTGACCCGCGGCCGCACGACCATCGCGATCGCCCACCGCCTGTCGACCGCGCAGAGCGCCGACGAGGTCATCGTGGTCGACAAGGGCCACGTCGTGCAGCGCGGGCCGCACGCCGACCTCGTTGCCGACACCGACTCGATCTACGCCCGGTTGTATGCGTCCTGGCTCGAACAGACCCGCTGACCCCTGGTCATAGATCCGGAAGAGTTGTTGTCGTCCTGGGGGTAAGAAGCCTTCCGGATCAGGGGGTGGATCGGGAGGGGGCGCGTCGGGGAGGGCCACGGTGGGGCGGAGGGCCTAAAGTGGCTGTGTGCCAGCCGGGGGGCGTCGATATGTGCCGATGCAGGTCCGGGTCGCGGTGACGGGGTTCAACGCGATCGGCGGTGTCATGTTGACGCTGGCGCTCACGGCGCTCGGGGTGCTGCTGTCCGGGATGCAGGTCGATCCTGTGAACCAGGGCGGCACCGGGTATCTCGACTTCGTGCTGTTCTTCAACGCGGTGCTGTTCCTGTTTCCGCTGGCCGTCGTGCTGGTGTTCCTCGGCACGAGGATCAGGCGGGGTGAGCACTGGGCGTGGCTGGCGAGCCTGGTGTTCTGGGCGTTCGTGGGGACGACGGCGCCGCTGCTGACGTGGCTGTTGCCGGCGCCGTTGCCGTTCGCGGTCGTGCCGGTGTGCTGCGCCGCCGGGCTGGTGGCGCTGCTGCTGACACCGCAGGCCAGAGTCCACTGCGCGGACGTCGAGGACTGACCCGGCCGGGACGCGCCGCCCCGGGCGGACGGCTAGCCCTTCGCGGTCGAGGGCAGCGGCTCGGTGAGGTACCGCTGGATGGTCGGCGCGACGCTGTACACGATCTCGTCCTGCGACATGGTCGTCATGGGCTCGATCTTCAGGATGTAGCGGACCATGACGAGGCCCGCCATCTGCGACGCGACCAGGGCGGCGCGCTTCGGCGCCTCGGACGGGTCGAGGTGGAGCTGGCCGATCACGCGGCGCAGGATCTGGGTGACGAGGAACTCGCGCAGCATCCGCGCGGACCACTCGTGCTGCATCGCGCTGCGGAACAGGGCCGCCGCGGACGAGCCGGCGGGGGAGTCCCACACGCCGAGGAACGTGCGGATGAGGCGCTCGCCGACGCCGTCGAGGCCGCCCTCGAAGACCTTCGGCACGATCTCGCCGGGGTCGATCGGTGCGTCCAGCGTGGCCAGGAACAGCTTGTCCTTCGCCCCGAAATAGTGATGCACCAGCGCCGGGTCGACCCCGGCGCTGGTGGCTATCTGGCGGATGGACGCCCCGTCGTATCCACGGTCGGCGAACGCCTGGCGGGCGGCGCTCAGGATCGCCTGCCGGGTGTCCTGGTTGCCGGGGCGTCGTCCGGTGCGTGCCATGAGCCTCATTCCGATGTACCCGACAAAGCTGGAACTCAGGCGGTGCGCCGGCGAAGGGTTGCCGCCCCGAGCAAGAGTGCCACGATCACACACCCGACGATGATGCCGAGGTCCCTCCACATGACGCCGGTCGGCTCCGTGTGGGCGCCGAGCTCGGTGAGGGCCTGCACCGCGTACGACATGGGCAGCACGTCACTGATCGCCTGCAGCCAACCGGCCATCTGGTCGCGGGGCTGCAGCAGGCCGCAGAGCAGCACCTGGGGCAGGACGACCGCCGGCATGAACTGCACGGCCTGGAACTCGCTGTTGGCGAACGCGCTGACCAGCAGGCCGAGCGCCATGCCGAGCACCGAGTTGCCGACCGCGATCACACCGACGAGCCACGCGGGTCCCAGGGTGTCCAGCCCCAGGAGGACGTACGCGAGGGTTGCGGCGATCGCTGCCTGTACCGCGGCGGCGACCGCGAACGCGATGCCATAACCCAGCAGGATGTCGACCTTGCCGATCGGCGTGGTCAGCAGGCGCTCCAGCGTGCCGGTGGTGCGCTCGCGGAGCATCGCCACGCTGGTCAGCAGGAACATGATCACGAGCGGGAAGACGCCGAGCATGATGAGCCCGACGCGGTCGAACAGCTGGGGACTGTTGTCGTACAGGTAGCGCAGCAACGTCAGCAGCACCGTCGGCACGACGAGGATCAGCGCGATCGTGCGCCGGTCGTGCCGGAGCTGCCGCAGGATGCGGCCGGCGGTCGCGAGCGTCAAACGGGCGGACATGGCTAGGCCACCTGCTCCTTCTCGGTCTCCTGCGCCTGTACGAGTCGCAGGAACGCCTCTTCCAGGTCGTCTGTCCCGGCCCGTTCCCGGACGGCGGCGGGGGATTCGTCGGCGATGAGCACGCCCTCGCGGATGAGCAGGAGCCGGTCGCAGCGACCCGCCTCGTCCATCACGTGGCTCGACACCAGGAGCGTCGAACCGGCCTTCGCCAGTGCGTGGAAGCGCTGCCAGAGCTCGTTGCGCAGCACCGGATCCTGGCCGACGGTGGGTTCGTCGAGGACGAGCAGCCGCGGCTTGCCCACGATCGCGCACGCGAGCGAGGCCCGGGCGCGCTGGCCGCCGGACAGGGTGCCGACCAGCTGGTCCTTCGCCTGGCTGAGCCCGACGTCGGACACGGCCGCGTCAGCGTCGGCGGCACCGATCCCGTACAGCGACGCGAAGTAGCGCGCGTTCTCACGGACGGTCAGGTCCGCGTACACGCTGGGGGCCTGCGTCAGGTAGCCGACCTTGCCCCGGAGCGGCTTCGACCCGGCGGGGTGCCCGAGGACCGTCACCGTGCCGCTGACGATCTTCTGCACGCCGACGACCGCGCGCATGAACGTGGTCTTGCCGCTGCCGCTCGGCCCGAGCAGCCCCGTGACGGTCCCGCTCGGCACCGAGCAGGTGAAGTCGTGCAGCACCGGCCGCCTGCCGCGCGCGATGACGAGGTGCTCGACCTCGATCGCGTTGGTCATCTCGAATTCCTCCAGTCCGGGGAACAACTCAACGAGTGATGAACTCAACGGTAAATGAAATATTGACCGTGCGTCAAACACGAAACGGGGCGGACCGTCGCTCCGGCCCGCCCCGTTCGTGATCCTTGTTCGCTACAGCGCGAGGACGCGCTCCAGGAACTCCTTGTACTGCCGCAACGCCACCCGCAGCGCCTCGGTGTCCGGGTTCTTCGCCGACCGGTGCGGGTCGATCGCGAGCTGCTGCTCCTGCAGCTTCTCGGCGAGCGTCTCGATCGCGTCACTCACCACGGCGGACGCACGGGTCAGCGCCTTCACCGGGTCGTCGACGAACTTGGACTCCGCCTTGACCAGCCGCGACCGGAACTTGTCCGCCCGCTTCGGCTTCCACAACACGATCCGCTGCTCGGCGAGGTCACCTGGGCGGAGGGGGAGGACGCCGGCGGCCGCGTACTCGAGCTCCTCGTCCTCGTCCACCTCGTCCTCGGCTTCCGCGGCGGGCTCGGCATCCGCGGATGCTTCCTCGTCGTCCGCCTCGGCTTCGGCGACCGGCTCGTCGTCGTCCTCGTCGTCGTCCTCGTCGTCGTCCGCCTCGGCGACGAGCTCGTCCTCGTCTTCTGCCTCGTCGTCGGCTTCCGCTTCGACTTCGGCTTCGGCGTCTGCTTCGGCGGCGGGCTCGTCGTCTGCGTCTGCGTCCGTGTCGGTTTCGGCGGCGTCCCCGGCGTCGGTCTCGGCGGTCAGCTCGTCGATGTCGGCGACAAGGTTGACGTCGCCGGCGCTGTCATCGCCGGCGTCGACCGCTTCGGCGAGCACGTCCGCCGGAGTCTCGGCCTCCGCGACCGGCTCGGCCTCGTCTGCCTCGTCTGCCGGCTCGGCCCCGCCGTCGGACTCGTCATCGGCTTCCGCCACGACATCCTCGACCGCGCCACCGTCCGCCTCGTCCTCAGCGACAGCTTCGGCCTCTTCGTCTCCGGAGTCGTCGGCCGCGGCCTCAGCCTCCGCAGCGGATTCCCCGCCTTCGGCGTCTTCCTCGGCCTCGGCTGCGGGCTCCTCAGCGCCAGCTGCGGCGCCCTCTTCCTCGGCTTCGGCTGCAACCTCCGTGTCGGCCTCCGCGTCCGCGTCGGCGTCAGGCTCGGCTTCGGCGGCGGGCTCGTCCTCGGTGTCGTCCTCGGCGTCGGCTTCGGCTTCGGCGTCGGTCTCCTCGACGGCGGCCGGCTCCTCGACGTCGTTCTCGACGGCTTCGACCGCCTCGGCCTCTGCGGCCGGCTCCTCGTCCGCGTCCTCGGCGGACTCCTCCTCGGCAACGGCTTCGGCAGCCAGCTCCCCGGCCTCCGCGGCCGGCTCTTCGTCCGCTTCGTCGGCAGACTCGTCGGCGACGGCTTCGGCGGCCGGCTCGTCCGGAGCCTCCGCCTCATCGGCGGCTTCGGCTTCAGTCGCGGCGGTCAGCTCGTCGATGTCGGCAACGAGGTCGACGTCGCCGGCGTCATCGGTGCTGTCGCTGTTGTCGACGCTGGGGTCGACCGCCTCGGCCAGAACCTCCGCCGGAGTCTCGGCCTCCGCCACCGGCTCCGCGCCGTCCGCCTCGTCCGCCGCCTCATCGCCACTGTCGGACTCGTCGCCGACCTCCGCCACGACGTCCTCGGCAGCGTCGACCTCGGCGGTCCCGTCGGCAGCCTCCGCGGCAACGTCCTCCGCGGCTTCGTCCTCAACGCCCTCTTCCGCGGCGGCTTCCGGCTCCTCGGCGGTCGGCTCGTCCTCGACGGCCGCCTCGGCCTCCGGCTCGTCCTCGGCTACTGCTTCGGGCTCACCGTCCGCGTCGGTGGCTTCGGCTTCCGGCTCCGCGGTGGGCTCTTCGACGACGGCTTCCGCTTCCGGTGCGTCGTCGGCCTCGTCCTCGCCGGCTGCTTCGGCCTCGGGCTCGGCCTCCGCTTCGACGGCTGCTTCAGCTTCGGGCTCGCCCTCGTCGTCATCAGCTTCGGCGGCCGGCTCGTCCTCGGCGGTGGCCTCTTCCACGGTGGCTTCGGGCGCGTCCTCGTCGGCCTCGGCGATTGGCTCGTCCTCGGCGTCGGTCGCTTCCGCGGCGGCTTCGGCTTCCGGCTCGTCGGTGGTCGTCTCGTCGTCGACGGTGGCCTCGTCCTCGGCGACGTCGCCGGCCGTGTCGTCGGTGACTGCTTCGGCTTCGGGCGCGTCCTCGTCGGCCTCGGCGATTGGCTCGTCCTCGGCGTCGGTCGCTTCCGTGGCGGCCTCCGCGGCCGGCTCGTCCTCGGTGTCGGTCTCTTCCGTGGCGGCTTCGGCTTGCGACTCTTCGGCGGTCGCCTCGTCGTCGGTGACTGCCTCGGCTTCCGGCTCGTCCTCGGCGGCTTCGTCCTCGGCCGTTGCTTCGGCTTCGGGGTCGGCGGTGTCCGATTCGGCGGCGGGGTCTTCGGTTGCCTCGTCGGAGGGGGCGTCGTCCTCGGCGGTGGCCTCTTCGAGCGCGGCGGGCTCGTCGTCGGTCGTGTCCTCGTCGGCGACGGTTTCCGCAGTGGGCTCGGCTTCTGCGGAAGCTTCCTCGACGGCTGCTTCGGGCTCGGCGGAGACCTCATCGTCGGCCTCGTCGGTCACGACCTCAGTGGCGTCGGTCTCTTCGAGGGCGGCCGGCTCGTCGGCGGTGTCCAGCTCTGCGGCGGCCTCTTCGCCGGCCTCGTCGGTCACGGCCTCAGGGGCGTCGTCGGTGTCCGATTCGGCGACGGGGTCGCCGGCCGCTTCGTCGGTGGCGACCTCTTCGACGGTCTCAGGCTCTGCAACGGTCTCAGGCGCTGCAGCGGCGTCGTCGAGGGCCTCGGGTTCGTCGGCGCTCTCGGGCTCGGCGGTGGCCTCTTCGGTGGCGACCTCGCCCAGGGCCTCGGGGTCGTCGGCGGTTTCCGGCTCGGTGGCGGGCTCGTCCTCGGCGTCCGAGTCGGTGGAGAGGTCTTCGGGGGCTTCGGGCGCCTGGAGGTTGGCGGTCGGGGCGGACTCGGCGGCGTCTGCGTCGACCCCAGCGGCCGGCTCCTCCTCGGTGGAGGTGTCGGCCGGGCCGACGATGTCGGAGATGTCGTCGGGGACGGCGACCGTGATGGCCGAGACGTCGGCCAGCGCCTCCTCGGCCGGGGCTTCCTCGGAAGAGGAAGAGGCGGGGACGGCGGAAACGGGGGCGGCGGAAACGGTGACGGGTGGGACGGTGTCCTCGACGGGCTGGCGCTGCTCGGGCACGCCCGGTGGGGTCGTGACTTCAGGGGAGGGGCTCGACTGGTCGTCCGGCGGGGTGAAGTTGGGATGCATCGGGGTGGGTCCTCCGTCCGCTCGGTCGGAACGGGGGAGGGTGCCACCCGTTCAGACTGCTGTGGGCTCAGCGCTGGGGTCGCGGACGCCGGGAGGCCGAACGGCGCCCGGCCCAGAGCCGGCAAGCCGACGGCAAGCGGGACCCCCGGCGAGGAGGGTCGGCCGACGGCAGGCGGGGAGGGATGAGCGACCGCCCAGACTTCCGTGCGGCGCACCGTCAAGGTACTCCGCAAACACGACCAGCCATAGACCCCAAACCGACGAGACAGGGCCGTGCGGGAGAATTAGCGTTGTGTCGTCGAACCTTGATCCAGAAGTCGCGGACCTTCTGCGTCGCAACGAGGCCGGGTTGGTGCCTGCGGTCGTGCAGGAGCACGGGACCGGGCAGGTGTTGATGTTGGCGTGGATGGACGATGAGGCGTTGCACCGGACGTTGACGACCGGGCGGGCGACGTATTGGTCGCGCAGCCGCAACGGGTACTGGGTGAAGGGCGAGACGTCCGGGCACGCCCAGCATGTCCGGTCGGTCGCGATCGACTGCGACGGCGACACGCTGCTGGTCACCGTCGAGCAGACGGGCGCGGCCTGCCACACGGGCAACCACACCTGCTTCTACACGGACCTGAAGGTGGCGCGATGACGACCGGAGCCGTGACGCCCGACGAGGCGACCTTCCGCGAGCTGGCCAGGAGGCGAAGGGTCGTGCCGGTGACGCGGCGGCTGCTCGCCGACGGTGAGACGCCGGTCGGGGTGTACCGCAAACTCGCCGGCGGCCCGGGCACCTTCCTGCTGGAGTCGGCGGAGCAGGGTGCCGGCGCGGCGGGTGCGGTGTGGTCGCGGTACAGCTTCATCGGCGTCCGCAGCGTGGCCACCCTGGTCGAGCGGGACGGCGGCGCGCACTGGCTCGGCAACCCGCCGGCCAACGTCCCGACCGGGGGCGACCCCACGCAGGTCCTCAAGCAGACGGTCGAAGCGCTCAGCGAGGACGACGCCGACCTGAAGGGGCTCGGCCTGCCGCCGCTGTCCGGCGGGCTCGTGGGGTTCCTGTCGTACGACGCGGTGCGGCGCTTCGAGCGGCTGCCGGAGCTCGCCGAGGACGACCTGCGGCACCCGGAACTGGGCATGATGCTGGCGACGGACCTGGTCGCCCTGGACCACTTCGAGGGCGCGGCGCTGCTCATCGCCAACGCCGTCCTGCCGGAGAAGGGCGCCGACGAGGCGACCGTCACGGCGGCGTACCACCAGGCGATCGGACGTCTGGACGCGATGACGACGGCGCTGTCCCGGCCGACCCCGCCGCTGGTGTCCACAGTGGACAAACTGCGGCCCCAGGACGTGGTCAGCCGCACCCCCGCGGGGGAGTACCCGAAGGCCGTCGAGGCCGCCAAGGAGGCGATCCGGGCCGGCGAGTGCTTCCAGATCGTGGTCGCCCAGCGGTTCGAGCGGGCCACCGACGCCGACCCGATCGACGTGTACCGGGTGCTGCGCTCCACGAACCCGAGCCCCTACATGTACCTGCTGCGCTTCGAAGGCTTCGACGTGGTCGGCTCGTCACCGGAGGTGCACGTCAAGGTCGACGGGCGGCGGGCGCTGCTGCACCCGATCGCGGGCACTAGGTGGCGGGGCGCGACGCCCGAGGAGGACAACGCCCTCGCCGCGGACCTGCTCGCCGACCCGAAGGAGCGCGCCGAGCACGTGATGCTCGTCGACCTGGCCCGCAACGACCTGGGCCGGGTCTGCAAGCCGGGGACGGTCGAGGTGCCCGAGTTCATGACCGTCGAGCGGTACAGCCACGTCATGCACATCGTGTCCACCGTCGTCGGTGAGCTCAACGACGACCGGACCGCGTTCGACACCCTGGCCGCGACGTTCCCGGCGGGCACGCTGTCGGGGGCGCCGAAGGTGCGGGCCATGGAGATCATCGAGGAGCTCGAGCCGACGCGGCGCGGCCTGTACGGCGGTGTCGTCGGCTACTTCGGGTTCGGTGGCGACATGGACACGGCGATCGCGATCCGGACGGCGCTCATGCGGGACCGGATGGCGTACGTGCAGGCCGGTGCGGGCATCGTCGCCGACTCCGACCCGCTGTCGGAGGAGACGGAGACGCGCAACAAGGCCGCCGCCGTCCTGGCCGCGATCGCCACCGCCGAGACCCTGCGCCCGGCCCGATGACCGGGGCCGCGACCAGCCCACCGACCGCCGCCCCGAGGCCGGCCGGCAGGCGGGGGCTGGCCGTCACCACGCTGGCGACCGCGGTCGCTTCGGCGGTGGTGCTGTTCGCCGCCACCCGCAACTGGGACACCGTCATGACGCACCAGGTCTCGCCGCTGCCGCCGATGACGCAGCACCGCACCGGCACCCAGATGTCGCCGTGGCTGCCGGCGCTCGGCGCGGTCGGCCTCGCGGGTGCCGGCGCGCTCCTCGCGACCCGCGGGCGGCTCCGCACGATCGTCGGCGGCCTTCTGGCACTCGCCGGGATCGGGCTGGTCGTCGCGGTGATCGAGACCCTGCGGCACGGCGTCGACGTGGGCTGGCCGCTGCTGACCATCGTCGCGGCCGCCGTCGTCGTGGTCGCCGGCGGCGTCACCATCCGGTACAGCGACACGTGGCCGGAGATGGGCGCCCGCTATGAGCGGCCGGCCACCGGTACCACCGCGAAACCACGACAGACGGAGCTCTGGGACGCCCTCGATCGGGGCGAGGATCCGACCGCCGACAAGTAGGGTTCGCCTATGGCGAGCAGCAGCAAGGAAGTCCTCGAGGTCGCCGGGCGTGAGGTGACCGTCACCAACCCCGACAAGGTGTACTTCCCGAAGTCCGGCCGCACCAAGCTCGACGTCGTCCGCTACTACATCGCGGTCGCCGACGGTGCCCTGCGCGGCGCGGGCGGGCGGCCGATGGCCCTGAAGCGCTATGTCAACGGCATCGAAGGCGAGGCGTTCTTCCAGAAGCGGGCGCCGGAGAAACGCCCCGACTGGATCGAGACGGCGCAGCTGCGGTACCCGTCGGGGCGCACCGCCGAGGAGGTCGTCCTGCGCGACGCCGCCCAGCTCGCCTGGGTCGTCAACCTCGGCTGCCTGGAGCTGCACACCCACTCCGTCCTCGCCGAGGACGTCGACCACCCCGACGAGCTGCGCATCGACCTCGACCCGGTGCCGGGCGTGCCGTGGGCGCAGGTCGTCGAGGTCGCGATGGTCGCCCGGGACGTCCTCGCCGACCACGGGCTCACCGGATGGCCGAAGACCTCCGGTTCGCGAGGTTTCCACGTGTACGCCAGGATCCAGCCCAACTGGACCTTCGCCGAGGTGCGCCGGGCGGCGGAGGGCTTCGCCAGGGAGGTCGCCCACCGCGCCCCGGACCTCGCGACCGGCGCCTGGTGGAAGGAGGAGCGCCACGGCGTCTTCGTCGACTACAACCAGAACGCGAAGGACCACACCACCGCGTCCGGGTATTCGGTGCGCCCGTCGGAGGAGGCCCGCGTCTCCACGCCGCTCACCTGGGACGAGGTGCCGGGGTGCGACCCGGCGGCGTACACGATGGAGTCGGTGCAGGGCCGCCTGCGGGAGGGCATCGACGCGTGGGCCGGCATCGAGGACAGCCGCGGCGACCTGACGGCGCTGCTGGAGCTCGCGGCGAAGCACAAGAAGCAGGCCCCGGCGAAGAAAGGCACCGGCCGCCGGCTGCCGACCATGCCGCTGATCGAGATCGCCCGCGCGGCGACGAAGGACGAGGCCCTGGAAGGTCTCGAACGCTGGAAGGCCCGGCACCCCACGGTGTGGCCGCTGCTGGAGCCCGCGGACGTGCTCGTCGACTCGATGCGCGGGGTGAACAGTCTGTGGACCCGGATCCGGCTCAACCTCGTGCACGTGCCGGAGGCCGACCGGCCCGCCCAGGAGCCCCTGGAGGTCGACTACGACCCCTTCGCGAAGTGGAAGGAGATGCAGGCCAGCGGCGAGATCCCGGCCCGCTGGCGCCGCCCCGAGGACAGCGTCGAGGGCTAGACGCGCGGGTCGGTCGTGCCGGCCTGGAGAGCCGGCGCCAGGTCGGCGGTGAGGACGCCCGCGACGAGCGCCTCCCAGCGTGGTGTCAGCGGCAGGTCGGCGCGGGGCCACAGCCCGGCGGCGGCCCGGACCCCGTCGCCGACCGGCAGTGCCAGGGGCGCCGGCGCGACGGCCCGGAGCTCGTCGCGGGCCGCCCGTCGTCGCCGGAGGCGAGCAGGTCCAGCACCGGGGTGCACGCCGGCGCCGGACAGCACGGTCCCGCCGGTGACGGTGTGGGCCCACGCGGCCGTCAGCGGGTTCGCGGCCTCCACGGGCCGGTGTTCACGGTGTCCAGTCGGCGGGGGCGGTGACCCAGCCGGCGATGAGGACGAGTCCGGTGGGGCGGTGCACGGCGAAGTAGCCGAACGGCCGGTCGAACGTCACCGTCACCCGCAGTTTCCGCGCGCTCGGCGGGCGGTAGGCGAGCGGGTACATGGCGAGGGCCGTCACCGTGGCGGCCCGGAAGCCCAGCGCGGTGAAGCTGGCGAGGGCCTGCTGGCGGGCGGAGGACACGGCGAGGTCGACCGGGCTGATGCCGGGGAACGTCCCGTCGCGGGCCGCCGTCCGCAGCCCGAACAGGTCCGGATCGGCGAGGAGGTCGTGGCCCGCGGTCACGTCGAACGACGGCAGCCGCGTCACGAGTTCGGGTGCGTCGTCGGTGGCCTCGACCTCCTCCGCGGCGATCCCGGGCCCCGCGGTCGCCGGGACGGCCCGGGTCCACCCGTCGACGGCGGTCGCGAGAACGGCGCCGGGCCCGCCGGTGCCGAGCGCGAGGACCACGTCGATGTCGTCCTTGCCCTCGACGGTGAGCAGCGTGACGGACCCGTCGAGGACCCGCAGGGGCGCCAGGGCGTCGGTGGCGGCGTGCTTGCGATGCAGTGCGGCGAGGGTACGACCGGCCCAGGGCCCGTCGGAGGGGGACAGGACGCTGTCGTCGAACGGCACGGCCCATTCAGTGACCACGGACAGCGCCGAGGCGAGCACGACGCCGGTGTCCTCGTCGACGGACACGGGCAGCGCCGGGATCAGCCCGCCGGTCTGCGAAGAGGCCCACGCGTCCAGGCGCCGCCGGTCGGCCGACGGGTCCCCGGACAGCCGGGTGCCGGGGTCCCAACCGGGGGAGAGCGGGAGGTCGTGGCGGGTCCAGACGCCGAGCGCGGCGCTGACGCCGCCGGTCGAGGGAAGGGTCAGGGCCGACGGCGCGACGGCGAGCAGCTCGTCGCGGGCGGGGCCGGACGCGACCCCCGCGAGCAGGGCGAGCAGCGGGTAGACCCCCGCGCCGGAGAAGGCTGCCGGGCCGTCGGAGGCGGCCGCCCAGCGCGAGGTCAGAGCGTTGGCTCGATCCACGGTCATACGCCCAACCATACGAACGGCAACGCATTATGCCCTAGTCCATCAGGTGACGTCGGCCATACCCCCACGGCCATCCACTGACCGGGGGGCTCCTAGCATCGGACGCATGACCACCGGAGAGGGGAGCTCCTTGATCAACGCGGAATCTGGCCGTGTGCTCGACGAGATCCTCGCCGGCGTGCGCGAAGACTTGGCCATCCGCGAGGCGCAGAAGCCCCTGGACGAGATCAAGGCAGCAGCGGCGCAGGCGGCACCGCCCAAGGATGCCTACGCCAAGCTGAGGGCCCCCGGCGTGGGGGTGATCGCCGAGGTCAAGCGCGCGTCGCCGTCGAAGGGGCAGATCGCCGAGATCCCGGATCCGGCCGAGCTCGCCAAGGAGTATGCGGCGGGCGGTGCCCGCGCCGTCAGCGTGCTGACCGAGGGCCGCTGGTTCGGCGGCAGCCTCGACGACTTCGCCGCCGTGCGCGCCGCCGTCGACGTGCCGCTGTTGCGCAAGGACTTCGTCGTGTCCTCCTACCAGGTGCACGAGGCCCGGGCCTACGGCGCGGACCTGGTGCTGCTGATCGTGGCCGCGCTGGATCAGAACACCCTGTCGGGTCTCCTCGACCGCATCGAGAGCCTGGGCATGACGGCCCTGGTCGAGGTGCACGACGAGGAGGAGACCGACCGCGCCCTGGAGGCCGGCGCGCGGGTCATCGGGATCAACGCGCGCAACCTGCGGACCCTCGAGGTCGACCGGACGGTGTTCGAGCGGATCGCGCCCGGCCTGCCCAACGACGTCGTGAAGATCGCCGAGTCGGGTGTCCGCGGCCCGCACGACCTGATCCGCTACGCGTCCGCCGGCGCCGACGCGGTCCTGGTCGGCGAGGGTCTGGTCACCCAGAAGAGTCCGCGGGACGCGGTCGCCGAGCTCGTCACGGCCGGCAGTCACCCGGCGACGCCGAGGCCCGCTCGGTGAGCGCGTTCCTGTCCGCCGCCGGGCTCCTGCCGGACCAGTCGGGGCACTTCGGCGACTTCGGCGGCAGGTTCGTCCCGGAGGCGCTGATCGCGGCCCTGGACGGGCTCGACGCCGCCTACCGGCACGCCCAGGCCGACGAGGCGTTCCAGGCCGAGTTCACCAGGCTGCTGCGCGACTACGCGAACACGCCGTCGCCGCTGTACCGCGCCGACCGGCTGTCCGCGCACGCCGGCGCCCAGCTGTTCCTAAAGCGTGAGGACCTCAACCACACCGGTGCGCACAAGGTCCGCAACGTGCTCGGCCAGGCGCTGCTGACCAAGCGGATGGGCAAGCCGCGGGTCATCGCCGAGACCGGCGCCGGCCAGCACGGTGTCGCCAGCGCCACCGCCTGCGCCCTGCTCGACCTCGAGTGCGTCGTGTACATGGGCGAGGAGGACACCCGCCGCCAGGCGCTCAACGTCGCCCGCATGCGGATGCTCGGCGCGACCGTCGTGCCCGTCACGACCGGCAGCAAGACGCTCAAGGACGCGATCAACGAGGCGCTGCGCGACTGGGTCACCAACGTCGACACGACCCACTACCTGCTCGGCACCGCCGCCGGGCCGCACCCGTTCCCGGCGATGGTCCGCGACTTCGTCAGCGGCATCAGCGTCGAGGCGCGCCGGCAGATCCTGGAGCAGACCGGGCGGTTGCCCGACGCGGTCGCCGCGTGCGTCGGCGGCGGGTCCAACGCGATCGGCGCGTTCCACGCGTTCGTCCCCGACGAGGGCGTCGCCCTGTACGGCTTCGAGGCCGGCGGCGACGGCGTCGACACGGGCCGGCACGCGGCCAGCATCACCGGCGGGTCCAAGGGCGTGCTGCACGGCGCCCGCACATACCTGCTGCAGGACGAGGACGGGCAGACCGTCGAGTCGCACTCCATCTCCGCCGGCCTGGACTACCCGGCCGTCGGCCCGGAGCACGCATACCTGCACGACACGGGTCGCGCGATCTACGAGCCGGTCACCGACGCCGAGGCGATGGACGCGTTCAAGCTGCTCTGCCGGATCGAGGGGATCATCCCCGCGATCGAGAGCGCCCACGCGGTCGCCGGCGCGCTGCGGGTCGTCCCGAAGCTGGCGCACGACCTCGGCCGGGAGCCGGTCGTCGTGATCTGCCTGTCCGGCCGCGGCGACAAGGACATGGACACCGCGCGCGACTTCTTCGGGGTGTGACAGTGAGCGTTTCCGTGGCGTTCGACAAGGCCCGCGCGGAGGGCCGCAGCGCGCTCATCGGCTACCTTCCGGCCGGCTTCCCGACCGTTCCCGGCGCGATCGACGCCATCAAGGCGATGATCGACAACGGGGTGGACATCGTCGAGGTCGGCCTGCCGTACTCCGACCCCGTGATGGACGGGCCGGTCATCCAACGGGCCACCGAGGCGGCCCTGGCGGGCGGCTTCCGGGTCGCCGACGGCCTGCGCACCGTCGAGGCGGTCGCCGCGGCCGGTGCCCCGATCCTCGTCATGACCTACTGGAACCTCGTCGAGCGCTACGGGGTGGGCCGCTTCGCCGCGGACCTCGCCGCCGCCGGCGGGGCCGGGCTCATCACGCCCGACCTGATCCCGGACGAGTCGCAGCCGTGGCTGGAGGCGTCCGACGCGCACGACCTCGACCGGGTGTTCCTCGTGTCGCCGTCGTCGACCGACGCCCGGATCGCGATGACCGCCGGCCGCTGCCGCGGCTTCGTCTACGCGACCAGCGTCATGGGCGTCACCGGCGCCCGCAGCAGCACCAGCACCGCCGCGCCGGCCCTCGTCGAGCGGATCCGCAAGGCCGCCGGGAGCGACTCGACGCTGCCGGTCGCGGTCGGGCTCGGCGTCTCCGACGGCGACCAGGCCGCGGAGGTCGGCGCGTTCGCCGACGGGGTCATCGTCGGCAGCGCCCTCGTGCGGTGCCTGCAGGACGCCGCGACGCCGGCCGAAGGTGTCGCCGCCGTCGCCGCGCTCAGCGCCGACCTCGCTGACGGCGTCCGCCGCCGCCGGTAAAGAGCGCCACGCAGTCACCGGGTTCGACGCGCGTCGTTGAGCCCGGCGTGCGGCGATTTTTCCGTTTGGTACCTGTAGCGCTCCTCCTAGCGGCGGCGCCCGGCTTCGCGCTGGCGTCCGCGGCGGCACAGCGCCCACCCGCGGCGGGTGTCGTCGAGGCCGACGCGGGCTGGCGGCAGGACGGCAACGGCCCGGGCCGCAGCGGGTTCCAGCCGGTCACGCCGTATCTCGGCACGGGCTCCGCGGCCCGCCTCGACACCGTGTGGACCGCGCCCGTCTCCCGCCCCGACGAACAGGTCGGCGGCGCGGTCGTCGCCGACGGCGTCCTGCTGCGCTCCTCGGGCGGCCCGACCGGGCAGATCCGCCGCTACGACGCGGTCACCGGCGCCGACCTCGGCCCGGTCACCGACGTCGCCGACCGCAGGTTCGGCCAGCTCGCCGTCACGACCGCCGGCGACACCAGCGGCGACACCGGCAGCAACACCGGAGTCGGCGTCGGCAGCGGCACTGGCACCGGCACCGGCACCGGCACCGGCACTGGCACCGGCACCGGCACCGGCACCGGCACTGGCACCGGGAGCGGCACTGGCGGCGCACGCACCGGCAGCGGCGCACGCACCGGCAGCGGCGCAGGCGCAGGCACCGGCGGCGGCACGGCGCTGCTCGTCGAGGCGCAGACGATCGACCCCACGACGAAGCACCTCCTGGAGCGCAGGCTCACGTCGTACACCATGCGCGGCGGAACCAGGTGGGAGGCGCCGCTGTCCGACGAGGTCTCCGGGGGTTTCACGGTCGCCGGTGACCTCGTGCTGCGCGCCGCCGGCGCCACCCTCACCGCGCTGCGGGTCGCGGACGGCACCACGGCGTGGACGGCGCCACTGGACGGCGAGGCGGGCCTGCACCCGCCCGTCGCCGACGCCGGCGTCGCCATCCAGTCGTTCGAGGTGGGCGGCGGCACCGGCCTGGCCGGCTTCGACCTGCGGACCGGCGCGCGGGTGTGGCGGCAGGACGCGAGCGGCCCGCGGGTGATCGCGGCCGGCGGCGTCGCCTACACCACCGGCCGCGGCGGCGTCTGCGCCCTCACCGTCGCCGACGGCGCCCGCCGCTGGTGCGACCCGGAGACGCTGGTCGATCCGCAGTCCGCGGCGACCGACGGGCGGACCCTCATGGTGCTCGCCGCGCACGGGCGCGCAGCCGGGTTCGACGCCGCCGACGGCACCGTCCGCTGGACCCGCGACTGGGGCATGGCCGGCGCGGAGGTGGCGACGTCCTACTGGTCGCCGGTGACCGGCGGCGGCGTGCTCTACGCGGTCGTGTACCAGTTCGCGATCCGCGACGGCGAGCCCGTGCACCGCACCGAGCTGCTCGCCCTGGACGCCGCCGCCGGGACGGTCCTGCTGCGCCGCGCCCTGCCGTTCGACGCGCTGCACGGCGACGAGCCGCTGCTGCTGTCCGGCGACCACGTGTACTTCGCGGCGCTCGAAAAGCTGTTCGCGCTCGGGGTACGCTGACCCCCATGCACACCGGCCGGATGATGCGCCCCGTCACGGGGTCCGTCGGCGTGCGCTAACTCGCTCACCACTCGCCCCTTGGTTCTGGGGCGAGCCGGATCAGGTCGTCCCGTTGAGGCAGACCGGAGATCCGTCATGAGCTTCTACGTCACCACCGCCATCCCGTATGTCAACGCCGCACCGCACCTCGGGCACGCCCTGGAGCTCGTGCAGGCAGACGTCCTCGCCCGGCACAGGCGGCTGCGCGGGCAGCGGGTCAGGTTCCTCACCGGCACCGACGAGAACGCGTTGAAGAACGTCACGGCGGCGGCCGCCGCGGGCGTGGACGTCGCCGCGTTCGTCACGGCGAACGCGGACCGCTTCGCCGCGCTCGGGCCCGTGCTCGGGCTGTCGTTCGACGACTTCATCCGCACCGCCGCCGATCCACGCCACGCGCGGGGCGTCGAGGCGCTGTGGCGGCGCTCCGCCGCGGACTTCTACCCGCGTGACTACGAGGGCCTGTACTGCCAGGGCTGCGAACAGTTCTACGAACCGTCCGAGGAGTGCCCGGAGCATGACGCGCCGCTGGAGACCGTCACGGAGTCCAACTGGTTCTTCCGGCTGTCCGGCTACACCGACCGGATCCTGAAAGTCCTGGAATCGGGGGAGGTGCGGGTCGAGCCGGCCGCGAAACGCAACGAGGTCCTCGCGTTCGTCCGGGCCGGGCTGCGGGACATCAGCGTGTCCCGGCCCGCCTCACGTGCCGGCGGGTGGGGCATCCCGGTGCCCGGCGACCCGTCGCAGGTCATCTACGTCTGGTGGGACGCCCTCGCCAACTACGTCACCGCCCTCGACGGTGACCTCTACCAGGAGTGGTGGCAGGACGCGGGCGAGCGGGTCCACGTCATCGGCAAGGGGATCGTGCGCTTCCACGCCGTGTACTGGCCGGCGCTGCTGCTGTCCGCGGGGCTGCCGCTGCCGACCACGATCTTCGTCCACGAATACCTGACGGTCGACGGCGCCAAGCTGTCCAAGAGCGCCGGCAACGCGGTCGACCCGTTCTCCCTGGTGTCCCGCTTCGGTGAGGACGCGTTGCGCTGGTGGCTGCTGCGCGAGGTCGCCCTCCTCGGTGACACGGACTTCACCGAGGAGCGGTTGCTGCAGCGGTACCACCAGGACCTCGCCAACGGGGTCGGCAACCTCGTCAACCGGACGCTCGGCCTGGTGCACCGCTACCGGGCCGGCTCGGTGGTCCGTCCGGAAACCGGCGCCGGGCTGTCGGCGGCCGTCGATGCCGCGCTGGCGGGGTTCGACTTCCGGGCGGCGACCGAGGCGATCTGCGCGGCCGTCGCCGACGGCAACCGCCTGGTGGAGACGGCGAAGCCGTGGGACCTGGCGAAGCAGGGCCGGGACGCCGACCTGGACGCCGTGCTCTCCACGCTGGTGGCGAAGTGCCGGGAGGTGACCCGCGAGCTGGCGCCGTTCCTGCCGTCCGGCGCCGCCCGCCTCGCGGCGCAACTCGGTGACGGCGCGCGTGTCGGCACCCCCGACCCGGTGTTCCCGCGCCTCTAGGCCCGCAGCGCCGCTCTCCAGGCGTCGCGGACGGCCCGGGCGCCCCAGGCGTTGGGTTCGATGTGGCCGCACAACCACAGGTCCCGGTTGTCCGGTCGCGGGTCGGCGGCCGTGATGTCGCCGGCCTTCGCGCCGTGACCGAGGAACGCGGCGTGCAGGTCGGCGACGACCGCCCCGTGCCGCGCCGCCGCGTCGCGGATGGCGGCGTTGAGCGCGGCGAGGACCTCCAGGCCGCCCGGCCACGGCGGGAGCCCCGCCCAGGACAGGTCGCCGGTGCCGTCGGTCGGGTCGTACACGGTGCTGACCACCACCCGGGCGCCGGTCGCGGTCAGGGCGGGCATGACGACCTCGTAGTTGCCCGCGATCCTGGCGACGGTGCCCTCATCCGCCCGGGTCCCTGCTTCGGTCATGGCCGTCAGCAGGTCGTTGCCGCCCATGGTGAGCGTGATCAGGGCGGGTCGGCCCTCGACCTTGTCCAGCTGGGACCGCATGACGTCGTCGCTGGTCGCACCGTCGCGGGCGAGCAGCGTCAGGTCGATGCCGAAGTCGTCGGCGAGCAGCGAGGCGGCACCCAGGCCCGGCCCGCCGGCATAGTCGTCGATCGAGATGGAGTCGCCGAGCGCGTAGTAGGCCACGGGTCAAGTAGATCACCACCGGCCCGGGCACGTGTCACGCGTCGATGACCTCGCGCTGCATGTCGCGCGTGATCTGCCGGACCACCCCTGCGCGGCCGGCGGCCGCGTCGGCGATGGCGGTCCGCGTCGTGGCGGTCAGCGGCTCCGGCAACGCCGCCGGGTCGTGCCACGCCAGGCGGCTGATCCGCCCGGGCGCGTTCAGCGCCGGACCACCGGCGTCCAGGCGGCCGCGGAACACGTGGACGGACAGGTCCGGCATCGCCTCGCCGCAGCCGTCGCCGGTCACCTCGTACAAGCCGACGAGCTCGACGATCCGCGCCTGGAGACCCGTCTCGGAGAAGATGTCGCGGACCGCGGCGTGCACCGGGCTCTCCGCCGCCCGGACCCGCCCGCCCGGCAGGCCCCACAGCCGGTGGCCGCCCGCCTGCTGGCACAGCAGCACGCGACCGGCGGCGTCCTCGATGATCGCGGCGACGGCGGACGAGACTTCGTAGCTCATATTCGCACTCTAAGCGGCATAGCGGACCGTTGCGATACCTTCGCTGATGGTGATCTTCGCCGCTCGGAGTGGGTTTCCGCGCGCTGCCGGATGACGAATTGGGCGAACCCAGGGCATCGCGTTTCGGCGGATCGGCGGTAGCGTGTGCACCCGTGGATGCTGCCCTTTCCCCGCTGGCCGTGATCCCCAGCCCCTCGCAGGGCGTCTGGGACCTCGGGCCGCTGCCGTTGCGCGCCTACGCGCTGTGCATCGTGCTCGGCATCGTCGCCGCGTGCTTCATCGCCGACCGGCGGCTGCGCCAGCGCGGCGCCCCGCCGTGGGTGATTCTCGACATCGCGGTGTGGGCGGTGCCCGCCGGCATCATCGGCGCCCGGATCTACCACGTGATCACCTCGCCCGAGGCCTACTTCGGTGAGAACGGCGACCTGATCAAGGCGTTCAAGATCTGGGAGGGCGGCCTCGGCATCTGGGGCGGCATCGCGGGCGGCGCCGTGGGCGCATACATCGCCTGCCGCCGGCTCAACCTGCCCTTCGCGATGGCCGCCGACACCCTGGCCGTCGGCCTGCCCGTCGCCCAGGCACTCGGCCGGTGGGGCAACTGGTTCAACAACGAGCTCTACGGCAAGGAGACCGACCTGCCGTGGGCGCTGCGCGTCTACAACTGGGACGCGAGCGCGGGCCACGCCCAGACCGTCAACGGTGAGCCGATCGTCCTCGGCACGTTCCACCCCACGTTCCTGTACGAGTTCCTGTGGTGCCTCGGCGTCGCCGCCGCCGTCTGGTATGCCGACAAGCGCTGGTCCCTCGGGCGCGGGCGGGCGTTCGCGCTGTACGTGGCGCTGTACTGCGTCGGCCGCTTCTGGATCGAGGCGCTGCGCATCGACGACGCCCACCACTTCCTGGGCATGCGCCTGAACAACTGGACGTCGATCGTCGTCTTCGCGCTGGCGCTCGCCTACTTCCTGCGCGTCCGCGGGCCGCAGGAGCGCGTGACGTACGACGAGAACGGCCGCATCACCCCGGTCACCGCGGATGGTGCCCTGGCCGATCCGGCCGTCGCCGACGCCTCGGACTCCCCGGCTCCCTCGGACGACCCGGACGACGACGTGGCGGAACCGGAGCCTGACGCCTCCTCCGAAGCGGACAGCGACTCGGACAGCTCGCCGGGCACGTCGCTGAGTAAGGGCTGAGGTAGCGAGCGGATGCGCACCGCTGTCGTGGTCGGCGCCGGCATCGGCGGGATCGCCGCGGCCGGCGCGCTCGCCCGGACCGGCTGGCAGGTCACCCTCCTCGAACGCGACGACCGGCTCCGGCCGGGCCGCGGCGCGCTCGTCCTGTGGCCCAACGGGGTCCGGGCGCTGCGCGGCCTCGGCCTGGCCGGCGGCCTCGACGGCATCGCCACCCCGGTCCCGCCGGTCGGCATCCGCCGGCCCGACGGGCAGTGGCTGGTCCGTCCCGGCGCGGTCGCACCGGACGAGGTCGAGTCGCCACCGGTCGTTGTGCACCGTGAGGACCTGCACGACGCGTTCATCGCCGGCCTCAGCGACCAGGTCGACATCCGCAGCGGCATCGAGGTGCAGCCAGCCCGCGTCCACCGGGAGCGCTGCGCCGTCGGCGACGGCAGGGTCACGTTCGAGGCCGACCTGATCGTCGCGGCCGACGGGGTGCAGAGCGCCGTGCGCCGCCGGCTCGCCCCGGCCACGTCGTTCGCCAGCGCCGGTGTGGCCGCGTGGCGGGCGGTCATTCCGTGGTACCGCATCCCCGACCTGCCGCCGGGCCTCCCGCCGCACGGCGAGACGCTCGACGCCGGGCACCGCTTCACCCACGCCTCCCTCGGCGAGCGCGGCTCGTCCGGCGGCTCGACCCGCGGCGGCATCTCCTGGGTCGCGACCGTCCCCGGCGCGCTTCGCCCCGAGCCCGCCGCCGGCCAGCTCGCCCTGCTGCGCCGCTGGTTCGCCGGCTGGCACGCCCCGATCCCGCAGTTGCTCGCCGCGACCGAGCCCGACGACCTCGTCCAGGAGTCCGTCGGCGAGCTCACCCCGATGCCGGAGACCTTCGGCGTGCGGGCCGGCAACGGCGGCTACGCCCTGATCGGCGACGCCGCCCACGCCATGCCGCACCACCTCGCCCAGGGCGCCTGCCTGGCCCTGGAGGACGTCGCCACCCTCCAGGCGGTCCTCGCCAACGTCCGGGGGCCGTTGGCGCCCGCCCTGGACGAGTACAGCCGCCTGCGCCGCGCCCGGATCGCCAGGGTCCTGCAGCAGACCCGGAAGGCGGCCGCGGTGCTGCAGCCCCGGGGCGGCCTCACCAGCCGCGCGATGGGCGCCGCGCTCGGCCGCGCCAACCCCCGCACCCTCGACAGGGCGGCCGCCGCGGCCGCCGAATGGCCCGGCCCGACCTCCGCCTGACCAACCCTCGCGCATCCCGTGATCCGGAAGAGTTCGTGTCGTCCAGGGTGCACGAAGTCTTCCGGATCACGGAAAAGGTGGGCGGCCGAGGGGCCCGACGGCGGGGGCTGCCGGCCGCCTTACCCGCCCTGTGCGGTGGGGCCGTGCTCGACGCAGGTGGCGGACCAGCCCTGCGGCAGGACCTGCACCTTCATCCGGCGGCGGCACCGGGGGCAGAAGCGCGGCGGCTCCAGCTCCCGTGCCGCCGCGCACGCCGGGTGCGGGCCGGTCAGCGCCTCGCCGCACCGGTCGCACCACGTGGCGGTGTCCGTGTCCGTCACAGGGTCGCCGAGAGAGCCTTGACCGGCATGCTCAGCTCGTCGAGCAGCGCGAGGTCCTGGTCGGGGGAGCGGCCCAGGGTGGTCAGGTAGTTGCCGACGATGACCGCGTTCACGCCGCCGAGGAGGCCGTCACGCGTGCCGAGGTCGCCGAGCGTGATCTCGCGGCCGCCGGCGTACCGCAGCAGCGTGCGGGGCAACGCGAGCCTGAACGCGGCCACGGCGCGCAAGGCGTCCTTCGGGTCGAGGACGGGCTGGTCGCTCAGCGGGGTGCCGGGGCGCGGGTTGAGGAAATTGAGCGGGACCTCGTGCGGGTCGAGCTCCTGCAGCTGGATCGCGAACTCGGCCCGCTGCTCGACCGTCTCGCCCAGGCCGAGGATGCCGCCGCAGCAGACCTCCATGCCGGCGTCGCGGACCATGCGCAGGGTGTCCCACCGCTCCTCCCAGGTGTGGGTGGTGACCACCTGCGGGAAGTGCGACCTCGCGGTCTCCAGATTGTGGTTGTACCGGTGGATCCCCAGCGCCGACAGCTCGTCGACCTGCTCCTGGGTCAGCATGCCCAGCGAGGCGGCGATGTTGATGTCGACCGCGGCGCGGATCGCCGCGACGCCGTCGGCGAGCTGGGTCATGAGCCGCTGGTCGGGGCCCCGGACGGCGGCGACGATGCAGAACTCGGTGGCCCCGGTCGCGGCGGTCTGCCTGGCGGCCTCGACGAGCGACGGGATGTCGAGCCAGACGGCGCGGACGGGGGAGGTGAACAGGCCGGACTGCGAGCAGAAGTGGCAGTCCTCGGGGCAGCCGCCGGTCTTGAGCGAGACGATGCCCTCGACCTCGACCTCCGGGCCGCACCACGTCATCCGCACGTCATGCGCGATCGCGAGATAGTCGGGCAGCTCCTCGTCGGAGCAGCGCAGCACGGCGAGAACGCCCTCGAGGTCGAGCCCGACTCCGGTGTCGACGACAGCCTTGGCAGCATCAAGCATGCTCGTACCTTACAAAACGTTAGGGTCGGGCGGTCGGCCCGAAGGTGGTCAGTTACGTTGTGCACATCGCACAAACGACATCGTAGGGGTTCTACAACGCGACGGGGAGGGTGCTGCGGTGCACGACGGATCCCGGCTGTCCACGCCGGACGGATCGTGGCTGTCCACGCTGGACGGTGAGGCTGCCGACCGGCAGGCCGCCGGGCTGCGCCGGGAGCTGCGTCCGCGCGGCACCGGCGACGATGTGATCGATCTCGCCGGCAACGACTACCTCGGCCTCTCGCGCCACCCCGACGTGCTCGCCGCCGCCGCGCGGGCCCTCGCCGACTACGGGCTCGGCGCGACCGGCTCGCGGCTCGTGCGCGGCTCCACCGACGCCCACCACGCCCTGGAGGAGGGGCTCGCCCGGCTCCTCGGCGCGCAGACCGCGCTCGTGTACTCGTCCGGGTACCTCGCCAACCTCGGCGCGATCCGGGCCCTGGTGCGCCCCGGCACGCTCGTGGTCTCCGACGCGCACAACCATGCGTCCATCGTCGACGGCTGCCGCCTCGCCTGCGCCGGCAGCGCGGCCCGCGGCGCGCGGACCGTGGTCGCGCCGCACGCCGACCCCGCGGCCGTGCGGGCGCTGCTGGCCGCCGAGCCGGACCGGCCCGCCGTCGTCGTCACCGAGAGCGTCTTCTCCGTCGACGGCGACCTGGCGCCGCTCGCCGCGCTGTACGCCACCTGTGGGGAACACCCGGGCGGCGCGCTGCTGCTCGTCGACGACGCGCACGCGCTCGGCGTGATCGGCCCCGGCGGCGCGGGCGGGGTCGCCGCCGCCGGGCTGTCCGGGCGGCCGGACGTGATCGTCACCGCGACGCTGTCGAAGTCCCTGGGCGCCGCCGGCGGGGTCGTCGCCGGGCCGCACCAGCTCGGCCGGCAGCTCGTCGACACCGGCCGCACGTTCATCTACGACACCGCCCTGCCGCCCGCCGTCGCCGCGGGCGCCCTCGCCGCGCTGGACCTGCTGAGCGCCGGGGACGACCTGCGGGCCGAGCTCGCCGGGCGGGTCGCGCGGGCCGTCGCCCGGCTGCGCGCCGAGGGCCTCGACGTCTCCGACCCCGACGGCGGGGTCATCTCCGTCGGCGCGCCCAGCCCCGACGAGGCCTTCGCCTGGGCGGCCGCGTGCCGGGGCAGGGGGGTCGCGGTAGGCTGCTTCCGCCCACCGTCCACACCGGACGGTCGGTCGCGCCTGCGGCTCACCGTCAACGTCGGCGTGCCACCGGCGGCGTTCGAGCACGCGCTCGACATCGTCGTCAAAGAGCGCCCTTAGAGGACGACTGAAGGACGAGCCGTTGAGCGACCCGCGCCCCGCCGACCACCATGACGTCTCGCCCGCGGAGGCCCTCCTCGCCGACGCGCTGCGCTGCGAGACGCTGCTGTCGCAGGACGTGACCCCGGCGGCGACCGAGCCGATCACCGGTGCGGTCGTCGTCACAGGCACGGACACCGGCGTCGGCAAAACGATCGTCACCGCCGCGATCGCCGCCGCCGCGACGGCCGCCGGCCGCCTGGTCGCCGTCGTCAAACCGGCGCAGACCGGCACCGCCGAGGGCGACGAGCCCGACGCCGCGACCGTCGCCCGCCTCGCCGAGCCCGTCACGGTGCGGACCCTCGCCAGCTTCCCCGACCCCCTCGCCCCCCTCGCCGCGGCCAGGGTCGCCGGCGAGGACCCGCTGACCGCCGTCATGGCCCAGCTGGCACTGCGCACCATCGTCGAGGAGCACGACCTCACTCTCATCGAGGGCGCCGGCGGCCTGCTGGTGCCCATGGGCGAGGACGGCTGGACGATGCTCGACCTCGCCGCCGCGCTCGGCGCGACCGCGGTCGTCGTCGCCCGCCCCGGCCTCGGCACGCTCAACCACACGGCCCTCACCCTCGCCGCCCTCGCCGCCCGCGACGTCCCCGCCGCCGTCGTCCTCGGCACCTGGCCCGCCGACCCGGAACTCGTCCACCGCACCAACCTCCACGACCTCCCCGGCGACCTGGCCGGCGCGATCCCCGACGGCGCGGGCGCCCTCGCCCCATCCCTGTTCCGCCGCGAGTCCCCGCACTGGCTGGCCCCGCTGCTGCACGGCCGCTTCGACCCCGTCGCCTTCCGCTCCCACAGCCGCTGACCCGCCGCCCGCCGGTCACCACGGAAGCCCGCCGCGGAGCGGCCCGGCGCGGCGGGGAAAGGTCGGCGCTTCGGAGGACCGCGGTGATCGATATGAAGGGGTACGGTCACGCCATGAACGAGATCGACCCTGGTGCCGGTGTCGCCGCCGAGACCGCACCTGAGCACGAGCGCCGTGCCCGCGCTCGGAAGCGGCTCAGTGACGCGGGCGCGAAGGTCACCGCCGATGCCCGCACCGAGTCGCGGGAGCAGGTCCGCGAACTGATGGGCTGGGCATGACCGAGCAGCCGGCAACCGACGACACCACCACCGATCAGGCCACCACCGACGAGGTCACCACCGACGAGGTCACCACCGACGAGGTCACCACCGACGAGGTCACCGCCGACGAGGTCACCGCCGGGAGCGAGGCCGTCGGGCTGGTGCTCGATCCGTCGGCGGTGCTCGCGTACACGCAGGGGAACACCGGGGTCGACGACCTGGTCAGCACCGTCCTCGCCGACGGGGGCGTCGTGGTGGTGCCGGCCGTGTCGCTCGCGGAGACCCGCAGTGAGCTCGCGTACGCCGAGGAGCTCGCCCGGCTCGACGCCCTGCTCGGCGCGGTCACCGTCGCGCCGCTCGGGGGTGCGGACGCGGTCGGGCTGGGGAGGCTGGCGTCGCGGCTCAACGGGTCGCTCGGGCTCGCTCACGCCGTGGCTGAGGCGCACCGGCACGAGGCCCGGCTGCTCACCGCGCACGGGCCCGCGGTCCGCCGCACCATCGGCGAGCTCGACGGCATCGTCGATCTCTGAGCCGGGCTAGCGCGCGGTGGCGAGGACGCTGGCCGGCAGGGTGAGGCGGAACGAGGTCTCGTCGAGGCGGACCTCGCCGCCGCACAGGCTGGCCACGGCGCTCGCGACCCGCAGGTCGGCGGGGCGCTGCGGGTCGCTGGGGCGCGGCTGCGGAGCGGTCAGCTCGCCGTGCGGCACGATCTTCGCGTCGATCGCCGGGACCGGGTCGGCGCGCAGCGCGATCTCGATGTGGGCGCGGCTCGGGGCGGCCGTCGCCAGCCACAGGACGAGCTGCCCGACGAGGTGCCGGCAGACGAGGTCGTCGACGGCGACGAGGACCGTTGCCGGCGCGTCCGCGTGGATGCTGACGGCGCCGGCGACCGCGACCCGCCGCGCCAGGTCGACGGCGTCGCGGAGCACCACGACCAGGTCGGTGGCGCCGACCCGGTGCGCGTCGCCGGCGGGGGTGCCCTCGACGGTGGCGAGGGGCAGGATGACGCCGTCGACGTAGCGCTGCAGGCGGACCGCGTTGCGGTCGATCGCGTCGAGACAGGCGACGCCCTCGCGCAACGCGTCCGCCGCGGGGGCGCAGGCCAGGTCGTCGCGCAGCAGCCGGGTGTACGCGAGGATCGACGTCAACGGGGTGTGCAGCTCGTGGCGCAGCCGTGCCGCGGGATCGTCGCCGGTGGAGAACACGCGCGTTCCTTCTTTCGTCGGGCTCGGGTGCCCGCGTGGCCCGAGACATCGACGCTAACCGGCCGTCCGGCCTGCCGGGTCCACGACAGGCGTGCCCGTCACCCGATCGGGAGCAGGTGCGACGTGGACCGCGCGGGACGCGGCGAGACGGTGCCCGGCAGCGGGTCGGGGCGCAGCGCCGCGCGCAGCGACGCCTGCACCGCCGACGGGTCCACGCCCGCGTCGACGACGGTGAAGCGGCCGGCCTCGGGCAGCGCCCGGTACGCCCGGTCCGACGCCGTCAGGTAGTCGAGCTCCTCGTGGTCCTTGCCCCGCGCCTCGACCCTGGCCTGCGCGACCAGCGGCGGCACCGCCAGGTAGAAGACGAGGTCGGGCTGCGGCAGCAGGCGGAAGAGCAGCCGGGCCGGCCGCGGCGTGCCCCCGCGCACGGTGATGCTCGTGTACTGGCAGTAGGTGTACCGGTCCATGACGGCCACCGTGCCGGTCAGCCGCGACAGGGTCAGCGCCCGCGCGATGACGAAGCCCCGGATCAGCGTCTCCACCAGCAGGAACAGTCGCACGCCGAGGAGGTCTTCGGCGTCGCGGCGGCCGAGCCGCTGGGCGAGCCGGCTGAAGAAGACCCGGCCTGCGGCGTTGCGGTGATAGCGCGCGGGCGTGCCGGTCGCGTCGAGCCAGTCGGCGAGCCACCGCGCCTGGGTGGACTTGCCGGCGCCGTCGATACCAATCAGTGCCACTGTACGGATCACCTTCCCTACGGTAAGCCGTCGGCGGTGAAACGCCAGTGAAGAGCGGGACGACGACAGAACGTGAGGACGGGAAGACGGCTCAGGGCAGGACGACGACGCTGGTGCCGCTGGGCACCGAGTCGAGCAGCGTCTTCTGGGCGGCGGGCGGCATCCGGACACAGCCGTTGGACCTGCGGAAGCCGAACTCGTTGCGGTACCACGCGTGGATCCCGGTGTGCGCGTCCTGCAGGCCCTCCGCGACGGCCCCCTTGTCGTCGGGCACGGCGCCGAGGGCGAGGACGTCGAGCCCTGCGTACACCTTGCTGGACAGCGACGACCGGCCCAGGACGAACGTGCGGCCCAGCGGCGTCTGGGTCGACGCGGCGCCGACGGTGACGGTCCACGTCCGCTGCACGACGCCGTCGCGGACCCAGGTCAGCGTGTACGCGCCGCGTCGCACGACGATCTGGTCACGCAGCGCGACGGTGCTCCAGCCGCCGTCGGGGATCCAGCCGACGCTGCGGTTGACGGTCGGCAGCAGCACCGCGACCCAGCCGGCCTGGCGCGCCACGATCGGCATGATCAGCGGCACGCCGCTGATCTCGGGGGTGAGGAACGCGCGGGCGGTGCCGCCGGGCCTGTCGTACGCGGCGAGCTTCGCCGCCGGGTGCAGCGCCTCGGTCAGCGGGACGGTCGAGGCCTGGTCGGGGTCGGCGGGGAAGCCGGACGCGGCCCGCGTGTAGGTGATCGTCGGGATGCCCGCGGCGGCCGGCGGGGCACTGCCGGCGGCCTCGACGGCCGGCGAGGGCGGCGCGGAGACGGCCGGCGACGACGCGGGTGCGGAGGACGCCGGTGCGGCGGATGACGGCGCGGCGGGGGGCGGCGCGGCGTGCGGCTTCGACCTGCCGCAGGCGGCCACGCCGGTGAGGCACACCGTGAGCACGGTGAGGGCGGCGGCGCGGCGCACGAGCATCCGCTCACCGTAACCGAGCGTTCCGTGGCCGGCTGTCATCCCGCCGGTCAGGAGCCGGACGCCCGGTCGAGGAGGTCCAGGGCCACCGGCAGGTCGGCGGCGCCGATCATCCCGTACCCGATGATCCCCCTCGGGGTGGGCGCGAAGCCGCTGATACTGGCCACGACGGCGTCGTTCGTCGTCGTGTACGTCCTGGGCACGGCGGCGGCGGTGAAAGTGCTTCCCGCGGGCAGCTGGGCACGCCGCACGGCGGTCGTCGCGCTGCTGTGCGTCGTGGGGCTGCTCGCCCTCACCGGGTGGTACGTGCTGTGGGCCGCGGGCGTGGCGGTGGTCGCGCTGGGTTACCAGGCGGCCACCGCCCGCAAGAAGCGTGACCGTCAGCGGTCGACGTCGATGATGTGCATGGCGGCCTCCTCGGCGGACGCGGCGCCGCCGTCGATGCCGACGTCGGAGCCGATCTCGTCCTTCTCCTCGTCCTCGCCCCAGCCCTCGTCGGGGGCGACGAGCCGGCCGGCCCGCCGGTCGCCGACCTCGCCGGCGTCGAAGAACTCCCCGGACTCGCTGGTGGCGCCGTAGTCGTCGAGGTCGGGCCGGGCCGTCGGGTCCGGCTCCTCCTGCTTGATCCGCTGGTCCCAGGACTCGCCCTGCTGCGCCTCGGCCTGGGTGACGCCGAACGCGTTGAGGCCGAGCGGTTTCTCCGGCGGCGAGTAGCCCTCGTCGAGGGCGTCGACCAGCCCGCGGTCCGACAGGGTGTCCTCGACGGACAGCTGGCCTTCCTCGTCCGGGGCCGGGTCCCAGCTCGCGGTGTCAGAGCTCATGATTCGTCTCCTCGGTGGCAGGTCCTGTGGCGCTGCCGTTCTGCTTACCCGGCAGCGCCACATTCGACCCTAATCCACCGAATCGTGGGCCGCGCTGTGTGCGGCGCTGTGGCCTCGGATCAGCTCCGCGTACCGGTGGCCGCTCGCCTTGATCGTGCGCTGCTGCGTGTCGTAGTCGACCCGGACCAGGCCGAACCGCTTGTCATAACCGTAGCCCCATTCGAAGTTGTCCAGCAGGGACCAGGCGAAGTAGCCGTCGACCGGGGCGCCCCGCACGACCGCGTCGCGGACCGCGTCGAGGTGCTGCTCCAGGTAGTCGACGCGCTCCTTGTCCTGGACCTCGCCGCTCGGCTCGACCGCGTCGGCCCACGCGGAGCCGTTCTCCGTCACGAGGATGCTGCGCGGCCCGTACGTCTCGGCGACGCGCACCAGGATGTCCTCCAGGCCCTTCGCGTGGACCTCCCACGGCATCGCCGTCTCGGTCGACCCCGGCACGGGGATCTGCCGCACGAACGGGGCCACGCCGGTGGGGTCGTCGACGATGACCTGCCGGAAGTAGTAGTTGATGCCGAGGAACTCCGTCGGCGCCGCGATCAGGTCGAGGTCGCCGTCGCGGACGGGCAGCTCCACCTGGTACACCTCGAGCATGTCGGCGGGGTAGCCGAGGCCGTGCAGCGGGTCCAGCCACCAGCGGTTGATGTGCCCGTCGGCGCGGCGGGCCGCGGCCACGTCCTCCGGCCGGTCGCTGCCGGGCTCCGTCGGGCTCAGGTTGAGCACGATCCCGACCGCCGGCGGCAGCTGCGCCGAGGCCCGGATCGCCTGGTTGACCAGGCCGTGGCCGAGCAGCACGTGGTGCGAGGCGCGCACCGCCCGGGTCAGGTCCCGCTCGCCCGGCGCCATCCGGCCCTCGAGGTGCCCGATCCAGCACACGCACAGCGGCTCGTTCACCGTGTTCCAGTCCGCGACCCGGTCGCCGAGCCGGCCCGCGACGACGGCCGCGTAGTCCGCGAACGCCTCCGCCGTCGCGCGCTGCGGCCAGCCGCCCGCGTCCTGCAGCGCCTGCGGCAGGTCCCAGTGGTACAGCGTCGCGAACGGCCGGATGCCCGCCCCGAGGAGCCCGTCGACGAGCCGGTCGTAGAAGTCCAGGCCCGCCTCGTTCACCGCGCCGGTCCCCGCCGGGACGATCCGCGGCCACGCCACCGAGAACCGGTACGCCGCCAGGTTCAGCCGGCGCATCAGGGCCACGTCCTCCGGCCAGCGGTGGTAGTGGTCGCAGGCCACGTCGCCGGTGTCGCCGTTGTCGACGTTGCCGGGCGCGTGGCTGAACGTGTCCCAGATGGACGGTCCACGGCCGTCTTCCGTGACGGCGCCCTCGATCTGGTACGCCGCGGTCGCGGACCCCCAGATGAAGTTCGGTGGGAGGTTGGACAGATCCAGCACGGGACGGTTCTCCTCTTGGGGTGCTGCGGTGAGGACGGGTTGACCTGACGGCGCCGGCGGTGAGACCGGCCGGGTGCTGCGGTGGGAGGCGCCTACTTGACCGCGCCGGCGGTGAGGCCGGCGACGAAGTACCGCTGCAGGGCCAGGAACCCGGCCACGACCGGGATGCTGACCACCAGGGACGCGGCCATCACCTGGTTCCAGTACACCTGGAACTGCGTGGAGTAGGCCTGCAGGCCGACGGCGAGGGTGCGACTGTCCTGATCCGTCATGATCGACGCGAACAGCACCTCGCCCCACGCCGTCATGAACGCGTAGACGGTGACCGCGACGATCCCGGGCACCGCCGTCGGCAGGATGACCGTGAACAGCGTGCGCATCGACCCGGCGCCGTCGACCTGCGCGGCCTCGTCCAGGCCGCGCGGGATCGAGTCGAAGTAGCCGACGAGCATCCAGATCGAGAACGGCAGCGAGAACGTCAGATACGTGATGACCAGGCCGAGCCGGGTCTGGTACAGGTCGACGCCGCCGGCCGTGCCCAGGTTGACGTAGATCAGGAACAGCGGCAGCAGGAACAGGATGCCGGGGAACATCTGCGTCGACAGGACCGCGACGGAGAACACGCCGCGGCCGCGGAAGCGGTACCGGCTGATCGCGAACGCCGCGAACACCGCGATCGCGACGGAGAAAACCGCCGCGACCGACGACACGATCACGCTGTTGAGCAGATAGGTGCCGAGCGGCACCGTGGTCCACATGTCGACGAACGCCTGGAACGTCACCGTCGAGGGGAACCAGGTGAAGTAGTCCTGCACGTCCTGCAGCGGCTTCAGCGCCGAGCTCACCATCACGTACAGCGGCGTGAGCACGAACAGCGACAGGAACGTCAGCACGATCCAGCGGGCGATCCGCTCGCCCCTGCCCTCACGCATGGTTCCTCCTGCGGTTCGTGATGACCAGGTACACGGCCGTGACCAGCAGCAGGAACAGCAGCAGGGCCACGGACATCGCCGAGCCGGTGCCGAAGTCCCAGGTGCTGAATGAGCTGTTGTAGATGTGGATCGAGATGAGGTCCGCCTCCGGTGGCGCGGACCCGCCGAACAGCACGTACGGGGTGTTGAAGTCGTTGAACGTCCACAGGAACAGCACCAGCAGCAGCACCTGGTTGATCGGGCGCAGCGACGGCAGCGTCACGGAGGTGATCCGCCGCCAGAACCCGGCGCCGTCGATCGCGGCCGCCTCGTACATCTCCGTCGGCACGTTCTGCAGCCCGGCGGTGATGCACAGCAGCGCGAACGGCCAGGTCCGCCACACGGACACGACCAGCAGCGCCCAGAAGCTGTTCTCGCCGATGAGCCAGAACGGCCGCTCGCCGTCGACGAGCCCGAACTGGTCGACGAGGACGTGGTTGACCAGGCCGGTGTCGCGCTGGAAGAGGAACCCCCAGGTGATGACGGCCGCGTAGACCGGCAGCGCGTAGGGGGTCAGGAACAGGGTGCGCAGCAGCGCCCTGCCGCGGAACGGCCGCTGCAGGAACACGGCGGCCGACAGCCCGAACAGCCACGAGATGAAGACCGACAGCGACGTGTACAGCACGGTGATGCCGAACGAGTGGGCGAGGGCCTTGCCGGTCTCGCTGCTGAAGTCGAGCGTGGCGGTGTAGTTGCCGAGCCCGACGAACGGCGCCGTCGACCAGTCCTGGATGTGGAACTGGGTCAGTTCCAGCAGGCTCATCCACACGCCGACGAGCATCGGCACGACGTGGATCGCGACCTCGAGGATCACCGCCGGCAGGACCAGCAGGTACGGCAGGTGCTTGGACCGCAGCCGGCGCCTCCGGCGCTGCTTCGGCGTGCTCGGCCGCCGCGACGGGGTGCCGCCGTGGGCGCGGGCGTTGTGCTGGCGCACGTCGGGCGCCGCGTGCATCGGCCGGCGGACCGGCACGACCGCCGACCCCCTGACCCGTTGCGGCCCCGTCATCCTTTCATCCGTTGCTCGACGGCCTTCAGCTTCGCGAAGATGGCGGCCTCGGTGATCGGCTTGTTGTTCGCGGCGTTGGCGAACTGCTCCTTCATCACCGCGCCGACCAGGGTCTCGAACTGGCTCTCGGTGGTCACCTGGGGCAGCGGCGAGGCGGTCGAGGCGAGCACCTCGGCGAGGATCTTCTGCTCCGGTGCGGAGAACGCGGGGTCGCTCAGCGCCGCCTTGACCGACGGCAGCGACCCGTACACCTTGTTGAGCGCGACCTGCTCGGTGTCGCTGGTCATGAACTTCACGAACTCCATCGCGCCCTCCAGATTGCGGCTGTGCCGGAAGACCGCGATGTTGATCCCGGCGACCATGCTGTTGACCCGGCGCCCGCCGGTCGGGGGGTTCGCCGGGAACGGCACGTGCGCGATGCCGTACTCCTCGGGGCGCATGCCCTGCGCCTGGAACGCCGAGCCGGCCGCCTGCCACAGCAGCATCGCCGCCTTGCGGTTGGCGAAGTCGGACAGCGACTCGTTCTTCGCGTACTCCGCGTTGCTCGGGTTGACGATCTTGTCGACGGCCATGAGGTCGATGTACCGCTTGATGGCCTTGACGTTCTGGTCGGTGTCGAACGTCGGTTTGCCGCTGGGATCGAACCACTCGCCGCCGTACTGCTGGCTGAACGTGAACGCGTGGTGGGCGTTCTCGGACAGGTTGGCTCCCTCGACCGCCAGCCCCCACTGCTTGCCGTTGGTGAGGCGCTTGCCGACCTCGACGAGCTCCTCCCAGGTGGCCGGGGGCTTGCTGATGCCCGCGTCGGCGAACATCTGCTTGTTGTAGTAGAGCGCGTAGGACAGCGAGTAGAGCGGCACCGCCGCCGGGGCCTTGCCGGGCGCGCCGGCGGAGGCGAGGGCGGCCGGCACGAACCGGTCCTTGCCGCCGATCCGGTCGAACGCCGCGGCGTCGAAGGAGATCAGCGCGTTGGTCGCCTGCAGCGACGCCGACCAGGTGTTGCCGATGTTGACCACGTCCGGGCCACGGCCCGAGGTCGCCGCCGCCAGGAGCCGGTTGAGCAGGTCGGACCAGGGCACGACCTCGACCTTGACGTGGATGCCGGTCTGCTGCTCGAAGCGCTCCAGGACGGGCGCGAGCGTCTGCTTGTCGAATTCGAGGCTGCTGCCCTGGTTGCTCGCCCAGTAGGTCAAGGTTTTGGCGTCCGCCACGGGTTCGCCGCACGCGGCGAGCGAGCCGGTCAGCAGGGCGGCCGCCATCAGTAACACGAGCCTTCGTCGTCCCGGCACGGTGTCTGCCCTTTCGATGGGTGCCGACCGGCGTGCCGAAGCGACCGCAGGGGTTGGGACTGCGGCGTGACGGTCGCACGCTCGACAGGGGGTGAAGGTGGTGCTGGTCCCAGCCGAACGGGGGTGTGGTGCCGCGACCAGTTTCTATCGAGACTTAAATAATGTCGTCATTAAAGTGGGACGCTTTCGTGCCGTCAAGGTCCGGTCCCTGTCGCGACGACCTCGCAAAGGCCGCAAAAACGGATTTTTCACGTCGCGATAGAAGTTTGTCTTGACGCCGACGCAACCCCGGCGTAACACTCGTGGTTCTGAGAGAGCGCTCTCTCAGATGTGTGTTCCGGCATGACGATGCCGGGGACCGTCGGCGCACCGCCTTGCGCCGCCGTGTCACCGCACGACCCCTCACGGTTCCGTCCGCCCAGATCACGGCCGGTGAGCACCGGTCCGGATCCCCGCCAACGTCCCCCGACTGACAGGCAGGATCATGAAATTTCCGCGTTTGTCGCGCTATCCATCGGCGCATGCATCGTCTGATGCGCCGCGGCGTCGCAACGGTCTGCGCCGCTGGCTCCTCGGTGGCGCCGCCACCCTGATGCTCTCCACCGCCGTCGCCGCGATCGCGCTGCCCAACGCCTCCGCCGCGCCGACCCTGCTGTCGCAGGGCAAGCCCACCACCGCCTCGTCGGCCGAGAACGCCGGCGCACCGGCGACCGCCGCCACCGACGGCAACACCGGGACCCGCTGGGCCAGCGCCTTCAGCGACCCGCAGTGGATCCAGGTCGACCTCGGCGCGCCCGCCGCGCTGTCCCAGGTCGTGCTCAACTGGGAGGCCGCGTCCGGCAAGGCGTTCCAGATCCAGATCTCCAACGACGCCGCGACCTGGACGCAGGTCTACAACACCACCACCGGCGCCGGTGGCACCCAGACGATCAACGTGACCGGCACCGGCCGGTACGTGCGGATGTACGGCACCCAGCGCAACACCGCCTACGGCTACTCGCTGTGGGAGTTCCAGGTCTTCGGCGAGGTCTCCCCGACCGGCCAGACCTGCGGCCCGACGAACCGCGCGATCAGCCGCCCGGCGACCGCCTCCTCGACGGAGAACGCCGGCACGCCCGCCACCGCCGCCGCCGACGGCAACACCGGCACCCGCTGGGCCAGCGCCGCCTCGGTCCCGCAGTGGCTCACGGTCGACCTCGGCTCGGCGTACCAGCTCTGCCGGGTGGTCCTGCGCTGGGAGGCCGCCTACGCGAACGCCTTCCAGATCCAGGTCTCCAACGACAACGCGGCGTGGACCCAGGTCTACTCGACCACCACCGGTACCGGCGGCGTGCAGACGATCGACGTGACCGGCACCGGCCGCTACGTCCGGGTCAACGCCACCGCCAAGGCCACCCAGTGGGGTGTGTCGCTGTGGGAGTTCGAGGTGTACGTCGTGGGTGGTGGCCAGCCGTCCAGCAGCCCGCCGGTGAGCAGCGGACCCATCGAGACGCCCGACCCGAAGAACCCCAACTTCGGCCCCAACGTCTCCGTCTACGACCCGTCGCAGCAGGCCGCCGCGCAGGCCCGGCTCAACCAGATCTTCGCCGGTCAGGAGACCAACCAGTTCGGCACCGAGCGCTACGCGGTGCTGTTCAAGCCCGGCAACCACACGATCGACGCCAACATCGGCTTCTACACCCAGGTCGCCGGTCTCGGCTTCTCACCTGACGACGTCAACATCAACGGCCACGTCCGGGCCGAGGCACTGTGGTTCGGCGGCAACGCCACCCAGAACTTCTGGCGCGGCGCGGAGAACCTGTCCGTGACCCTGCCGAACACCGGCAACGGCACCCAGGTCGAGCGCTGGGCGGTCTCGCAGGCCGTGCAGTACCGCCGCATGCACCTGCGCGGCGCCAACAACGAGATCCAGCTCTGGAACGGCGGCGACGGCTGGTCCTCCGGCGGCCTCATGGCCGACACGAAGGTCGACGGCCGGGTCGTGTCCGGCTCGCAGCAGCAGTGGTACACCCGCAACAGCGAGCTCGGCAGCTGGGCCGGTTCCGTGTGGAACATGGTCTTCCAGGGCGTCCAGGGCGCCCCGCCGCCGAACTTCCCGAACCCGTCGCACACCGTCATCAACCAGACGCCGCTGCAGCGGGAGAAGCCGTTCCTCTACATCGACGGCACCGGCACCTACCGGGTGTTCGTCCCGGCCCTGCAGGCCAACACGTCGGGCACGAGCTGGTACAACAAGACGCCGGCGGGCTCGTCGGTCTCGCTCGACCAGTTCTTCATCGTCCGGCCCGGGCACACCGCGGCGCAGATCAACGCGGCGCTGGCCGCCGGCCGGCACCTGCTGGTGACCCCCGGCGTCTACCACCTCAACCAGGCGCTGCAGGTCAACAACCCGAACACGATCATCCTGGGCCTCGGCCTGGCGACGTTCGTGCCGGACGGCGGCGTCACCGCGATCAAGGTCGCCGACGTCGACGGCGTCAAGCTCGCCGGGATCCTCATCGACGCCGGTACGGTCAACTCGCCGACCCTGGTCGAGCTCGGCCCGGCCGGCTCGTCGGCCTCGCACGCCGCCAACCCGACCTCGCTGCACGACGTGTACTTCCGCATCGGCGGCGCCCACGTCGGCAACGCCACGGTCAGCCTGCAGGTCAACAGCAACAACGTGATCGGCGACCACATGTGGATCTGGCGCGCCGACCACGGCAACGCCGGCACCTACGGCTGGACCGTCAGCAAGGGCCAGAACGGCATGGTCGTCAACGGCAACGACGTCACGATGTACGGGCTGTTCGTCGAGCACTACCAGCAGTACCAGACCATCTGGAACGGCAACGGCGGCCGCACGTACTTCTACCAGAACGAGATGCCCTACGACCCGCCGAACCAGGCCGCCTGGATGAACGGCTCCACCCGGGGCTGGGCCGCCTACAAGGTCGCCGACAGCGTGAACACGCACCAGGCGTGGGGCCTCGGCAGCTACTGCTACTTCAACGTCAACCCCGCCGTCGTCGGCGAACGCTCCTTCGAGGTGCCGGTGAAGTCCGGGATCCAGTTCCGCAACATGGTCAGCGTCTCCCTCGGCGGCGTCGGCACGATCAACCACGTCATCAACAACACGGCGGGACCCGCCAACACGGCCAACCAGATCATCTATGTGACGGCTGGGCCGTAGCCGCTTTGTTCAGGTAAGAGCCGAGCCGGAAGACCTACCCGCCCAGGTCTTCCGGCTCGGCGCCGTCTGTCCACCGGTCGGCTGACATCCGGGTTCAGTCCTCCGGTCGTCCCTCCGCAGGGGGTGTACGCAGTTCGATAGGTCCATGAAACCGATCGAGGTGCACGGGCTGCGCAAGGCGTACGGGGGCAACCCGGCAGTCGACGGGATCTCCCTCTCCGTCGGGCCCGGGGAGATCTTCGCCCTGCTCGGGCCCAACGGGGCGGGCAAGAGCACCACCATCGAGATCCTCGAAGGCCACCGTCGTCGCGATGCCGGTGATGTACGGGTGCTGGGGGAGGACCCTGGTGCGGCCGGCCGCCGGTGGCGGTCGCGGATCGGGATCGTGCTGCAGACCGCCACCGACGCGGCAGACCTCACGGTCCGCGAGACCGTCCGGCACTTCGCCGGCCACTACCCCTCGCCGCGGGACCCCTCCGAGGTGCTCTCCCTGGTGGGACTGCTGGACAAGGCCGACGCCCGGATCCGGACGCTGTCCGGTGGGCAGCGGCGGCGGGTCGACGTCGCCCTCGGCATCATCGGCAACCCCTCGCTCGTCTTCCTCGACGAGCCGACGACCGGGTTCGATCCTGAGGCGCGGCGGCGGTTCTGGGCGCTGATCCGGTCCCTCGCCGCCGACGGGACCACGATCCTGCTCACCACCCACTACCTCGAAGAGGCCGCCGCCCTCGCCGGGCGGCTCGCGATCATCGTGGGCGGCCGGATCGTCGCCGCCGGTACACCCTCCGACGTGGGCGGACCCGCTCAGGCGCAGGCGACCGTGACCTGGCGCGACGGCACCGGCCTGCACGAGGTCCGCACCGACTCGCCCGGCACGGTGGTCTCCTCGTTGCGTCCCGACGCCACTGACCTGCAGGTCCGCCGGCCCAGCCTGGAGGACGTCTACCTCGACCTGATCGGAGCCCGGTCATGACCATGCCGTCCACGCTTGCCATGGGCCGCTCCCGCGGCTTCGTCGAGGTGCTGCAGCTGATCCGGCAGAAGGACGCGGTCATCTTCACGTTCGCGTTCCCAGCGCTGCTGACGATCCTGCTCGGGTTCATCTTCTCCACGCCGGTCATGCCGGGGTCCTCCACGACGCACAGCCAGGTGTTCGCGGCCGGGATGATCGCCTACGGGATCCTGTCCACGGCGTTCATCTCGATGGGCGTCGGGATCGCCGTCGACCGCGAGGACGGGACGCTGAAGCGCCTCCGTGGCACGCCGGTGACCGCCGGGGCCTACTTCATCGGCAAGATCGTGCTGGTCCTCTTCGCGGCGCTCTTCGAGGTGGCGCTGCTGTTGCTGGTCGGCACGCTGCTCTTCGACCTGCCCTTCTTCGCGGATGTTTCGCACTTCCTGACGTTTGCCTGGCTCCTGGTTCTGTCGGTGGTCGCCTGTACCCTGCTGGGCATCGCCGCCTCGTCGCTGGCCCGGTCGGCCCGCAGCGCCCCGGCGGTGCTCAACCTGCCCGTCCTCGTCCTGCAGTTCACGTCCGGCATCTTCGTCCACATCGCCGCGCTGCCGCCGGCCATGGTCGACGTCTCGGCGCTGTTCCCCGTCAAATGGATGGGGCAGGGATTCCGCTCGGTCTTCCTGCCCGACGCCCTCGCCGCACAGGAGGTGGCAGGCACATGGGAGCCCGGCAGGACCGCCCTGGTGCTGGGCGTGTGGTGCCTGATCGGCCTGGCGCTGAGCCTGCTGACGTTCCGGTGGTCACGCCGGTGACCCTGGCCCGGTGGGACGCGCTGTATGTCGTGGTCGTGGGCTCGGTCGTCGGCTTCCTGCTGGTCGACCGGGCCCCCGGCGTGGTCAGCGCCCCGGCCGCCGCGGTGCTCCTCGCCCTGGGCCTCGCCTGGCACGTTCTCCACGGCCGGCTCGGGTTTCCGGTCTGGGTCTTCGCCGGCGTCCTCGCACTGCTGCACCTCACCGCCGTCTGGCTCGACCACACGGCGTCGTTCGCGCTCATCGCCTGGGCCTCGATGCTGTTCGCCGCGTTGCCGCTGCGCCCCGCCCTCGCCGTGGTCGCCGCCCTCGACCTGCTGCCGGTGCCGCTGACACTGGTGCGCGACGGCACCCTCGCCAAGGTGCACGGACTGATCCCGCTCACGGTGCTGGGCCTGGCGTTCGCGGTCGTGGCCGGCACGTACATCGCCCGCCTCACCGACCAGAACGAGGAACGCGCCGCGATGATCGCCGAACTCTCCGCCAGCCGCGCCGAGGTCGCCCGCCTCTCCCACGAGGCCGGGGTCCTCACCGAACGGGCCCGCCTCGCCGCCGAGATCCACGACACGCTGGCCCAGGGCTTCACGAGCATCATCACGCTCACCCAGGCGGCCTCCGGCGACCCGTCCCAGACCGCGCACCGGCTGGCGCAGGTCACCCGCACCGCCCGGGAGAACCTCGCCGAGGCGCGCGCCCTGGTCGCCGCCCTCAGTCCCGCCGACCTGCAGACCTCGGGCCTCGGCGACGCGGTGCGGCGGCAACTGTCCCGGCTCGCCTCCGAGACGGGCATCCACACCGCCTGCCACTTCGACCACCGCATCGACGACGCCCTGGCCGCCCTGCCGACCGCGGTGCAGGTGGTGCTGCTGCGGTCGCTGCAGGAGGCCCTGACCAACGTCCGCAAACACGCCCACGCCGCGACCGTCGACGTCCGGCTCTCTTTCAGGGACGGCTCGATCGTCCTGACAGTGACCGACGACGGCCTCGGCTTCACCCCGCCGCTCCCTGCTCCCACCGCAGCCTCCCGCCCCTTTTCCGAGTCCGGTCCCGCCTCTGGCTCTGGTTCCGCCGCTGAATCGGGTTCCGGCTCTGTCTCGGGTTCTGGGTTCGGTTCCGGTTCTGGGTCTGGCTCGGGTTTCGGCGCTGCGTCCGGTTCCGGCGCTGGGTCTGGTTCCGGGTCGGGCGTCGGCTCGGGCTCGGGCTCGGAACCCAGCGTCAGGTCGGGCTTCGGTCTTGCCGGCATGCGAGCGCGGGTGGAGCAGGCCGGCGGCGTGTGCACCGTCTCGAGCCGCTCCGGCACCGGCACCACTGTCACGGTGCAACTCGGATGAACCGCACCGCGGCGCCACCCAGCCCTTGCGTCCCGGTCCATCCGGAGCGACCAGCACCGCTTCGCGCTGGTGTTCGCCACCACGGCTCGGCTCGTATGATCCGCGTCGTGCCGTCTGATGCCGGTCCCGCACGCGCTCTTCCCTTGCCGGTTCGCGTCCCGTCCTCCCGGGCCGGTCTTCCGATCACGGCATCCGGTCGCCTGTCCTACCTGGCTGGCTTCCCGGTCTCGGCAGTCAGTCTCCTGTCCTCCCGAGCCGGGTTCCTGGTCTCGCGGGCCGGGATTCTGGTCTCGGGGGCCGGCTTCCCGGTCTCGCGGGCCGGCTTCCCGGTTTCCCCGGCCGGTTTCGCGGTGTCGTTGGCCGGTTTCGCGTCCTCGGCGGTCGGCTGCGTGTCGTCCGCCGATGCCGCCGTCGTGGACCGGCTCGTATGATCCGCATCCTGCTGGTCGACGACCACCCCGTGGTCCGCGACGGTCTGCGCGGCATGCTGGAGGCCGAACCAGACCTGACCGTCGTCGGCGAGGCCGGCTCCGGCGACGAGGCCGTCACCGCCGCGCGCATCCACCACCCCGACGTCATCCTCATGGACCTGCGGATGCCCGGCCTCGACGGCGCCGGCGCCACCTGCCGCATCCTCGCCACGCTCCCGCAGACCAGGGTCGTCGTCCTCACCACGTACGACACCGACGCCGACATCCTCCGCGCCGTCGAGGCCGGCGCCAGCGGCTACCTCCTCAAGGACGCCTCCCGGACCGACCTGACCGCCGCCGTCCGCGCCGCCGCCCGCGGCGAGACCGTCCTGGCCCCTTCGGTCGCCGGCCGCCTCGTCCAGCAGGTCCGCAACCCACCCCGCCCGGCCACCACCCCGATCCTCTCGGCCCGCGAGCTCGAGGTCCTGTCCCTCGTCGCCACCGGCCACACCAACGCCGACATCGGCCGTACCCTCCACATCACCGAAGCGACCGTCAAAACCCACCTGCTGCGCGCCTTCAACAAACTCGACGTCAGCGACCGCACCGCCGCCGTCACCACCGCGATGTCCCTCGGCCTTCTCCCGCCGGCCCGCCCCTGACCCAGCCGAACGATCCCGTCAGGTCCTTCCCGTCAGGTCCTCCTCATCAGGTCCTTCTCGCCGGGTCCTTCTTCGTCGGCGGAGCCACCGACCCGTGCGACCCAAGCGGTCCCGGACGAGGCGGTGCGGCACCGCGCCCCGATGGCGGACATGCCGATCGCAGTCGCCGCTTCCTTCGCCAGCAGCCGGCCGGGCGCGGCTCGTCCGCCGGGTCGACCTGCTCCACCAACGATCGTGCGGTCAGCGGCCGAAGTCATGGATGACGGTGGTGTGCTCGGTCCGGACAGTCCTCAGGTCCTTGACGATGACCACGGCGGCCATCACGGGACGGGCAGGAACCATGCGTGGGCGAGCAGGAACATGGCCGCGCCCGCACTGAGGACGATGGCGCTCGGCCAGTGCGGCGGTCACTGTAGCGGCGGGCTCCGACAATTTTTCCTGTCTTGACAGTTCAAGTTGTCGGAGGCTACATTTCTCGCATGTTCGAAGTGGGAGTCATCGAGGAGCCGAGTGCCGCCGAGGTGGCGCTGGACCCGATCCGGGCACGACTGCTGGCGCTGCTCGTTGAGCCACACTCGGCGACCGGCCTCGCGGCAATCGTCGGCCTGCCCCGGCAGAAGGTGAATTACCACCTCAAGACGCTCGAGGCGCACGGCCTCGTCGAGCTCGTCGAGGAGCGGCGCAAGGGCAACGTCACGGAGCGGGTGCTGCGGTCCGCCGCCGCTTCGTTCGTGATCTCGCCGACGGCGCTCGCCGATGTGGCGCCCGACCCGTCGAGGTCGCCCGACAAGCTGTCCGCGCGTTGGCTGCTCGCCGTCGCGGCCCGGCTCGTCAAAGAGGTCGGCGCACTCATCACCGGGTCCGCCCGGGCGGGCAAACCGGTCGCCACCTTCGCGCTCGACGGCACCGTGCGGTTCGCCTCTGCGGCCGACCGGGCCGCGTTCGCCCAGGAGCTGGCCACGGCGGTCGCCGGGCTGGTCAGCCGCTATCACGACGAGCGTGCCGAGGGTGGCAGGGAGCACCGGGTCATCGTCGCGATCCATCCGAGCCTGCGCCCGGAAACCGGCCGTCAGACGGACACGGCGGCCGTCGACGCCGACACCGACGTTCAGATCGAAAGTCAGCACCGTCCACAGACCGAGGAGTCCTGACATGTCGCACGAATTCGAGCTCACCCACGACATCGACATCGCGGCCACGCCCGAGCAGGTCTGGGACGCGATAGCCACCGGCCCCGGCGTCGACTCGTGGTTCATGGGCAGCACCGAGATCGAGCCTCGTGTCGGTGGGCGCGGCTCCCTCACGATGCCCGGCTTCACCGCCGAGTCGACGATCACCGCCTGGGAGCCGCCGCACCGGTTCGCCTACCGTGCGACGCCTGGCGAGGACGGTGCGTTCATGGCGTTCGAATATCTCGTCGAGGGCCGCGACGGTGGGAGCACCGCGCTGCGGCTCGTGCACAGCGGCATCATGACCGGCGACTGGGAGGAGCAGTATGACGCGCTGCGCCAGGGCAACCCGCTCTATCTGCGCACGCTCGAGCAGTATCTGCTGCACTTCCCGGGTCGCACCGCCGTGCCGGTCACCGCGTTCGGGCCGCAGCAGTCCGACCAGGAGCGTGCCTGGGACGGCATCGTCGGCGCGGTCGGCCTGACCGGCCGGGTCAGTGAGGGCGACAAGGTGGAGTTCACCGTCGACGGTCAGGCCGTTGTCGGTGTCGTCGACGTCGTCCTGGATCCCGGCTTCCTGGGGGTGCGCACCGACGACGCACTGCTGCGGTTCGTGGGTGGCGGCGGCATGATCCTCACCGGTCACCACGTGTTCGCCGACATCGACCGGGAGGCCGCGGAGCGGACCTGGTCCGAGTGGCTCGCCGCCGTCTACGCCTGACCACACCGGGAGGGGCCGGCATCGCGCCGGCCTCTTCCACGCCTGCAAGGAGCGCACGGTGCGGACCGCCGAATACTCGATCACCCGCAGGCTGACCGCCGACCCGAAACGGGTCTACCGGGCTTGGACGACGCCTGCGGGCTTCAGCCGGTGGTTCGGGCCGAGGGAGTTCACCACGCCGGAGGACCGCATCGTCATGCAGACCCGGCCCGGCGGTGCCTGGCACGTCGTCATGCTCGACAGCGTCGGCAACGAGCACCCGTTCGGCGGTGTCTATCGCGAGCTCGAAGCCCCCGCGCGGCTCGTCATGACGACCGGCGATCCCGACAACACCACCGGCGACGTCGCCTCGACCGTCAGCGTGATGTTCAAGCCGACCGGTGACGGCGGCACCGAGATGACCATGCGGGAGCAGGGCGTCAACACCGACGATGCGCAGGCCGAGGGCGCCGCAGCGGGCTGGCGCCAGTTCTTCGACCGGCTCGCGGAGCACCTGGACGAGCGATGACCCGCACCCGCTCCGCCGGCTGCCGCGATGCACTGGAGCGTCGACCTGGTCAGGTCCTGCGCCGTGGCGGGCTGCGGCACGGCGAGGGGCCACGGGTGGCGGTCCGGTCGACGCCATGAGCGGCTGCCCCGGTCGGTGTCGTGAGCGGCTGCCCGGCGAGTGCCGTGAATGGCTGACCCGGCCCCAGCGCCGTGAGCGGCTGCCCTGGTCGGTGTCGTGAGCGGGTGCCCGGCGAGCGCCGTGAGCGGCTTACCCGGCCCAGCGCCGTGAGCGGCTGACCTGGTCGGCGTTGTGAGCGGCTGCCCGGCGAGCGCCGTCAGCGGCGGCAGGGGTGGGATGAGTGGGTGGCTGGGGCGCTGTCTGTTCAGGTGGCGCGGTGGGGCCGCGGAGAGGGTCCCTCCAGGGGCTGGGAGGCGGCACAATGTTCGCGTGACGTTGCCCATCCCGTACAGCGGCGGTGGCGGTGAGCTGCCTGCGTACACCGGGCCTGACGTGCAGATCGGTGATGTGCGGGTCGACGGGCGGGCCATCTACACACCCATGGGGGTGTGGCCGATCCGGGGGAGCCGGTGGATGGTGATTTCGCAGCCGGTGCCGATCACCACGACTGCGGGGTGGGGGATCGGGCTCGGTGTGACCTGCGCGATTCTGGCCGTGGTGCTGGCGCCGTTCACGTGTGGGCTGAGTCTGTTCCTGATGTTCGGTCTGTTCTTCCTGACGGCGAAGACCCACACCATGTCGGGGCCGCTGATCGTGTCGGTGCAGGCGGGGCAGTTCCACTACATGGCGCGGGAGATCGTGTACTCGCCGTTGCACGCGGCTGAGGCGCTGCAACGGGTCAACTTCGCGCAGGCGCTGGCGTCCCGGTACTGAAACGCCCGGGTGCCGGCACTGAACGCCGCGGTGCTACAGCAGGCGGTCCTCGGTGTGGTTGTCGTAGCCGGCGAGGAGCTGGGTCCTCGTGCCGATCAGGTGGGGTTCCAGGTCGCCGACCCGGGCGAGCCTGATGTCCGCAGGGGCGAGGTTGGACACGCGCAGCAGCAGACCCGGCACCTCGTCGAGGACGGCCAGCCAGCCCTTCTGGGAGGGGAGGACCTGCTGGTCGGGCCAGCGGTGGAACGGCTTCGGCACGCCGTCGACGGTGATGCCGACGCGGTGGGGGGCCGGTGTGGAGGCGGCGCGGAGGTTGCGTTCGTAGGTCTTGCGGTCCTCGGGGGGCTGGGGCATGACGGCGGCGACGCGCATGTCGATGAGCAGGGGCAGTGGCGGGCCGGCGGTGGTGACGACCTCGACCCAGCCGCCGCTGCCGGTCGCCGGGTCGCCGAAGGTCAGGCCGGCGTGCACGAGCCGGTCGTCGTCCCAGGACCACGCGCCGATCCGGCACGGGCCGGTCCAGCCGGCCATCCCGTACAGGGGCAGCGCGGCGGCGCTCGCACGGATCCGGTTCGCCTGCTGGTCGATCAGCGCTGTGAACTCGATGCGGTTCAGCCGCCCCCCGTATCGCATGGGATCGATCGTGCAGCATTGTCCGCCTTTTGTGGCATCCCATGACCCCTCGCGCGGACCCCCGCTGTTTACGAAGGAGCGCGGGACTCAGGGTCGGCGCCCCTGGCGGCGCGGCCGCCGTCGACGGGGATGACGGCGCCGGAGATGAACGACGCCGCGGGGGAGAGCAGGAACGCGACCGCGTCGGCGACCTCGGACGCGTCGCCCGGGCGGCCGAGGGGGTGCAGCCGCGCGAGCTGGTCCACGATGTGGGCGGCGTCTTCCGGTGTACGGGCGGACAGGAGCTCCTCCGAGCGTGCCGTCACGATCGAGCCGAGCGCGACGGCGTTGACGCGGATGCCGTGCGGGCCGTGGTCGACGGCGAGGGCGCGGGTCAGGCCCTCGACGGCGGCCTTGGCGGTCGAGTACGGCAGCGCGCCCCGCACCGGACGCCGCGCCTGGTGGGAGGAGACGTTGACGATGGCGCCGCCGGCTCCGCGCCCGCCGCCGGTGACCACGAACGACCGCACCGCGGTCAGTGCACCTCTTCGATCTTGGCGGTGCCGACGTCGAAGATGAAGCCGCGCACGTCCTCGCGGTGCGGCAGCCACTCGCACCGCCGGACCGTCTCGATCGACGAGCGCATCGTGTCGTGCAGGTCGGTGAAGCCGGGCACGTCCCACGTCGGCGCGTGGCCGGTCTCGGCGGTGAGCGTCGCGCGGAACTCGTCGTCGTCGAAGCCCTGCATGCCGCACTCGGTGTGGTGGATCAGGACGACCTCGCGGGTGCCGAGGCGGCGCTGGCTGATCGCGAGGGACCGCAGCACCTCCTCGGTCGGCAGGCCGCCGGCGTTGCGGATGAGGTGCGCGTCGCCGATGTCCAGGCCGAGCGCCCCGAAGAGGTCCAGGCGCGAGTCCATGCACGTGATGACGGTCAGGCGCAGACGCGGACGCAGCGGGCGCGGGCCGGGGAACGTGCTCGCGTACTGCTCATTGGCGTGGATGAGATGGTCGATCGCCGACATCCCGCCAGTGAAACAGATCGGTCACTCATTCGGATGACGTCCGCGTCACACGAGGCCAATCTCACCTGTGAAAGCGGACCTCTACGCTGCTCGGGTGAGTGAACCCAACACAGCGGACCGGCAGGACTGGGACGTGGTCGTCGTCGGCGGCGGGCCCGCCGGCCTGTCCGCGGCGCACGCGGCGGCCACCGGCGGCGCGCGCACCCTCGTCCTGGAGAAGGCCGTGCACCCGCGGTACAAGACCTGCGGCGGAGGACTGATCGGCTGCACCGTGCAGGCGGTCGGCGACCTGATCGACATCCCCGCCGACGACCACATCACGCGGGTCGAGTTCACCCACGACGGACGGAAGGGGTTCACCAGGAGAAGCCGCGGCAGCCAGAAGAGGCCGTTGCTGCAGATGGTGCGCCGGCCCCGGTTCGACGACGCGCTTCGGGTCGCCGCGGAGAAGGCCGGCGCCGTCGTGCGGCAGTCGGTGACCGCCCGGTCCCTGGAGCAGACCGGCGACGCGGTCACCGTCCGGCTCGCCGGCGGCGGCACCGTCACCGGGCGCACCGTCATCGGCGCCGACGGGTCGTCGGGGATCACGGCACGGCACGCCGGCGTCGAGTACGGCCAGGTCGACCTCGGCCTGGAGGTCGAGCTCCCGGTCGGCGCCGACGAGGCCGCCAGGTGGAAGGGGCGGCTGCTGATCGACTGGGGCCCGCTGCCCGGCTCCTACGCGTGGGTGTTCCCGAAGGACGACCTACTCACCGTCGGTGTCATCGCGTCGCGTGGCCAGGGCGAGCGGACCAAGCAGTACCTGCGCGACTTCGTGACCAGGCTCGGCCTCGACGGCATCGAGCCCGCCCACGACTCCGGCCACCTCACCCGGTGCCGCACCGCCACGTCCCCGCTGCGGACCGGCCGCGTCCTGGTCGCCGGTGACGCGGCGGGCCTGCTCGAGCCGTGGACCCGGGAGGGGATCAGCTTCGCCGTGCGCTCCGGGGCCCTCGCCGGCGCGGCCGCCGCGTCCGGTGACCTCGACGGCTACGTCACCGCCGTCGAGCGGCGCCTCGCCCCGGCGATGACCGCGGGCCGGCGGCTCCTCGACACGTTCAGCCGCAGGCCCGGGCTCTTCCACGCGATGCTGCGGACCCCGCCGGGATGGCGCATGTTCGAGCGCTTCTGCCTCGGCGAGACGTCGTTCGAACACACCGTCGAACGCCTGCCGGTCAGGACGGCGCTGAAAATGCTCCGATGAGGGCATGAGGTTCCGCGCGACGCGGGAAGACCGCCACGGGCGTGCGGGGCGGAGACCACCCGCCCGCGCCGCCCGGAGCAGACCTCGGCCGCGATGGGCGTCAGCCCATCAGACGGTTCAGCTCCGAATAGTCCAGGGCGTTGCCGAGGCTGGTGTACGTGCCGGTGGTGAACGCCTCCACGGCGGCGTGCCTGGCCACCGCGTACGCCGCCTCCGCCACCCACGAGCCGAGGCTGACCCGCGCCACGCCCAGCTTCCCGAGCTCGCCCACGCTCGGCGTGTCCGGCCCGACGAGGATGTTCAGCGGCGCGGGGATCGCCTCGGCGAGCGCCCCGATGGTGTCCGCGTCGGCGACCCCCGGCACGAAGATGCCGCTCGCCCCCGCGTCCAGGTAGGCGGCCGCCCGCGCCGCGGTGTCCTCCAGGTTGCCGGTGCCGCGGAGGTACGTGTCGACGCGGGCGTTGATGTAGACGTCCGGTGCGGCGGCCCGGGCGGCACGGATCCGCGCGACCTGCTCCGGCACCGGCCGCAGGACGGCGCCCTGCGCGGCATCCCGGACGGTGTCCTCCAGGTTCACCCCGACGGCGCCAGCCGCGACGACCCCGCGCAGCGTCTCCGCGACGTCCTCTGGGCGCTCGCCGAAGCCGGACTCGATGTCCGCGGTCACCGGCACGTCGACGGCCGCGACGACCCGGGTCAGGTGCGCGAGCATCGCGTCGCGGGTCAGCGCGTCACCGTCGGGCACGCCGAGCGACCAGGCCACCCCCGCGGACGTGGTGGCGACCGCGCGGGCCCCGGCGGCCGCGACGACCCTCGCGGAGGCGGCGTCCCACGCGTTGACGAGGACGAGCGGGTCGGCGGGGTTGTGCAGGGAGTGGAAGTTGGTCATGCCGGTCATCCTCGCGTGGCACCGGGCGGCGCTCCAACGTTTTAGCCTGGGCTACATGGTCGCCATCGGACTGTCCGCGGACGCCGTCGCGCGGGTGCGGTTCGCGATCTCGCCGTTGTGGGAGACGATCGCCAGCATCCGCGTCCTGCGCGACCCTGGCGCGCACGCCGTGCACCTGCCGTGGGTCACCCGGACGCGGCAGAAGAAGATCGGCGGTGAGCTGTGGCGGCTGGTGCGGGCGGGGCCGGCGTACGTGCCGGACTTCCTCACCCCGGCGCCCGCCGGACTGTTCGCCGACCTGCCCGCGGAGCTCGACGCGATGCTGGCGACCCCGCCCGAGGAGGTCGGACGCCAGCTCGGCGGGCCGCCGCCGGACGGGCTCCTGGAACGCCTGGCGGCGCAGATCACCGACTACTTCGACGCGGCGATCGCCCCCGACTGGCCGCGCGTCCGGCGGCTGCTGGAGGCGGAGGTGTTCACCCGCGCCCGGGCGCTCGCCGCCGGCGGGGTCGGCGGCCTGCTCAACGACCTGCACGATCAGGTGCGGTGGGCCGACGACACGCTGTCGGTGGCGCAGCGGTGGTGCACGGCGGACGACGTCCCGGCCGGCGGCGGCCTCGTCCTGATCCCGTCGGTGTTCGTGTGGCCGTCGATCCTGACCGTTTCGACGGGCCGGTCCGCCCAGTTGGCGTACCCGCCACGGGGGACGGGCGCGCTGTGGGAGCGGCCGGCGCCGGCCCCGGACGGGCTCGCCGCGGTCCTCGGCCGGACCCGCGCCCGGCTCCTCGTCGAGCTGTCCGCGCCCGCGTCGACGACGGCCCTGGCCGCCCGCGTCGGGCTGACCGCCGGCGGCGTCTCCCAGCACCTGGCGGCGCTGCGCGCGGCCGGTCTGGTCACGGCCCACCGCGACGGCCGCACCGTCCTCAACATCCGCACCGGCGTCGCCGACGCGCTGCTCCAAACAGCCGGGCGCCGACCTGCGTAATGAGGTCGGCGCCCGGAGAAGTACGGAAGTGCGGAAGCGCGGAGGATCAGCCGGCGGAGATCGACGGCGGGGTGTCGGTGTCGATGACCGTGGCCTCCGAGAAGGCGGAGTCCAGCCGCGCCTGCAGGGCTTCGAGCTGCGAGAACTCGGCCTGGTGCGACGACTCGCTGCCCTCGGCGGCGAAGACGTGGTCCGACTCGGCGGCCGAGTGGTCGTAGGACGTGAAGCTCGACTCCGCGTAATGCGCGCCGTCCGGGTTGGTGTACTCGACGCTGTGGCCCTGGTCGAACGAGGTCGACTCGGCGGCGGCGTGGTCCTGCTCGTACACGTTGAACTGGTTGTTGTAGTCGGACTCGCTGGCGTTGACCTGGTTGAGCTGGTCCAGGGACTCGTGCTCCTGGCCGGTCTCGACGTGGCCGTAGTCCACGCCGGTGTCGCCGCCGTCGTACTCGCTCATGGTGAGGTCCTCTCGGTATCTGCAGGGGCGTTCGGGGATCTGCGATTCAGGTGCTGGTCATGACACTAGGGCGCTCGCCGTGGCGTCGAATCCCTGAAATGTGCCAGTGGCGGCGAGCGTATACCGTGGTCAGCGGCCTGGACTATCCCCGAAACGACAGTTGTGGGCCTGCCGGACACCCGACAGTGTGCGCCCGCCATACTGCCTGCCGTGCGGAAACACTGCTGCGACGGTATGCGCGATCAGCTGGCCCGGTCCGAGTCGGACGCGGGGGAGGACGACCCGGACGTGGTCGTCGTGTACGACGCGAAGTTCGACGAATACGGTCTGCCCGTCAGGGACGGTGGTGCGTCGATGGTCGTGATCGGCTACTGCCCCTGGTGCGGCGGCCGGCTGCCGGCGTCGCGGCGGGACGCGTGGTTCGACGCGGTCGAGGGGCTCGGGCTCGACGCGTGGGAGGACGAGGTGCCCGGGGAGTTCCGCGGCGACGGCTGGTGGGCCCGGGACCTGGTCGAGGAGACCACGTCCCGGGACTACGTGGAGCCGGAGAAGGTGATCAGCCCGGCCTGACGGAGCGCCTCAGGCGCGGATCAGCTCGACCACCGGGATCTTGCGCTCCACGCCGCCCTGGTGCTCGATGAAGAACGGGTAGCGCTCCACGATCCTGGTCCACAGCACGGGCCGGTCCTCATCGGCGACGGGGCGGGCGGTCGCGGCATACTCCTCGCCCTCCGCCTCGACGGTGACGGCCGGCTCGGCGACCAGGTTGCGATACCAGTCGGGGTCGAAGACGGCGCCCGCGTTCGAGGCGATGACATACATGCTGTCGTCGATCCGGATGTACATCATCGGGCTCGTGCGCGGCGTGCCGCTCTTGCGGCCGGTCGTGGTGAGCAGCAGCAGTGGCCGGTCCGCGATCCGCCGCCCGCCGGCGCGGAACTCCTCGATCAGCTTCTGGTTGTACGCCCGCTGATCGATGGGAAGCTCAGTCATGGGCCAAAGCCTAGCGCCGGCCCACGACCGCGCCCGGCGTCACACCGGTTCGAGGAGCTTCGACTTCTGCACGATCGGCACGGACAGCGTCTTGTAGCCGACCTCCTCGAACAGCACGACGACCCGGTCCTGCTCGTAGGCCATGACGGTGCCGGTGCCCCAGGCGGTGTGCCGCACCTCGCTCGACACGGGGAAGGGCCGGGCCGAGTCGGCGGTCACGGTGACCGCCGAGCCGGGCGCGGTGCCGGAGGACGCCGCTCGGCGCAACAGCTTCCGGTACCAGGGGACGTGCGGCACCACGGGGTCGACGACGACGGTGCCGTTGGCGCAGTTGTCGCAGTGTTCGCAGGCCCGCTCCGCCTGCTCGCCGAAGTAGGCCAGCAGCGCCTTGCCGCGGCAGCCGGCGCTTTCGGCGTACCCACGCATCATGTCGATCCGGGAGCGCCGCAGCGTCTGGTGCCGCTCGAACTGGGCGAGCGCGAGCCGGGACGCCTCCGCCGGGGCGGGCGCGTAGCGGGGCATGCCGATCTTGTTGCCGGGGAGGACCTCGACGGCGCCGACCTGCTCCAGGAGGCTCAGCAGCGATGTCACCTTCCGGGCGGGCAGGCCGCTTCGGGTCGCGAGGGCGGTCCGGCTCACCGGGCCCTCCCGCAGCGCGGCGGCGAGCTGGGTGAGCTCGTGGCCGTCGGGCGCGCCGGAGGCGAAGAACCGTTGCAGCGACACGTCCTCGGGCCGGAAGAACAGCACGGTGCGCGACGGGTTGCCGTCCCGGCCGGCGCGGCCGATCTCCTGCAGGTAGCTGTCGGGGGAGTCGGGCAGCGCCACGTGGTGCACCCAGCGGATGTTGGGCTTGTCGACGCCCATGCCGAAGGCGCTGGTCGCGACCATGACGGGGACCTTGTCGGCCATGAAGTCGGTGTACCGGCGGTTCCGCTCGCCGGCCGCGAGACCGGCGTGGAACGCGACGGCCTCGACGCCGTTCTCGGTGAGCCGGGTCGCGTACTGCTCGGCGATCGCCCGGGTCGGCGCGTACACGATCCCGGGCGACGGCTCCTGCCGGACCTGGGCGAGCAGCCGCTGCCAGCGCTGCTCGTCGCTGGTGCAGTGCACCGCGGACAGCTCCAGGTTGGCCCGGTCCAGCCCGGCGACGTGCGTGAACGGGTCCCGCAGCCCGAGCGTCCCGGTGATGTCCGCCCGGACCGGCGGCGACGCCGTCGCGGTGAGGGCCACGATCACCGGCCGCCGGGTGCCGTCGCCGAGCTCCCGGATGAGGTGGCCGAGCTGCAGGTAGTCGGGGCGGAAGTCGTAGCCCCACGCGGAGACGCAGTGCGCCTCGTCGACGGCGACCATGGCGGGCCGCAACGCGCGGACCTCGGCGAGCCGGTCGGGGTTGCCGAGCTGCTCGGGCGTGATGAACAGGAACCTCGCGGTCCCGGCCCGCAGCGCCTCCAGGGCCGCCTTCTGCTGGTTGGGCGTCTCGGCCGAGCTGATCCGCACCGCCTGACCGGCCTGGCGGCGGTTCAGTCCGGCGATCTGGTCCTGCTGCAGCGCGAGGAGTGGTGAGATGACGACAGTGGGTCCGGCGAGCAGCATCGCCGGGACCTGGTAGATGGCGGACTTCCCCCCGCCGGTGGGCAACACCACGAGGGCGTCACGTCGCTTCAGCAGGGCGCGCATCGGCGGAAGCTGTCCTGCGCGCAACTGTTCCCAGCCGAAGTGCTGGCGGGCGGCGCGGCGGAGGCGGGGTGCGAGCGGTACAAGATTCATCGCGGGCGACTGTACCGGTGTTCGAATGACTCGGCGCGCTGAGCGAGTTTCCGCGACACGCCGAATCTGAGCACTCTCACCGCCTCGCAACCAAAAGGCACCCGAAAGTGACGGTGCCAGCACCCTTCGTAGTCGAAAGTTCTTCGTGTCAGCAGGTGGACCGCCTGCACGGGGTTCACCACAGACACGAGGGGGAACCGATGACAGCGACCCTTGAGGGTGCCACGCTCAAGGTCCGGTTGGAAGGCCGCGAGCTCGAGGACCTGATCCGCGAGCACCTGCCACTCGTCGGGCATCTGGTGCGCCAGACGCTCGGCCGACTGCCCGCCCACGTCAGCCGCGAGGACCTGGTGTCCGCGGGCATGGCGGCGCTGGCCGGCGCCGCGAAGGCGTTCGACCCGAGCCGGGGCATCCCGTTCGGGAGCTTCGCCACGACCCGCATCCGCGGCGCGATCCTCGACGAGCTGCGGGGACTGGACTGGGCGAGCCGATCCGTGCGGGCCAGGGCCAGGCAGGCGGACGCGATGCAACAGGAGCTGACCGCGGCGCTCGGACGCACCCCGACCAACCATGAGCTCGCCGAGGCGCTGGGCGTCAGCGTCGACGAGCTCCAGTCGATCGACGACGACGTGCAACGGGCCGCGGTGCTGTCGTTGCAGGGGTTCGCGGCCGGCAGCGCCGAGGACATGGTGCCGGAAAGGGCCGCCGGCCCGGAGGACCTGATCCTGCACCGGGAGCGGATCGGCTACCTGCACAACGCCGTCGAGGCGCTGCCCGAGCGGCTCGGCAAGGTCGTCAAGGGGTACTTCTTCCAGGAGCGCCCCATGATGGAGATCGCCCATGACCTCGGTGTCACCGAGTCGCGGGTGTCCCAGCTGCGCGCCGAGGCGCTCATGCTGCTGCGCGACGGGCTCAACACGCACCTCGACCCGGATCTCGTCTCGATCAGCGACAAACCGACGGGCTGCGTCGCCCGCCGCCGCGAGGCGTACCACGACAAGATCGCCAACGCGGGCAACCTCAACAGCCGGCTGGCGCAGACCAACCACCACGGCATGCCGTTCGTCCAAGCGGGACGGCACGCATAACGCGGCTTGTACCCTCGGGCGGTGCTGATCCTGCTGCCACCGTCCGAGGGGAAGGCCGCCGCCCCGCGCCGCGGCGCTCCACTTGCCTTGGACAAGCTGTCGTTCCCGGCGCTGTCCGAGGCGCGCACGACCGTCGTCGACGACCTGGTGAAGCTGAGCACCGACCCGGACGGGGCCCTGGCGGTCCTAGGTCTGACGCCGGGGCTCGCCGGGGAGGCGGCCCGCAACGCCGCGCTGTGGTCCGCTCCGGTGCGACCGGCGGCGACGCTGTACACCGGTGTCCTCTACGAGGCCCTCGACCTGGCGTCGCTGCCCGCGCGCACCCGCTCCTCCCTGCTGATCTTCTCCGGGCTGTGGGGCGCGGTCCGCCCCGGCGACCGGATCCCGCCCTACCGCTGCTCGATCGGGGTCCGGCTGCCGACCACCGGCGCCCTGACCGCGCACTGGCGAGCCGCGCTGCCGCCGGTCCTCGACGAGGTCGCCGGCGACAAACTGGTGCTGGACCTGCGATCCTCGGCGTACACGTCGATGTGGACGCCGCGCAACGCGGTCACCGTCCGGGTCCTGCACGGTGGCAAGGTCGTCAGCCACTTCAACAAGGCCACCAAGGGCCGGCTCGTCCGCGCGCTGCTGCTCGCCGGCGCCCGGCCGCGGACCCCTTCCGCGCTCGCCGGCGCGCTGCGCGACCTGGGGTTCGCCGTCGAGGCCCGCACCCCGCACGAGCTGGACGTCACGGTCGGATCGCTGTGAGGTCGGGCTCGCCGTACCGGGCGAGCATCGCGTCGAACAGCGCCACCTTGTCCGCACCGAACCGGGCGACACCGCCGCGGTACTCCTCGGCGGTCACGAACCTCGGCGGGCTGCTCTTGCTGTGGAACTTGTCCGCGTACATGACGAGGCGCTCCTCCTCGCTCACCGCCACGTAGTCGCCGGGCGGGATCGGCAGTCCCTGCCGGGCCACGTCGTCGAGGGTGATCCCGACGCCGGTGTGGCAGGAGCAGAACCGGCACAGGACCTCCGGCAGGCCCTCCTCGCGCAGCAGCTCGTGGCCCAGCAGCCCGTGCCGGATGTAGTGCTCGCCCTCGCGCAGCCGGTACACGCCGATGTCGTGCACCAGGCAGCCGGCCCTGACCAGGTCCGGTTGTGCGTCCGTCCGCTCCAGGAGCTGCCGGGCGACCTGCCACACGATCGTGCAGTGCGTCCACACCAGGTCGAACATGGCCCGGTCCGGCGCGTGCCGCTCGTGCAGCGCGCGGATCTCATCCTCCGAAGGCACCCACATGCCGCCCCATGCTGTCACCCCCTGTCGTCGACCAGTGGCGCTACGGTCGACACATGTACCCGTCGCCCTCCTTCAGGGCCTCCGACGCCGACCGCGAGGCCGTCGTCGCGCACCTCAGCACCGCCCTCGGCGAGGGCCGGCTGAGCCTGGCCGAGTTCGACGCGCGGGCCCGGCACGTCTACGCGGCCCGCACCTGGGGCGAGCTGACGCACATCGTCCGCGACCTGCCGCCGCTGCCGGTCGCCGCCGCCGAGACGCCGCGACAGGACCCGGTGTGGCCGGCCCTGGCGCTGGTCTTCGGCGTCCTGTCCGTGCTGTTGGCCTTCTGCCTCCCGGTCAGCGTCGTGCTGGGGCTCGGCGGGATCGTGTTCGGCAGCCTCGGCCTGCACAAGGCGACCCGCGGGGCCGGCCGCCGGGCCGGTATGGCCCTGGCGGGCCTCATCTGCGGCTCCGCCGGCCTGCTGCTGACGATCGCGTTCACGATCTACGTCGCCGCCCTCGACTGAGCCTTCAGGCGCCGGGGTCGGTCCAGCGCACCACGGCCTCGGTGCGGCTGCGGACGTGCAGCTTCGCGAACACGTGGTTGAGGTGGTTCTTCACGGTCTTCTCGGTGAGCAGCAGCTGCCGGGCGATCGCCGCGTTGGACAGCCCCCGGCACAGCAGGCCCATCACGTCCTCCTCCCGGTCGGTGAGGCCGAACCGGGACCTGGCCCTGTCCTGGACCCGCTCCCGGGTGACCTGGTCGCGGACCACGGACGCGGCGACCGACGCGGCGACCGGCGACAGCCAGCCACGGCCCCGCACGACCTCGTGGACGGCGCGCAGCAGCTCCGCGGGGTCGAACTCGCCGTGCACGAGGTAGCCGCGGGCGCCGTGGTGCAGCATCCCGCGGATCAGGTCCGGATGGTCGTCGCTGGTCAGCACGAGCACGGTGGTGTACTGCGAAAGGCCGCCGATCACGGACAGCCCGTCGGCGATCGGCATCCGGTGGTCGAGGAGCGTGACGGCCGGCCGGAGCCGCCGGGCCGCTTCCAGGGCCTCCCGGCCGTTGGTGGCCTCGGCGACGACCGTCAGCGCGTCGTCGCCGGCGATGATGCCGCCGACGGCCGCCCGCACGATCGGGTTGTCGTCGACGACGAGCACCCCGATCGCCCCGTTGACGCCGCCCCGCCGGGCGCTGTCCACGCCGCTGTGCCGGGCGCTGTCCACGGTGCTGTGCCGGGTGTCGGGCGCGGTGCCGTGCCGGGTGTCGGGCGCGGTGCTTCTGTGGGCGCCGATCATGACGCCGCCGCGGCGCTGGGGTGGCGGGGTGCGGTGCCGTGGGGGTCGAGCGGGACGTGGACCGCGACGGTGCTGCCGCCGCCCGGGACCGAGTCCAGGTGCAGCCGGCCGCCCACCATCCGGGCCCGCTCCGCCATGCCGACGATGCCGAAGTGGCTCGCCGACTGCAGGCGTGACAGGTCCGCCGGCACCGTGAAGCCCGCGCCGTCGTCGGTGACCTCCAGCAGCACTCCGCGCCGGGTGCGCGCCAGCCGCACGACGACCCGCCGCGCGCCCGCGTGCCGGGCCACGTTGGCGAGGGCCTCCCGCAGGATCCGGGTCAGCTCGTAACACACCATGACCGGCGGCTGGACGTCGCTGACCTCGGTCCGCACGGCGACACCCGACGCCGCCGCCCACGCCTCGCAGAGCTCCTCGACGCTCGTGGCGAAGTCGCGGTCCGGCACGTCGAGGCGCATCTCCTCCAGCAGCTCCCGCGCCTGCCGGGCGGCCGCGGACGCGCCGGCGGCGACCGTCGTGGCCAGATGCTCGGCGAGCGCCGGCTGGCGGCGCAGCGACGACGGCAGCGCCAGGGCGGCCAGGGACACGCCGCGCAGCGTCTTGCTCACCGAGTCGTGCAGCTCCCGGGCCAGCCGGGCGCGTTCGTCCGCGGCCGCCGAGCGCTGCGCGGCGACGAGGAGCCTCGTGGACAGCTCCAGGTGCCGGGTCAGGGCCGTGGTCGCGACGACCGCGCCGAGTCCCGCCAGCGCGCCGGCCATCGGGAACGCCACGACGAACGCGGCGATCTCGGCCGGCGGGCCGGAGCGGCGCAGCACCTCGGCGGTCACCGCGAAGCTGACCGCGGCGTGCGCGACCCACACCGGCAGCGCCCGCATGCCGAGCACCACCCCGGCGAGCCCGCCCGAGCCGGCGGCGAAGCAGAAATACGCGATGCCGCCGCGGCTCACCGCGAGGACCGCGAACACCAGGGCGAAGTCGGCGGCGACGACCGCGGCCGGCCGGGCGACCAGTCCCGGCCACCGGGCCAGCGCGCCGAGCTGGGCGGCGGTGGCGACGGCGACGAGGGCGAGCGCCGCGAGCACCGGGCCCGGGTCGTCGACCAGCAGCAGCCCGGCGGCGGCCGCGCTCATGGTGGCCGCGGCGCGCGCGATGAGCGCCGCACGGGTCAACGCCGCCGCGGCGACGTCCCGGCTCGCCGATCGCATCCATCACCCGCCTGTGCCGTGCCCGTCCCTGACCCGAACGCTACTTGCCGCCGGCCCCGCCGCCGAACCCAGGCCGCGCGCTTCAGACGGATTTCAGCCCCCGCTAAGGCGGCACTGCGCTACGTGATCGTGACCACGTCCAGGTCGGGCGCCGGGGTGTCGTCGTTGTAGAACGTCAGCCGCAGCTCACCGGCCGGCAGCTCGGCCGTGAACTGGAACGACCGCGGCACGTTCCACGCCGGGCCGGTCACCTGGAACGTGCGGGGCGCCCCGCCGTTGATCTTGACCTTCACCGAGCGCCGGCCGTCGACCTCGTACCCGACGGTCACCGTCCGCGATCCCGCCACCGGCAGGACCGCCCGCACCTCCAGGGCGCAGGTGAAGCACAGGTAGCGGACCCGGGCGCCGCCGTGGCAGGTCGCGCACGCGGTGACGCCGGCGCCGCCGGTCAGCCGGTTGCCCGGGTCCTCGGCCTCCACCACGATCGGGGTGAAGCTCGCCGGCGCGCTGCTGCCGGGAACGCTCGCCGAGCCCCGCACGACCGGCGGCGTCGGCGTCGGCGACGGGCCGGCGGCGGTGTCCTTGTCCGGGGCGATCAGCGGCGGCACCAGCACCGTCGCCGCCGCCATCCCGGCCGCCACGACCGACACGCCCAGCCACTGCCGGTGCCGGCGGCCGGTCCCTTCGGTCACCTGGTGCTCCTCGTCCGGGTCGCACTGCCGGGCCGCGACGATGCACCCGTCGACCATCGCGGCGAGGGTCCGCTCGTCCCACGCGTTCATGAAGTCGTAGTGGAACGTGGGACCGGCGCCGCTGGTGAAGCGCACCTTCGACATGTCACCGTTCACCGGCCACGCCATCTTGAACTCCAGCTTCGGCACGGCGACCGGGTGGCTGTCTGGGCAGACCCAGCCCGACGCGGTGTGCGTGTCCACCGGGTACACGATGTGGCTCTGGTGGTCGGGGGAGTCCAGGTGCAGCCCGTCCCAGCAGCTCGGCGCCTGGTAGCGGATGTTGAGGTTCACGTCCCGCGCCGCGGAGCAGGTCTGCGGGATGTTCTTGTTCTTGTAGCTGTTGCCGCACTCGAAGCCTTCCTCGGTCGCGGCGAGGAACTTGTCGGCGTCGGTGTTCTTCGCGTTGCCGACGACGAAGCGCAGCCCCTTCGGGAACGCGCGGACGCTGCGGTAGTCGGTCACGCCGGCCTTGTAGTAGATGACCTGCAGGCCCTCCGGGTTGACCGCGGTGTCGCCGTTGAGCAGCGTCGGCATCCAGTACGCGGACAGGTCGCCCTTCGCCTTGCAGGTCGTCTGCCCCTTCGACAGCGACTCGATCGTCGTGTTCGCGTTCGTGGTGGTGTTGCCCATGAACGTGTGCAGGTGCGACGCCCCGGGCAGGCCGGGGAAGACGATCGGGTCGTCGGCGAGGTTGGTCCGGCTGACCGAGCAGTTCGCCTGGAACTCGTGGAACCCGCCCTTGTTCGGCGGGACCTCGTGCGACGCCTTGACGTTCGTCACCGGGTTCGGCGCCTTGATCCAGCCGGCCGCCCCGCTGGTGCCCGTCGGGCTCGGAGGCTGCTGCGTCGGTTGCGTCGGTGTCCCGCTCGCCGGAGCGGTGCCCGTCCCGGATCCCGTGCCCGACCCGTACACCTGGAACTCCCACAACGAGAAGCCATATCCGCTGGACCGTTTGGTCCCGAACATGCGCACGTAGCGGCCGAAGCCGCTCACGGGGAGCGTCTGCACCCCGCCGTTGCCGCTCGTCGTCGTGTACAGCGTCCGCCAGCTCGACCCGTCGACGGACACCTGCAGCTCGAACGCGGTGGCGTAGGCGCGCTCCCAGTTGAGGACGACCTTGCCGACCGCGACGGACGCGCCGAGGTCGACCTGGATCCACTGCGGGTCGCTGAACGCGCTCGACCACCGGGTCTTCGGGTCGCCGTCGACCGCGGCCTTCGCCTGGTAGCCCTGGCCCTCCAGCGACGACGCCGTCGCCGGCTTCCCCTGCGACAACGGCCGGTCGTCGGCGCTGGCCAGGCGCAGCGGCCCGGTCGCGAACCAGCCGAGGAAGCCGGCCAGGGCGACCGCGATACCGGCCAGGATGAACAGCCGCGACCGCGGCGCGCCTCGAAGGGATCTCATGCACGTCTCCTGTGGATAGCGTTGCTGGAACCGCCGCCTGCGAAGCTAGCGGCGCTCCCCGCCCCGCGCCTGAGCCCAAAGACCCAGACCGGCCTGACGCCCGCGCTCTACCGGGGGCTCGCGCTCTACCGGGGGCTCGGGCGCGGAGGGTCGGCCGAGCCGCGGCCGGGTCCCGGCACATCCGTGCGGGCGCTCGCCAGCTGCCGGCGCACTGCTCGCCATCGGCGGCCGGGCGCTGCGCAAACGCCTGCTGTGACACGAAAATGGGACCCGCTGCGGCGGGTCCCATTGGCGTTTGTCTCTTGGAGCGGACGACGAGATTCGAACTCGCGACCCTCACCTTGGCAAGGTGATGCGCTACCAGCTGCGCTACGTCCGCGTTGCTGTTGAGACTCTAGCGCATCGTCGCGTGGTGTTCACCGAGGGGGCCGGTCACCCGATAGCGTGATGTCGTGAGACGCCTGACGTTCGTGGTGCCGCTGCTCGTCCTCGCAGGCTGCACCGCCACCGCGGCGCCGTCGCCGTCGGCCTCTCTCTCAGCCCCGCCCTCGGCCCCGCCGTCCCCGTCGCCCACGCCGGTCGACCTGACGCTGGTGTTCGCCGGCGACGTGCACTTCATGGACCGCACCGCGAAGCTGCTGAAGGACCCGGCGACCGCGTTCGGCCCGATCGCCTCGCAGCTGTCCGCGGCCGACCTCACGATCGTCAACCTGGAGACCGCGATCACGTCCAGGGGCACCGAGGAGCCGAAGACGTACCACTTCCGCACCACGCCCGTCGCGATCGACGCCCTGAAGGCGGCCGGGATCGACGCGGTCAGCATCGCCAACAACCACACCCTCGACTACGGCCGCGTCGGGCTGCTCGACACCCTCGACGCCCTCCGTGCGGCGTCATTCCCGGCGTTCGGGGCCGGCGCCGACGCCGACGCGGCGTACCGCCCCTGGCTGACCACCGTCCGCGGCGTGAGGATCGCGGTGCTCGGCTTCAGCCAGGTCGGCGAGCTCGCCTCCAGCTGGGCGCCCGGCCCCGCCAAGCCCGGCATCGCCATGGCCTTCGACACCGCCCGCGCCACCGCGGCGGTCGCCGCCGCCCGCTCCCAGGCCGACCTCGTCATCGTCTTCAACCACTGGGGTGACGAAGGTAATAGTTGCGCCAACCCGGCCCAGAAGGCCTTCGCCGGCAGACTCTCCGCCGCCGGGGCCGACCTCATCATCGGCGCGCACGCCCACACGCTGCAGGGCTCCGGCTGGCTCGGCCCCACCTTCGTCGCCTACGGGATGGGCAACTTCCTCTGGTACGGCACCTCCAAGAGCACCGAGACCGGCGTCCTGCGGCTCACGGTCCGGGACCGCGCCGTCACCAAACGGGAGTTCCTCCCGGCCGTCGTCTCCGACACGGGCCGGCCCACCCTGCTCACCGGCGCCGCCGCGACCAAGCTCAGCCAGCGGTACGACGGCCTCCGGACCTGCGCCGGCCTCACCGCGGGCCCACCCTGACGCGCCGGATCTGGATACCGGTTTGGCATGACGGTTGGAGGTCGGCTAGAGTTTGCATCCGTCGCCGGGTGCGGGATTGGCCAGGCGGTGCGGACGTAGCGCAGCTGGTAGCGCATCACCTTGCCAAGGTGAGGGTCGCGAGTTCGAATCTCGTCGTCCGCTCGGGAATAGGTGACCACGGTGGGGTGGCCGAGAGGCGAGGCAACGGCCTGCAAAGCCGTGTACACGGGTTCAAATCCCGTTCCCACCTCGAAAGGCCCCACCTCGGTGAGGCACCAAAGCTAGGGCGATTGGCGCAGTGGGAGCGCGCTTCCTTGACACGGAAGAGGTCACTGGTTCAAACCCAGTATCGCCCACACAGGTCAGAGGCCCGGTCGACACAGTCGACCGGGCCTCTGCTTATCGGTGAGTGCCCAACTGAGTGCCTAAGCCTCCGGGATGCCCCCGAAGATCTTGTCCATAGCGACCGCTCCGTTGAGCAGCACCGGCCGGAGCTCGTGGCGGTAGACCGCCTCCGTCACCCGCGTGCCGGCGTGACCCATGAGATCGGCGATCTCCTCGATCCGCATTCCCCCGCTGGACAGCAGCGACACGAAGCTGTGCCGTAGCTCGCGCGGCGTCCAGTTGTGCTCCGTCAGCTTGGCCTTCCGCGCCACGCTCCGGAAGGCGCGCCGCACGTTGGCCGCGTCGAGCGCCGCGCCGCTCGACGTCGCGAACACCAGGTCGGTCTCCTGCCAGTCCGCGCGGTCCTTGCGCTGCTTGGCCTGATGCGCGCTCAGCGCCACGACGCATCGGGCCGGTATCGCGAGGGTGCGCCGGGACTTCTTGGTCTTGGTGTCTCCGCCTGCCCGGACCGACCGCCATACCTGGATGGATGGCGGCACGGGCGGGTCGGCGTCGACCAGGCCGACGAGGTCGACGTGTGCCCACGTGAGTGCCCGCAGCTCCTCAGTCCTCGCACCGGTGAGCAGCGAAACCACGATGTACGCCTCTGCCGGTGCGCCCTTGGCCGCGTCGAGCAGCGCGCTCGCCTGCACAAGCGTGAGCGATTTCGACGGGCGGCCCGGTTGCCCGGTCGGAACGCCACACAGCGCCACGACATTGCGCTTCACCTTGTCCCGGGCCATGGCCCTGGTGATCGCCCGGTTGAGGTAGTTGTGCAGGTTCTGCAGCGTCGCGGTGCTGAGCGTCTTGGCCTTGGCGGCGAGCCACTTGTCGACGTCGCTGGCACTCAGGACGCGCAGCTTCCGGGCGCCCAGGTCGGGGATGATGTGGGTGTTGCACATGCCCGTGCACTTCGTCACGGTCGCCTCTGACCGCCCGTTGAGGCCGTAGGTCAGCCAGTCCCGGACCGCGTCGGCAACGGTGTAGTTCTGCGGCGCGATGGCGAGGCCGTCTTCGTGGTCGCGGAGCACCTCCTTCAGCTTGGCGCGCGCTTCCGTCTTGGTCTTTCCGCTCCCCCGGCGCATGATGCGCTTCCCTGCCGGCGTGTAGCCGACGACAACGGCGGCGATGAACCGTTGCCGGTCTTCGTCCCAGTAGAGGCTGCCCTCGCCACGGCCTCGACGCGCGGTCACGCGGCCTCCCGTTCGAGCAGTGCGACGTACTCGGAGATCGCGCTGTCCGGCACGAGCCGGGCACGGCCCTGGGTGACGGTGCGGAGGCGACCGGCGCGGATCTGCTCGTAGATGACCGTGCGGCTCATGCTGAGCAGCGCCATCGCCTCGGGGATCTTCCAGAGCACTTTGCGGGTGGCGACGGTGGTCACGCGACACCTCCGATGCGTCGGATGGCGGGGGTACCCGTCCCATCCGTCCCAGGCTCGTTTTCGCTGCTCACGGCCGGTACGGATGGTTTCGCCGGTACGGCTTGACCCGTACCGGGGTCGGCATCCGTACCGTCGCTGAGCTGGGAAGACGATGCTGGTACCGATGGGACGGTTCGGTCTGGGCAGTAGCGCTTCCACGCGTCGGTGAACGCCTCGCGGTGGTAGCCCTTGGCCTGCCCTACGGGGAAGCGGATGGTCGCCGAGCTGATGCCGAACTCCCGCAGCAGGTCACCGAGACGCTTGCCGGTCATCCCGGCCGGACCGAACCCCTGCCACGGGCCTTCCGGGTCGTCGTTGAGCGCGGCGAGCAGCTCGGCCGTGGTCGCGGCGCCCGGGTCGCCGAGCGTCGTAAACGCGGTCCGGATGTCGGCCAGGAGCCGTACGCGGGTCGAGACGTGACCGGTGTCCTCAGCCTCGGCGGTGAGGACGGTTGCGGCGGTCCGGCCTCGCGTCGGCCAGTTCCCGCCTGCGAGGTCGGCGACGGCGATCAACGGCTCCCACGTGTCGGCGGCGCGATCCTCCAAGGGCATCGCAGGCTCCGCGCGCTCCAGATCGGCGAGATGCCCCCGAAGCCACTGGAACAGTTCGCCGGCCACTTTCCGCAACACCGGCCCGTCGCGGCGATGGCGGTACGGCGCTACCGTCTCGCCTGCCATCCGGCGGCGCATCCGCACGACGACGGCGCGGTCCTCGATGGTGTCGGGCATGGCGCCGATCCCGGCGAGCGCGGCCATCGCGAACGTGGGGATCTTCTCCAGCCGGTGGAGGTTGTTGTCCCAACGGATCGCGGGCCGGTTGCGCTGGTGACCGGCGTTGAGCAGCCCGCGGAGGTCCTCGTTGGCCTCGGCGTTCTTCCCGCCGAAGATGGTGTCCGCCTCGTCCACCAGGAGCGTGGGCGGCTCGTCGGTGCCGATGGCGCGATACACGGCGGCCGATGAGGCGTTCACGGTCATGAGCGGGTTGCAGCACATGCCCTCGACCACGTCGAGGAGCCGGGACTTGCCGCAGCGCTTCTCCGGCGCGCGGATGACCAGCCGGGGCGCGTGCGCCCACGCTGGCATGGCGTGGGTCGCGGCGATCCACAGCACGACCGCGTCGATGGCCTCGGGGGACGGGAGCACGACGTAGCGGGTGATGACGGCGTGCAGGCGATCGAGGATCGCGGCGCCGTCAACGGGTTCGGTGGTCACGCTGCTACTCCTTCGTCTCGGAATCCGCCGGTGATGGCGGCGCGGGTCTCGCGGTCGGTCTGTCCGGCGCTGATTCCGGCGTCGTACAAGGCGTTCAGCGCGTCGCGGGTGCTGATGGCGTTGGCCGAAACCATCCGGGCGACGCCCCGGGCGGAGCCGTAGAGGGTGGCGCGGCGGCGGCCCTTCGGCGCGCGGCGGATGGCGTCGAGGAGGGAGCGCAGCAGCGCGTCGGGTGATGAGATGCCCCCGCCCGGCGTCGAGCTCGGCGCCCTGGTCGTGCTCGCCGACGCCACGGCGGCCGGCGCGGTTCGGCAGGCCGTGACGAGGGCCGGGGGCATCTCGACCACCGGCCGGTCGCCGATCCAGCGGTACGGGCGGCCGGTGCGCGGGTGGATCGACGGCGGCGCCACGACGTACCCGCCGTCGCCCCGCACGTCGATGCCCTCGCCGAGACGTCCCTGACTGTTCAGGACGGGCGTTCCCGGGTGGCGGTAGTACAGGTGCCACCCGCCGCTTCCCGTGACCACACAGGCCGTTTCCGGCATGAGCGCCGGGTCGAGGGCGCCACCGTGGCCCGGGTCGATGTCGATGACGACCAGACCAGCGACCGCGCCGGTCCGGACCGCGAGCAGCCCGTCAGGTTGCGCGGCGACCATCGCGGTGACGCGCTGCGGGTCGAGCGTCGCGGCGTAGAGGCCGTGGCAGAACATGCAGGGGCAGGCGTCGCGGTCGTGGTCCGGTCCAGCGGTCCGGCAGCCGTCGCAGTTGGCGAGCGGGCGCTTGCTGCGGCCGAGCATGAACACCGGCCAGCCGCGCTCGATGTAGTCGATCGCGTTGCGCAGCAACGCTTGTGAGTCAGGCCGAAGGTCCATAGTGGGTGCCTCCTCCGGGTCGGGCGCTGGCGCGGGTCGCCTGTTCCAGCACGCGCGTCAGGTCGGTGGTCAGGTCGAGCAGTTGGCGGCGCGCGTACGGCTCAGCGGCGGCGAGCGCGACGGTGAGGGTCACTTCCGCGTGCTCCCGGCCATCGGCGGCGCGTACGCGGGTCAGCAGGGCGCGGCCGAGGCCCTCGACGTCGACCACGAGGGGGTCGGCGCGGTGCTCACCGAGGTTGCAGCGGTGCCCTCCGGCACACCAGTCGGTGTGCCGCAGCGCGTCGATGCCGCTGTGTCCGCGTCGGGCGAGGCGGTTCATCGGGTGCCGCCGCGGCGGTTGCTGCGGTCGTTGGCGCGGACGGTGCGCAGGTAGTTGATGGCGCGGCGGCCGGGGCGGAGCTGGCGGCCGGTGCCGTCGCAGCGGCGGCAGATGCCGAACGCGCGGCCGATCAGGGCGCGGCGTTTGCCCGTGCCGGAGCAGCGGCGGCAGGCGACGAACGGCCAGAGCCAGCACGCGGCGAGGTAACCAAGCGTCACGACGGTCAGGACGAGGATGAGCAGGCCGCTTGCGGCGGCGTTGCTGGTAGCGGTAGCGGCGATGGTGTGCACGGAACGGCCTCCAGAGGCTGTTTTTGGGTGCAGAGGGCTGCTGGCGCTACCCGCTACCTCGGTGGGTAGCGGCTGGCCAGGTTGGTAGCGGGGTGGGTAGCGGCGGCGCTACCGGGTAGCGGCGCCGCCGCTACTTCTCAGGCGCTCTTGCGGCGGTCGATCGCGCTGTCCACATCGGACACGCGGGCACCCTTGAGGACCTCGCCGCGAGCTTTGACGTTCACGCTCGGTACACGATCGCGGAGTTGCGCGGAGATCGCGTCGGGGGTGATGTCGGCGTAGTGCTCCGGCAGCGTCTCGGCGAGCCGGGCGGCGATGGTGGCCCAGTGCAGGCCGTTCTCCCCGGCGAGGAACACACTGCGGACGTCGGCGAGGGTGTCGCGCATGTCGCGGGTGATGCTCTCGCCGATCGCGGCGCCGGACAGCGTCCCGGCGGCCTGCCGGTGCTTGCGGGCGGCGGCGAGGATCTTCTCCGCGTCGCCGTGGTCGGCGAGGTAGGTGCGCACCGTCGGGGTGTCGTCCGACGCGCCGTACATGTAGCCGACGCCCCGGTACTGCGGCCCGTTGGGCAGCGCGGACGCGTCGTAGCCCTCGCTGTACGCCTCACCGCCGAGGATCGCTTCGGAGACGATGCGGTTGCCGCACTTGAGCGCGAACCGTACGGCGTGGTTGTCGCGGTACCGGTTGAACAGGCGCCCGACGTCACCGGAGCCCACGCCGGACGGCTTCTGGCTGCTGGACAGCAGGATCACCCCGGCGGAGGGGCCGACGGCCATGATGTAGGACAGGAGCGCGGCGATCTCCTTGTTCTGCTCCTGGCTGTCCAGCTCGTAGTAGACCTGGAACTCTTCCATGACGAGCATCCACACGGCGAGCTGCGGGTACTTCCGCGACAGCTCCCGGGTGATCTTCCCTTCCGGGCACTCGGCGGTGGACAGCGTGGACAGGAAGTCGTTGACCTCCAGGATGTGCGCCTTAACCTCGCGGAGCACCTCCAGGAGGTGCTCAACGGGGTTGTCGTCGCGCAGGTTCGGCACCGGACCGAACACCATCCGGTGCGCCACGAGGCGGAACTTGTCCCAGTCCGGGGACATCTTGCCGTCCACGACGATGAGCCGCACGTACGGGTCGAGCGCGGCGAACAGCGCCAGGAGCCGGGTGGCGAACGTCTTGCCCTTGCGGGGCTGCGCGCCGACCAGCACGCTGATCCACATCAGCAGCAGCGACACCTTCCGGCCGCGCTCGTCCAGGCCGAACGGCGCCTCCTGCCAGATGTCGCGGGGCTTGCAGTCCAGCAGCGGTGTCTTGCCGGCGGGGATGGCGAGGGGGTCGCGGTCGGCGACGAACAGCACGTGCCGCCGGTGGCTGGACGGGTCGCGGGTGAGGAACACCTGGTTGACGGACACGTCGAGGCCGGACGCGATGGCGCCCTTGGCGTTGAGGACGTGCTCCCACGTCTTGCCGTACGGCAGGTCGATGACCACCTGCGACCCGGAACCGGAGGCGTCACGGGACATCGTTGAACCGAACCCGATCTGCTGGTTGGGCTTGTCCGGGTGGCCGAGCGCGGCGGCGTAGTAGGCGCGCAGGATGATGTCGGGGTTGACCCGCCGGTACCGTCCAGCGATCACGGCGGGCCGGAGGATCGGCTTGTCCTCGGGCCGTCCGAGACGGGCCAGCCCGCACACCAGCCCGGCGGCGGCCAGCCCGACGACCCACCACGGGGCCATGGCGTAGGCGACCGGTCCGCCGATGGCGAGCGCGGCCGTCTCGGCGGCTAGGACGATGCCGCGCCACGCACGGGTGGCCTTGACCTCGCGGTGCAGCTTGTACCAGGTCGCCGGGTCGTTCGCGTCGGCAGCGGCCTGCCGGAGCCCGTACTGCTCCGACAGCCACCACCACCGCAACTGGCGACCGACGAGCTTGAACAGGCCCACCGTGGCCCAGAACGCGGCCTGCACCGCGTACCAGGGCGCCCGGACCGCGTGGTACCCGGCGCGGTGCAACGCGTCCTCGGCGATGTCACGGACGGTCGCTTTGAAGTTCTGCCAGCCCAGCAGCCTGCCTGGGATGATCGGGCGGCGGCCCTTCGGATCGGCCGGCGGCGCGTCGACCAGCACGCCACCGCGCTCCGGCTCCTCGTCGAGCGGGATGTCGAAGTGGCTCTCGGCGCCGGTGCCGTCGCGGCGGGCGCGAGCGGCCCCAAGGTCGACCACGTCGGCGACGTCGGCCACCTCGGACTCGTACTTGGACCAGTCGAACCCGTTCGGGTGCTCGCGGTCCGGTTCGTTGCTCGTCATGCTGGAGATCTCCTGACTCCTGATGGAGGGATGGGGACCGGTGCGCGGCCGAGGGTTCCTAGGCCACGGAGGCCGCGCGCCGGGCGAACTGGTGGTGCCTCAGGCGCTGATGAGCAGCGCGGCGATGAACAGCCAGCCGACGTGCCAGGACTGGTCGAGGGCGTACAGGCCGCCTCCGCGCTCCAGCCACGCCGGGGACTTCTTGAGCGCGTCGGCCATGCGCCGCAGCGGCGCCCGCCGGTCGGCGATGTGGTGGCTGACGGCCGAGACGGTGAGGCCGGCGGCGGTCCAGCCGAGGTGCAGCGTCGCGCCGGTGACGGCGAGCACCGCGACCAGGGCGACAACGGCGGTCAGCGTGTAGGTGGCGACGTGCGCGGCGCAGGCGAGATGCCCCCGCCACCCGGTGTCGGCCTTGTGGTCGGCCTGGTGCTGCGTCTGGATCCAGTGGTCGGCGACCTGGTGAGCGGCGTACAGGGCGACGAAGACAGCGGCGAGGGTGCCGACGTCGGTCGGGGTTGCCATGATGAGGGTCTCCTGACTCCTGATGGAGGGATGGGGACCGGTGCGCGGCCGAGGGTTCCTAGGCCACGGAGGCCGCGCACCGGGCGGAGCTAGCCGCGGTTGGCGTGGATCAGGTGGGCCAGCGCGGCGCCCATGCCGAGCACGGCGACGGGCAGGCAGGCAACCGCCGTGGTGATCCACCAGGGCGCGGAGGTGACACCGGCGGCGCTGAGCAGGTGGTACGCGACCTGTCCGGCGCAACCGAAGACCAGGGAGCCGATCGCGGACCAGCGGGCGAACCGGCGCACCGACGCGCCGTAGGCGTCGGACAGCCACACGGCCAGGGCGTACGCGGCGTACGCCTCCACGCCGATCGGGAGCGTGATCGCGGTGTTGATGCTGAACCCGTCGGCGATGCCGGGCAGCGGGTGGATCACGCCGAACCCGGTGAGTTCGCCGAGGCCGACCCACCCGGACCAGATCGCCACGAACGCGGGCAGGGCCAGGACCCAGACCGGCCAGGACGGCGGCTTGCGCCGGGTGGGCGGCGCGGCCGGGGTGGGTGGCGCGGTGATGTTGGTGTCCGGGTGTCCGTCACCCGTGGCCTGCGGCGGCGTCTCGATCACCTCGGCGACCGGCGGCGCCTCGGCGGGCGGCTCGGGGTCGAGGGTGTCGGTGTCCGGCTCCAGGTCCGGCACGACGTGCAGCGTGCGCGGCGGGGGCATCTCGGCAGGCTCGGCGCGCTCGTCGGTGAGCGCCTCGCGGATAGCGTTGGCCTTCGGTGCGCCGATCTTGAACTCCTTCATCAGCGCGTTCCGCGACGGGATCTCGCCGAGCGAGTCGGCGAGGGTGCGCGCCTGCGGCATGAGCGCCTCGATCGGCGCCGGGTAGGCGCTGGGGGCGGTGGCGGTGGTCATTGGTGCTGCTCCTTCAGTAGTTGAGGACGCGGCCGGACACGGTGTGGGCGCTGAGCGCGATCGGGCCGGTGACGCGGATGGAGCCGGACACGGACTCGGCGTGCAGGTGGCACCGGTCGGTCGCGGCGACCGTGATGCCGCCGGAGATCGTCTTGGCGAACCCGTCGCCGATCAGGCGGTCGATCGTGATGCGTCCGGAGACGGTGGACAGGTCCGGCGCGGCGACCGTGTCGAGGTGGACCGCGCCGGACACGGTCTCCACGACCGCGCGGAGCAGGGCGCCACCGGTGCCCACGGACGCGCTGACCGTCTCGGCGAGCAGCGAGCTACCCAGCGGCAGCCGCGCCACGATGTCCACCAGCGGGCCGACGCCGCCCGTCACGACAGCACCGACGACCGTGCCGCCGGACATGCTGCCGAACGACACCATGTCGCCGTAGACGACGCCGACGACGATGCCTGCGTTGTGCCCGACGACCTGGGTGACGCCGCCGAAGTGCTGCCGGGCCGTGCTCGCTTCCAGGTTCGGCACCCGGACGGCGAGGTGGTCGCCGTGGTCATCGATCGTGGTGCGCTCGACCGCGCGGGCGCCCGCGTCGTTGCCGTCGGCGCTGGTCAGGGTCACTTCGGCGTACTCGCGGTCCTCTACGATCACGCGGACGCTGCCGACGTTCACGCGGACGTCCAGCGTCACCGCGCCGTACTCCCTGGCGGTGTACGTGGTCACCTTCGGGGCGTTCATGCCGCCACCTCGTTGCTCGTCTCGCGGACGATCCGGGCGACCGCGCCGTAGGCGACGTGGAGGCGAAGGGCGATGCGGGAGAGGCTCACCGAGCGGCGCCGCAGGCGGTTGACCGCGACGACCAGCTCGGCCGGCGTCAGCGAGACCCGCTCGCCGCTGCACGCGAGGTCGACGGCGATCTCATCGATGTAGTTCGGGTCCGTGTCCAGCTCGCGGGGCAGGTCGCACTCGACGGCGAACCGCTCGTCGTCGCGGATCGCCAGTTCCCAGCACGCGCCGCACGCCACGCCCCGCGTGAACGGCGAGCGGTGCGCCTCGCAGTGCCGCGCCGCGACGTCGGCCAGGACGTGCCCGGGGCCGAAGTAGCCGGCGATGCCCGGGATCGTGGTCAGCGGCAGGACGTCGGCGCCCCGCTCTGTCTGTGTGATCACTCCGAAACCTCCAGATCGTGCCGGCGTCTGCCGGTCGGTCGAATACAGCACCAGTGCTGTATTAGTGATTGCGACCGTACAGCGCCAGTGCTGTATTCGCAACCGCGTGGCGTGCCATTGAGCTGGGACTTGATCGATTGGCGCCCGGTCGATCAGCGCCTGTCACAAGAGAACCGCAGTGGCGACCTGGTCGACAGGGTGTGAGCCGCGCGCGACGTGGCACTCGTCTCACACCCTGTGTGAATTGATCGACGGGGTTCCCTGAGTGTCACGGATTCCCTACGCTCCGGAGCATGGCCGAAGCGAATCTCCTGCTCGCAGCGCTCATCGAGCGCGCCGGTCTCTCGAACGCGGGCCTCGCGCGCCGCGTCAACCTGCTCGGCGCCGCGCAAGGGCTCCGGTACGACCACGCGTCCGTCGCCCGCTGGATCCGCGACGGCGCCGTGCCCCGCGACCCCGGCCCAGAGCTGATCTGCCGCGTCATCGGCCAAGCACTGAACGTGCCCGTCACACCGGCTGACATCGGCATGGAGCGGCGGAAGCCCACTCCGGTTGGGATGCCCCTCGCACAGGCGGTCGAGCGCACGACCGCACTGTGGCGCGGCGACCAGCGGGACAAGGCAGGCGGACCACCGGCCACAGGCACGGATGCGATCGCGCCGGTCTGGGAGTGGGAGAACCCGCCCGACGACCTCGACGTCTCGCGCGTCGGCCACGCCCAGGTCGGCGCGGCCGACGTGCAGCGCCTGCGCCAGCTTCGCGCCCGCTATCAGGAGATGTACCGGCGGGTCGGCGGCGTACCGGTCCGGCCGCGCCTCGTGGCGGCCCTCAACGAACACGCGGCGCCACTGTTGCGCAACGCCTATGACAACCGCACCGGCCGGGAGCTGCTCCGCGCGGCCGGCGGCCTCGCCGCTCTCGCCGGGGTCTGCGCGTACGACGCCGACCAACAGGGCCTCGCCCAGCGGTACCTCTTCGGCGCCCTGCGCATGGCGAAAGCCAGCGGCGACAAGGGATTCGGCGCGTACGTTGTGGCGCTGATGAGCACCCACGCGTTGCACAACAACCAACCGCGGCTCGTCGTGCAGTACGCGGAATCAGCACTGCGCGCGGCGCGGGGGCATCTCAGCCACGCCCTCGCCGCCGATCTGCACTCGCTTGCGGGGAAGGCGTACGCCCGGATGGGGCAGAGCGCCGACTGCCAGCGGCACATGGCTGAGTCCGAGTGGACAGCGGGCCGCATCAACCAGACCGACGAACCCGCCGAAGCGTCCTACGTCCAGCCGGGCCTCATCGAGACTCAGGTCGCCGAAGCGCTCCGGCGCTTGGGTGACCTCAGCGCCGCCCAGGCATACGCCGAAGAGTCCGTGCGGACCGCCGGCGGAACCCACCTGCGCGGCCGGGTCCACCGGTTCGCCGGACTCGCGCTCATCGTCGCCCAGCGCGGCGACGTCGACCAGGCCGTGCATGTCGGCAGCCAGATGCTCGACTACGCCGAAGGCATGGAGTCCGGCCGCATCCGCGACCGCGTCGCGCAGGTGACAACCGTCCTCAGGCCACACGCTAGGGTGCCAGCGGTGGCGGAGTTTCTCGACCGGGCCGACACCGACGCCCATCTGAGGGGGTTCTGATGCGCTGGCAGGTCAACTCCGAACGCACGCTCTACCAAGACCAGTGGGTGCACGTGCTCTCCGCCGACGTCGAACTGCCCGACGGCAGGCACCTCGACCACCGGCTCATCCGTAGCGCTCCCGGCGCTGGCGCCGTGGTCGTGGTCGACGGGAAGGTACTGCTGCTGTGGCGCCATCGGTTCATCACCGACACGTGGACCTACGAGATCCCGGTCGGCGCCATCGGCGACGACGAGCCGACCGTCGCAGCGGCGCGCGAGGTTGAGGAAGAGACCGGCTGGCGGCCGGGGCCGCTCCGCCCATTGATTTACACGCAACCGACACCGGGACTCATGAATTCTGAGCACCACGTCTTCCGGGCCGACTCGGCCGAGTACGTGGGGCCGCCGGTCGACGGCTTCGAGTCCGAGCGCGTCGAGTGGGTGCCGCTGAACGACATCCGCCGTCTGATCGACAAGCGCGACATCGTGACCGGCACGACGCTGGTGGCCTTGCTGTACACCCTCGCCGATGCTGGACGCTAACGCGCTAACTGGTCGGACGACGGGGTCGGGTCTCCGCCCATGCCTTGACGGTGTCCGGACGCCAAACCGGCGACCGCCCGAACTTCCGTTCGGGCAGAGGAGCCTGTTGACGCGCAACGTAAGCAGCCCATGTGCTTCTCGTAATGCCCAGAAACTGTGCACAGTCGTCGGCCGTCCACCAGTCGGTCGGCAGGTCAGCATGTCCAACAGGGCCGCTCATCCGAACCACCGTACGGCAAGGGCAACGGCCTGAGGTCCGCCTGGGGCGGCGGACCTCTCGGCGTCACCGCGCAAAACGCTGTTTGCCGGGTTGCCCAGCAGGGCTGGCAGGCTTACCGGGCTAGAAGCTTTTCTGCGCACGTCTTGTGCATCGGCAAACCATGTTCATCGCGGGCAATCGCGGGTCGCCCGCAATGCCGACATGGAGCCGGATCGCCGCCCTGGTGGCTCGTCCAATTCAGCGTATTTTTATGGCGGTCCGACCAGGCCGGCTTTAGGTCAATTACGACAGACGGTGGATTCCGATCGGTCTCACAGTTGCGCTCCGCTGTGCCAGTTCGCTGACGAATCAGGCCAGCGTTGCGTTCTGCGGACTCAGTATCCGTCCCGCCACGATCCTCGACGAATCGCTTATAGTCTTCAGTTGGCATCCACACGAACTGGTAGCCCGTGCGTGCCTTGCGTTGATATGGCAGCCAATCGCCCAGGACGATCCCGGCCACTAGGACGTCGAGGTGGGGACGATTTCCCATACCGAATTGCATGACCGGGCCGCTGGTCGGACGGTAGGTATGCGTATTTGCTTCGAGGGTCGGATATGCGTGAATCTTCCCACAGGGGCGTAGGGAATTCGTGTGCGGGCAACGAGTCGTACCGCTCCACTGGTCGGACCAGCCGCACCGCTGGTACTCGACAAGAGTCATGCCGGCAACAATCGCAAGTTCTGGATCTCGGAGTGCCTGCTGCCATCCAGTAAGGTTCGGAATGACCAATCGTGGCACATTCTTCAAAAACCCTGGCTCGACATTGTCGGTCGTCCACAGTACCCGCTTGCCGTCTCGGCTCAGATCGCGTTGACGTTGCCCGATGCGCCGCGCCGGTTCGGTGCTGCGTTGGATTTCTCCGGCCAAGACAACGTCGGGTCCGACTGCGACAAAATCGGCACGACGGCGACCGTTTGCGGCACGCACTTCAGTGTCTACTGATGCCCCTACACGCACGCAGGTCTGAACTTCTCGCTCAACTAGTGCCTTATGCTCTGCGCTCTCTGGCATGTGCTCGGCATGGACCTGATTGCTACCGATGTGGCAGAACAGGCGAAGTGCGCCTCGGCGCTGGAAGTACATCCAGATTGGAGCGGGGGCCTCTCCTCTCCGTGCCCGAATCGCCATGCACCTAAGACAGAGGAGCTTGCCGCTGGCCTCATCCCCACCGTGCGGACGATCCTCGTCGAGTCTGCCCATAATGTCTGGCATGTTAGGAAGGCCCCAGTCGGGCATTCGTGGCTGAATCTCCACCATTGCGGAGAGGTAGAGAACCCCGTCGCTGAACTGGGTGGCGTCGATAGTGCGCCAGCGATCTTCCAGACTCATCAAACTCCTGTTGCTTCGTGGCCAGATTGCCTTTCGGCGTTCGATCGAACGCTCTGCGCTTGCAACGTATTCCCCTTGATCAGCTTAAAATTTAGGATCACTCAGACGTCAAATGATCATGGCTCTGGAAGCTGGCCGACACGACGAGTTGGGATCACGGTTCGCGGACGAGCCGAGTGCCGGCCGCATGCCGAGTGACGAACTGAGTGGCAACCGGTGCAGACGCTACCGACGACGCTGGACGCCAGCGGATTCTGCGGATGCGCCGACGCGTACAGCAGTCAGATCATCGGCGGTCGATCATGGGTTCACACCGAAGAGGGCGCTCGCCGAGCGCGCCGATGCGCAGCCCTGAGGGCGGCGCGGGGGCAGTGCATCTGAGGTGTCCCTCGTGTCCCTCGCGTCCACGAATCTATCTTGAGCTGCCGAAACGCAACATCAACTCAGGGACACCGTTCGGGGACCTGTCCCTCAGTGGCCCCGAACTGCTCAAAGGCCTCCTCCTACCCACGCCATACCAACCGCCACAACGATCATGGTGCCGCCACCATACAACGCCAATTCGGACCCAGAGACGTATCCGAAGATCGCGGCAATCAGGCCTACACCCCCCATGAGCCACAGCGGCCAGCCCCAGGCCTTTGAAACGAGATCCTCGGCCATCCACTGGGCAAATATCACCGCCCCGATCGCTGCAATGACAGCAACGATCACGAGCAGAACCTTCAATACGTTCCCCGCGCGGTCGCTTGGCGTGTCCTCAGACAACAGGTTGGAGATGTCGAATATGTACTGCACCCGGTGATGGTGACGCGCCAGCGCGGGCAGGAGGCTCCGCCGGAAGGGTCACGGTGCACGGCGATGTGGCGTCTGAGCCGCTCGATCGGCGTGACGGTGCGAACGTGGCGGGGATGCGAGCGGATGATCGGACAGCAGTGCCCGCCCAAACGGGCTTTCCCACCTCGGCACGGCGGCGAGCAGCACGAAGCCCGGCAGTCGTGTGACTGCCGGGCTCGACCGGGCCATCAGGCGGTCGCTATCCGCGGGGCGGCGAGTGCCGCACTTCGCCGCCACCGTCGCCCGCGGCGACGGGGACACTGTCCCTGAGCTGTCCCCGAACTGCTTGAGAGCGGCTGGAACAAAGGGGGGCGGCGGGCACGCGGAGCCACGGCCAACCCCCTTTGTTCCAGCCGCTTCTCTTCGGGGGTCAAACAGGGGTCACCGGTGCGTACAGCCACGTACAACGGCGAACGCATACGGACCTGAAACCCTTACACCACAACGGAATTGGGCAGGTCCGGGCGCCGCATTATGGCGTTCACACCGAAGAGGTCGTAACTGGCGCGGCGACCATACTGCGCAGGTGACGCAGGGACGTTGGTGCTCTCAGAGCCCCAAGCTTTCTTAGGTCTGGTGAGGGTTCGATGAGTGCCCAACTGAGTGCCGATTGCCGCGCACGAGGCCGGACGCTGGCGGACGCCGACAGTCACTCAGGCCAAGCCGGAGGTTTGTCTGTGCAGGCTGGATGGGCTCAGGGAAGTCTTTGACACGGAAGAGGTCACTGGTTCAAACCCAGTATCGCCCACCAAACCGGTGAACGCCTCCTGCTCACGCAGGGGGCGTTCACCGTTCCGGTTCGGATTCCCCGCGCACCGGCTGCGCCGGTGCTCCCCAGTGGGGGAGCTTCGCTCCACCCACACCCCTCAAAACCGATCGCCAGTTGCTCGGTCGGCTTGCCGGTTGCTTGAGTCCGGGGTTCGCCCGCCTTCGTCACGGGTATCTGGGTACGTCTGTCGATCTTGTTTCGAGGGCGGTTGTGTCGCCGGCGAGGTTGCGGCGCTATTTGATACCTGTGATCTCCCGATCTGCGGGCAAGGTCCATATGCGGGGGCACCATAACTGCCATGCGGTCCGTCGGCCTCGAGGTTGTCGTCGCTCTGCGTCTCTGGTCGGTGATCAGTGTGCGCAGACCCCTCGGTCGGGCGAGCGAGTGCTTTGTGTCGTCTGCGCGGCCTCGGCGGGTTCTCGATGATCCGGAAGAGTTTGTGCTGCTATGACGACACAAAGTCTTCCGGATCATAAGATATTGGCCAGTATCGATGGATGGACCGGGGAGTACCACGGTTCAGACGGTGATCTTCGGGGCGTCGTGGGGACCATTTGCACACCACCGACGTGGACACGACCGTTAGCCTCCGGAGTCAGCGGCAGATGAAGCCAGGCACCTGCTCAACCCGGCCGTCGCCCCGGTCGATGCACAGCTCGCTGGTTTCATGATCGATCCAGTAGCTCTGGCCGGCCGCGACGAAGACCGGCCGCTCAAGCACGAACCAGCGGTGCACCCTGTTCAGCAGGATCATGCGCTCGGCCACGATTCGAACTCTCACGGATCACCCTTTCCTCAGGCCGGGGACTCTAGGCGCAGGATCGTCGGACGATCTCAGGCGGTGGTGGCTGCAGGCCGACGGCATCAGCGGCATGCTCCTGTGCCTGCCTCCGGGGTGTACGCCATGTTCGACCTCCGACGCCCTGAGCGACAGGCAGATGCGCCGGGACGGTTGGCGTGCGGTGGGCGAAAGCACGGCCTCCGACGAGGTCGCCGGGGAGCAGTCGTCGGCCTACCTCGACCTGTTCCTCACGATCGCCGAGGACCACTGCGGCGGCTACCTCTACGTAGACCTCCGCGACGGCCTGCGCAGAGGCGGCGTCGGCTACTGCTCCGGCGAGGAGAACCACGACGAACCGGTGTGGGACAGCTACTGCTCCGGCGAGGAGAACCACGACGAACCGGTGTGGGGCAGCACCGCACACCTGCTCGAGTCCGTCGCCGACGCCATGGACGCCGCGGTGCCGTGTACGTATGACGGGTGGCTGCCGGAGCCGGACCAGGCGTTCGGGGTGGGGTGGCGCCAGGTCTGACGCCCCGCGGCGTCGCTCAGTAGGGGAGGGCGCGGCGGCGGGCCGGGGGGATCGGGGTCTTCGGGGCTTCCGGCAGGAGCCACAAGGGGTTCGAGACGCCGGCGATCGTGTCGTCCTTCAGGCGGACCTGGGTGCGGACGTAGGAGCCGGGTTGCACCGTGACCGACGTGAGGCCTGCCGTGACCTTCGTCGAAGGGGTGAGGCCGGTGCCCAGCTCGCCGACGACGGTTTCCAGGCGGGCGCCCTTCGGCAGCTCGGTCGCCGACGCGTCGACCTGGACCGGGGACGTGCCGACCAGGACGGCGCCCATGTAGGAGATGCCTCCGACGCGGAGGTCCATGGCGCCGCGGTACGAGACGAGGTCGGTGAACCAGGCGGCGCCGGCGGACAGGGCGCGCAACAGATCAGCGCGGTGCTTCGAGGGGGACCAGACGTGGCTGACGAAGTGCTCCTCGTTGGCGGCCCAGTCGGTCGCGTCGTGGTCGTCACTCGAACCCAGGGCGGTGCAGAACACGCCGTTGCGGGCGGCGACGTCGTACACCCACAGCAGGTCCTCGAAAGGGTCACGGCCGATCTCGACGAGGTCGACGCCCAGGGCGTGGCGCGTCACGAGGAGCTTCGCGAGTTCGTCGCGCTTCCCCACGTCGAGGGGATGGTTCCAGCAGACGAGGCCGCCGTGGGCGTGCAGCCAGGTGACCATGGAGGCCAGCAGGTCGGGGTCGTTGTCGCGCAGCGGGGGGCTGGGGAAGGACGGGAGGGTCAGGTCGCCGCCGAACCAGTTGAGGTGGCGGACCATCGAGACTTCGAGGGCGCGGAACTGTGTCACGTCCGGGTAGCGGTCCGCGACCGCGGCCAGGACCTCGGCGCGCAGGTGTTCGCCGGCCTGGCCGGCGCGGCGGCTGCGGACGAACACGAGGCGGTCGACGACGAAGCGGGCCTTGCGGACCTCCAGGGCCAGACCGGTGAGGGCGTTGTCGGCGGCGATGATGTCCGGCCACAGCTCGGCGATGTCGTCGCGCAGCCGGAATGTCAGGCGCTGCCACACGCCGGGTTTCGCGGGGAGACGGACCGTGCCGACCGCCTTGCCGGCCTTGTGCGTGATGGTGTCGACGCCGCCGATGTCGTACCGGACGTGCAGGATCCCTTTGCCCGGGTGGTTGGACAGCTGGACGTCGAGGGTCAGGGCGCCGCCGCCGAGCTGCTCGGGCAGGACGTCCAGGGTGAGCGTGGTGTCGGCGACGCAGGCGTTCGCCATCGCGTTCCAGGCGACGCCCTCGAAGCGCAGCGAGCCGTCGCCGGAGGCGGCCAGGCGCAGTGCCTTGCCGGTGGTGCCGTCGCCGGGGGAGCGGGGCGAGGAGACGAAGCCGGCGGCGTGGGTGCTCGGCTTGCCGACGACGTGTTCCTTCCACGTCCACGCCGTGCCGTGCTCGGGCTCGGAGGTGCCGTCGAAGTGCACGGCCTGCCGGTGCCCGGACGCGGCGATGCGGAAGTCGTGGTCGGTCCACCAGACGACGTCGACCTTGTGCCTGCGGGCCTGCTCCACGTGCGCGGAGTAGCTGGCGAGGCCCTCGCTGAACGGCCCGTGGATGTGCGTCGCCATGCTCACGGGTGACAGCGGCGACGGGGCGGCGGATGCCTTGGAAGCGGCGGACAACCCAAGAGCGGCGGCCGCCAGCAGGACGCCGCGCCGACGCACCCCGGTTGTGTGATCCACCCCTCCGACGGTGCCCCTCGGCCGTGCCCACCCGCAGGTGAACCGGGAAACCGCTCACTGCGACAGCACGGCGCGGCCCTTGCCGGTGGTCTTCGCCCGGTACATGGCGGCGTCGGCGGCCCGCACGATGTCGTCGACCTCGGCGCCCGGGTCGTTGAGGGCGACCCCGACGCTCGCGGTGACCGTGACGAGGGTGCCGCCGGCGTCGATGGGGCGTTCGACCGCGGCGACGATCCGGTCGGCGGCGACCTGCACGTCGGCGCGGGTGGCGAGGTCCTCGGCGACGACCGCGAACTCGTCGCCGCCGAAGCGGGCGACCGTGTCGCCGGTCCGCAGGCAGGCCGTCAGGCGGCGGGCGACCTCCTGGAGGACGGCGTCGCCGGCGGTGTGACCGAGGGTGTCGTTGACCTCCTTGAAGCCGTCGAGGTCGATGAACAGCACCGCCAGGGGGCGGCCGGACCGGGCGTGGGTCCGTAGCGCGTGGTCGACCCGCTCGTAGAACAGGACCCTGTTCGCCAGGCCGGTCAGCGGGTCGTGGAAGGCGAGGTGCCGCAGCTCGCTCTCACGTTCCCGGAGGCGGGCCTCGGTCTCCCGGCGGCGCTCGATGTCCAGCCGCAGCGCCGCCGTGGCCGCGTCGACCTGGCCCATCGCGCGGTTGCGGGCGTTGGCGAGGATGCCGACGAGCCCGGCGAGGAGCAGCGTGATCACCGCGCCGGCCGCGAAGGTCAGCTCCGGCATCCGCCGGTCGGTGGGGGTCAGCAGCTCGTACGCCGGTGTCACCAGCAGCCGCCAGGAACGCTGCCCGACGCGCAGGACCCGGTCCCGGCGCAGCGAACCGTCACCGTTGCCGGCGGCCGGAAGGACCGCGATCACCTTGCCTTCGCTCAGTTGTACACCGACGGCACCCCGCGCATGGGTCCGCAGGGTCTCCTCCAGGAAGTCGCCGCCGCGGACACCGAGGACGAGCCAGCCGCGGAACCCGCCGGCGTCGGGGGTGCCGTGCTGCGCGAAGACCGGCACCGCGAGCGAGAACGACGTCTGCCGGCGCTCCACCGGCAGGTTCTGGTCCTTGATCAGCACGTACGGCTCGCTGAGCGCGAAGCCGCCGGTCCGGCGGGCGATGCCGAGGACCTCGTTGAGGGCCGGCGCCTGGCTGAGGTCCCGGCCGGCGGCCGACTGCCCGTCGAGGCTGCGGTTGAGCACCACGAGGACGTGCTCGGTGCCGGAGCCGACGGGCACCAGGGTGAGACCGGTCGCGCCCTGTCCCCGCCAGTACGCCTGGACCACCGGCACCTCGGCGTCCGCCGCCGGGACCGCGAAACCGAGACCGCTCAGCCCCGGCAGGCGGTCCCGGGTCAGCCCGGAGGTGATCGCGGCGAAGTCGTCGGCGGTCAGGTCGGACTGGGCGCCGAGGGACACGGCGAGGTCCGTGGCCAGGTCCCGGTAGTTCTCGACCTGGTCGGTGACCGCGCCGCCGATGTCGTCGGTGTAGCGGTCCATCAGCCGGGCGGCGTGCCGCTGCTCCACCCGGGAGACCGTGAGCGCGCCGCCGGCGGCGATCGCGAGGCCTGCCACGAAGACGGCGGCGACCAGCGCGAACCCTGCCCAGCGCCGCCGGCGGGCGTCACGACCAGGTTCCGGCGTCACACCCGCAAGATCGACCGGGCGGGTGCGAACCTGCGGGCTTTCGGCGGGTCCGGCAGTCTACGAGCGGGAAGGGCCGGCGGTGGTAGTCTCATCGGGCCGTTCTTCCGGTGCGTTCCGGTGCCGGCCGGCGCCGCCCGCATCCTCGACGGGATCGAGCCGCCATCCGGCGCACCTGGCAGACCGGGCCGACGCATCCAAAGGTGCCGACGTCTCGCGAAGCGCATGACTTTCGCGTCCGGGCCGGGCGATCATGCAAGTGCACGGGACACGAGCACCTGAAGGAGGAGCATGGCCGACACCACCTTGTGCACGTTCGCGGAGCTCGAGTTCCTGCTCCGCTCCGCGGCCGGGCCCGGCGGCGAGCGCGCCGCCGACATGGACGACGTCCGGCGCGGGCTCGCCCTGCAGCCGGAGGCGGCCACCGACATCGTCACCGCCGCCGGGGTCGCGTCGCTGCTCGCCCGCGGCCTGTGCACCGACGAGGGCGGCAACGTCGTGCCCGGCCCGCTCGTGCTCGGCGCCGTCGCCGCCCTGTCGACGCTGCACACCACGACCGAGGCGGCCGGCTCCGCCGGCGACCGCACCCTCCAGCTGCACCTGTTCAGCGGCACCGCCGCGCGGCTCGCCGTCTATCCCGGCCCGTTCGGGCTCTTCGGCATCGAGGCCCTCGACCCGGCCGAGCCCCTCGCCTCGCCGCTGGCCCGGTTCGTCGACCGGTGCACCGCCGGCGACGGCGAGGCCGCGGTCGTGATCAGGCCCGGATTCTCCGTCGCCCGCGCCGCCGACGGCACGTGGCTGCTCGCCGCCGAGGGCTCGCCGGTCGTCCCGGTCAGCCGCGAGGACGTCGTCGCCGCCCTGGTCGAGCGCTTCGGCGCCGATGCCACGGTGAGCACGTGATGGCGACGGTGCGGGCGGGCGCCGCCAGCGACGTCGGCCGGGTCCGCCGGCGCAACGAGGACAGCGCGCTCGTCGCCGACGGTGTGTTCGCCGTCGCCGACGGCATGGGCGGCCACGCCGCCGGCGACATCGCCAGCGCGCTCGCCGTCGAGGCGCTGCGCCGGCTCGCCGACCGCGCCGAGCGGACCCCGCAGGACGTCCACGACGCGGTCGCCCGCGCCAACGCCGACATCCTCGCGTCCGCGGTCGAGCATCCGGTCCGCACCGGCATGGGCACCACGCTCACCGGCATCGGCCTCGTCCTCGACGGCGACGTGGAGCGGTGGGCGGTCTTCAACGTCGGCGACTCCCGGGTGTACCGCTTCGCCGGCGACGTCCTCACCCAGCTCACCGTCGACCACACCGCCCCGGAGAGCGTCACCCGGCGGCGCGGCGTGATCACCAGGGCGCTCGGCACCAGGCCCTCCCCGCCCGCCGACCTGTGGGTGCTGCCGCCGGTGCCGGGGGAGCGCTTCGTCGTCTGCTCCGACGGGCTGTCCCTGGAGCTCACCGACGACGAGATCGCCGCCGTCCTGCGGGCCGAGCCGGTCGCGCAGGCCGCCGCGGAACTCCTCGTGCACCGGGCCGTCCTCGCCGGCGGCCGGGACAACGTCACCGCCGTCGTCGTCGACCACCTCACCACCGCGGGCGAGGACACCGGGTCGTTCACCCGCGGCGCGCACGCGGCCCCCGAGGACGAGGACACCGACCCCGGCGTCGTGCTCACCGACCCGCTCGGCATCCACACCGGCCACTGAGTTTCGCGGGTCCGGGGTGTCGCCGGAGCGGCCCGGCTGACACCATCGTGCGATGCATCTCGCGATCGACCTCGGCACGGCCTGCACCGTCGCGGTCCTCGGCGACGCCGGCGGGCGGACCGTGCCGCTGCTGTTCGACGGCTCGCCGCTGCTGCCGTCGGCGGTGCACCTCGACGTCGCCGCGGGGGTCCTCGCCGTCGGCGGCGACGCGGTCCGCGGCGGGACGACCGACCCCGACCGGCTCGAACCCCACCCGAAGCTGCGCGCCGCCGAGAAGTCCGTCGTCCTCGGCGGCACCGACGTCCCGGTCGAGCACCTGCTCGCCGCGGTGCTGTGGGCGGTGCACGCGGAGGCCCTGAAGCTCACGGGCGGCACGCCGCTGCTCGAGGTCGCCCTCACCCACCCCGCGTCCTGGGGCACCCACCAGCGTGGCGCCCTGCTGACCGCGGCGTCGATGGCGGGCCTGCCGGCGGCCCGGCTCGTGCCGTCACCGGTCGCGGTCGCGGCGGCGCTGACCGGTCAGGTGCGGACCTCTTCCGAGCGGTGTCTCGTCGTGTACGAGCTGGGCGCCGCCACCTGCGAGGTCGCCGTCGTCCTGCCCGGGACGGGCGTGCCGCGGATCGTCGCCGCCGCGGGCCTGGCCGGGGCCGGCGGGCTCGCCGTCGACACGGCGATCGCCGGGCATCTCATCGCGGCGACCCCCGGCGGCGAGCACCTCTCCGTCGCCGACCGGCGGCGGGTCCTCGACCAGGCCAGGCACGCCAAGGAGATCCTGTCCGCCGGTACGCCCGCCGTCATCCGCGTCGCGGGCCGGGGCGACGTGCACCTGACCCCCGCTGACCTGGAGCGGATCGCGACGCCGGTGCTGCGTCCCACGGCCGAGCTGGCGCTGCGGATGATCCGGGCCGCCGATGTGGAGGTCGCCGGGGTGTACCTCGCGGGCGGCGCTTCGCTGATGCCGCTCGTCGGGACGCTGCTGCACCGGGTCGCGGGGATCGTGCCGGTCGCCGCCGCCCACCCGAAGCTCGCGGCCGCCGAGGGCGCCCTCACGATCCTGACCGCCACCCACGCCGGCCCGGGAGTTGCCGCCGCTGCCGGCCCCGGTCCGGATCCCGCCGGATCCGGGCCCGGGCCGGACTCCGCCGCCGATCTCGGTGCGCAGCTCGCCGCCGGACCGCAGGACGGTGCCGCGGCGCCGCACCCGCAGGCGGTGGCGGCGCGGCCCGTCGCGGTCCACGCCGGTCAGGTGGCCGCGGTGCCGGTGATGGTGCAGGAGCCGGCCGGCGGGGACGGCGCGCACCTGTGGGACTGGATGCCGGCGCCGGGCACGCTGGTGCCGGGCAGCGTGTGGCGGGACGCGCCGTTCCAGCCCGTGCTCATCGGCCTGCCGTCCGGCAGCGGATGGACGGTCCGCGCCCGGTTCGTCGAGCCCGACGAAACCGTCTTCCTCAGCCGCGGTGGCGGCCCGCTGCTGTTCCGCAGCGTGGAGGGGCTGTGCGAGTACCTCATGGACGACGGCGGCCACGAGCTCGCCGGCCTCGACGGGTGGCCGAGGGTCCGTGCGCAGTTCGTCGGCCTCGTCAGCTGTCTCGGCGACCCGCTCGGCGACCCGCTCGGCGGCCCTCTCGACGACCCTCTCGACGACGAGGAGGAGGTCGACCTGGACCTGGTCCTGTACAACCTGGAGTTCCGGCCGCGGCAGTGGAAGCCGGACCTGCTGGTCGCCGCCCGAGACCTGGTCGTCGAGCTCGCTGACGCGTACGAGCTCACCGACCTCGCCGCCCACCTCGCCCCGGGCGGCCTGCTCGACGTCGTCGACGAACTGCTGCGGCACGCCGACCGGACCCTCGCCGGCCGGTCCGCCCGCCGCGGCCTCGACGCCCTCGACCCCGGCCCGGTCCGCTGGACCTGGCACACGATCGTCGCCCGCCTCGACAGCATCGCCGCCTGGGCGGACTGACCGGCGGTCACTTCAGGCGCAGGCCGACCCGGTCGGCGGGGTGGAGCTCCTCGCCGGTCGGAGTGCGCACGACGAGGACCGGGATGCCCTCGGACAGGTTGAAGCGTTCCCGCTCCTTGCGGGTCGGCATCCTGGCCCGGACGACAGCGTCGGCGGGGACGAAGAGGACCTCGTCGGGGGCGCTCAGCGGGCCGCGGGTCGGTCTGGCCGCCGCCGGGCCGACCCGGATCGACTTGTCGGGGGCGAGGAACAGCAGGCCTTCCCGCCTGAGCACGGCGATGCCCTTGAGCGCGGTGTCGCGGCCGACGTCGTGCTCATGGGCGAGCATCGCGGCGCTCGGGATCAGGGCTCCAGGACGCAACGTCCCGGCCATGATCTGGTCCCTGAGGGCGTCGGCGACCCGCTCGTACCGTGGCGGCATGGGGTGACTGTAGCCAATAGGCCACAGGTGGCAAAAGCCCTCAGGCGGCGCCGAGTGCCCGCAACGCGAAGTCGGTGACCTGACGGGACGCCGCCTCCGCGCCCTCCGGTGCGGGGTCGGCGGCCATGCGCTCCTGGAACGCCGCATACAGCGCCGCGGTGATCGTCCGCGCGTCCGCGTCGGGATCGGCCCACGGCAGCGAACCGTCGGCGCGTCCCCGCTCCAGGATCGCCGCGACCGCCGTGCGGTGCGCGGCCGTCATCCGGGCCCGCTCCGCGGCATAGCCGGCGGTGCCCATCAGCTCGCCGCACGACATCACCAGGACCCGGCGCCTGCGCCGGCTGTCGGCGGTCAGCGACAGCATCCCGGAGATCCAGGCCCGCAGCGCCTCGGGCGGGGTCGCGGCGGCGTCCGCGGCAGCGGTCAGCTCGGCGTGCACCCGGTCGCTGTCGCGGCGGAACATCGCCAGCAGCAGCGCGTCCTTGGAGCCGAAGTGCCGGTAGAACGCCCGCGTGGACAGGCCCGCGGCGGTGAGGACCCCCGTGACGGATAGGCCGCCGCCGCCGGCGTCGACCAGGCAACGGTAGGCGGCCTCGATGATCCGCGAACGCTCGCCGGTGTCTGCGGTCACGGACATCAGCCCATGCTATCGCGGGCCCCACCGCCGACGCGCTCGACGACGCGGCACGGTGAACTAGGCTGCGCGGGTGAACCCGTACTTCGTCTGGGAGGACTTCACGCCCGGGGACGGCTGGCGGCCGTTCACCGATCTGCTCGACCCGGCCGTCGCCGCGGAGCGGGTCGGGGTGGCGCGGGAGACGCTCGTGACGATGTTCGGGCTCGACCCGGCGGTGGTGCCGGTGCGGGTTGTGGCATCGGTGACGTTCCTCGGCGTCGTGTCCCGGCTGGTGGCCCCGCCGCTGGTCACTCCCCGCTTCCCGCGGCCTTCGCAGCTGTACTGGAAGCCGGTCCCCGGCGGCCCCTGGCCGATGGCCTGCGACGCGCCGCGGGGCGAGGGATCGCTCCGCGACGACATCCTGCTGGGGCTGGTCGCGCCGCTCCTGGCGGTGTTCCGGGCCGAGTTCCGGCTGTCGCCGAAGGTGCTGTGGGGCAACGTCAGCTCGGCCCTGGCCGGCGCGGCCGGCCAGCTCGGCGACCCGGCGGCCTGGGCGACGGTCGCCGGGCTGCTCGACGTCGCGCCGCTCGCCGGCACCGCCGACCTGACCGGCAGGGTGCTGCGCCGCCGCAACTGCTGCCTGTACTACCGGATCCCCGGCGGCGGCACCTGCGGCGACTGCGTCCTCAGGACGACCTAGCCCCGGAAGCCGGGCGCGGCCCGTCGCGGAGCGCCGCCTCTTTCTCGTGATCCGGAAGACTTTGTGTCGTCATAGCACAATGCCGGTGAGTTAAGCGTTCAGGGTGATGGATGGGGCTGGATGGTGACTGTGAAGGTTGCTG
>NZ_JBEXDG010000042.1:0-96057 GCF_040605635.1 Dactylosporangium sp. NPDC005555
ACCGACAACCAGCACCCCGCCACGACGTCGGCAAACTCACCAAACGGGAACTGACGGTAACGGCGCACAAACAGCACACGGGTTAAACGTCAAGCTCTGGCGACAACAACTCTTCCGGATCATGAGTTACATCGCCCAGCCGTCGGATGGGCTGGCCGCTTTCCGTGATCCGGAAGGCTTTGTGCACCTCTGGCTATACGAAGTCTTCCGGATCACGGAAGATAGTCAGACATCGATTGCTGGACCGAGGGGTACCACGGTCCGAATGGTGATCTTCGGGTCGGCGGCTCGACAGCATGACGATTTCGGGGCGTGGTGTGGGGGTGAGGGAAGACGCCACTCGCACGCCAACAACGTGGACACGACCCAGCGGCGCGACGCCATGAGTGGCGCCGCCTCGAAGAACAGCGCCGCCTCGAAGAACAGCGCCGCCTCGAAGAACAGCGCCGCCTCGAAGAACAGCGCCGCCTCGGAGAGCGGCTCCGGCGGTCAGGTGGTCGCGGCGGTGTCCACGTCGAAGATGCGGACCTCGGACCAGAGGGTGGCGCACTCGTCCCGGAAGGTGTCGTGGACCGGGTCGACCTGGTAGGCGTCGTGCGCCGCCTGGTCGGTGAAGGTGACCACCAGGGCGTAGGAGTAGGCGCGGTCGATGACCGGCCGATCGGTCGCCGCGGGGCGGCCGAGGTGGCCGTCGACGACGGTCCCGATGGTCAGCAGGCTGCGGGCGCCGGCCAGGAACCGCTCGTGCTCGGCGGGCGTGAGGTCGGGGCGCAACGTGAAATACACGGAGTGGATGAACACGCCGGCACGCTACCGCACGCCGTCGTCAGTGTTCTGGACCGTCAGACCGGTGCGGAGCAGCGCGACCAGGCGGCGCGCGTTCGCCACCTGGCAAGAGCCAACTTCAGACTTCGATGTGGGAGCCCATGATGACGGTGCGGTCGCGGGGCAGGCCGAAGTGCTCGACGGCGTCCGCGGTGATGTACGAGGTGGCGATGAACAGGCGTTTGCGCCAGCCGGGCATGCTCGGCCGGTCGCCGCGGCGCAGGTCGATCTTCGACAGGAAGTACGACGCGGTGTCCAGCTGGATGCGGCCCTCGGTGGCGGCCGGGTCGAGCAGCCGCAGCGCGGCCGGCACGTCCGGGGTGTCCATGTACCCGAACCGGACCGTCACGTGGATGATGCCGTCGTCGGCGTAGCCGAGGTGGTCGACAGCGATCCGCTCGGCCGGTGGGACGCGCGGGACGGGCTCGGTCACCAGCGCGAGGATGAGCACGTGCTCGTGCCGCACATGGTTGTGCTCCACGTTGGCGCGCATCGCCAGTGGCGTCGTCTCCTTGCCGCGGTTGAGGAAGACCGCGGTGCCGGGCACCTGCGTCAGCCGCGGGCGGCCGCCGTGCAGCCCGTCGATGAACTCGCGCAGCGAGCCCTCCTGCCGCTGCCGCTCGGCGGTGACGATCCGCCGACCCTTCTGCCATGTCGTCATGACGGTGAACGCGGTGAGGCCGATGAGCAGCGGCAGCCAGGCGCCGTGCACGAACTTGGTGAGGTTGGCCGCCACGAACAGCAGGTCGACGGCGAGCAGCACGGCCGCGCCGCCGATGAGCAGCCATCGTGGCGTGCGCCACTTCCGGGCGGCGATGTAGAAGAACATCAGCGTGGTGATGGTGATCGTGCCGGTGACCGCCATGCCGAACGCGAACGCCAGCGCGGCGGAGCTGCGGAACGCGAAGATGAGCGTGAGGACCGAGACCAGGAGCAGCCAGTTGATCCACGGGACGTAGATCTGCCCGATCCGCGACTCCGAGGTGTGCACGACCCGCAGCCGCGGCAGGTAGCCCAGCTCGGCGGCCTGGGCGGCGACGGAGTACGCACCGGTGATCACGGCCTGGGCGGCGATGACGGTGGCCGCGGTGGCGAGGACGACGAGGGGCAGCCGCGCCCACTCCGGGACGAGCAGGAAGAAAGGGCCCTCGATGTTGGCCGGGTCCTCGAGGATGAGCGCCCCCTGGCCGAGGTAGCTCAGCACGCACGCGGGAAAGACCAGCCACAGCCAGCCCCGGGTGATGGCGCGCCGGCCGAAGTGCCCCATGTCGGCGTACAGCGCCTCGGCGCCGGTGACGGCGAGTACCACGGCGGCGAGGGAGAAGAAGGCCACGCCGAAGTGCCCGGACAGGAACCCGATCGCATAGGTCGGCGAGAGCGCCCGCAGGATGCCGGGGTCCCGCGCGATGCCGGCGATCCCGGTCCCGCCGATGACGACGAACCACAGGATCATCACCGGCCCGAAGACCCGGCCGACGGCGGCGGTGCCGCGCCGCTGGACCAGGAACAGCACGATGATGATGGCGGCGGTGACCGGCACCACCGCCTCGGCGAGGGACGGCTCGACCGTCTTGATGCCCTCGACCGCGGACAGCACGGAGATCGCCGGGGTGATCATGCTGTCGCCGAGGAACAGCGCCGCGCCGAAGATGCCGAGCGCGGCCAGCACCGCCGCGGTCCGCCGGCCGCGCTGCCCGCCCCACCGGCGCAGCAGCGTGATCAGCGCCATGATGCCGCCCTCGCCGTCGTTGTCGGCGCGCATCGCGAGGAGCACGTAGGTGACGGTCACGATGGTCATCACGGACCAGAACACCAGCGACACGACACCGTAGACGTTCTCCGCGCTGACCGGCACGGGATGCGGGTCGCTCGGCGCGAACACGGTCTGCAGGGTGTAGATCGGGCTGGTCCCGATGTCACCGAAGACGACGCCGAGCGCGCCCACGACCAGCGCCAGCCGCGCGGTGTCGTGGGCCTTCTGCACGCTGCCCGCCATCGGGTGCCTCCTTCGCAGAGGTCGCCCCTCCGTCCGGACTGTACTGGTCAAGGTCTGCCGCCCGTGGCGGAACCGGGACGGGTTGTCCCCCGTGCGAGCCACAAGCGATGCCCACCGCACGGTGACGCTGACACCCCTCGATTTCCCTAGCGTTGACCGGGTACGCGGAAGCGAAGGAGACGAAGATGTCGTTCTGGATCAGGTTGCCGGTCCTGCTCGTGGTGTTCCTGGCCGTGCTCGTGCTCGGTCAGCTGGTCGTCGGCGCGGCGGACGGGTCGCCGCCGGCTGCGCTGCTGGCCGGCCTCGGGTACTCGGGCCTGGCGCTGGCGGCCTACGTCATGGCGGTCCGCCGGCTCGAACGCCGGCCGGTCGCCGAGCTGCGCCGGGCGCGGGCCGTGCCGGAGACCGGGGCCGGCGTCGCGGCCGGCGTCGGGCTGTTCACGGCCGTAATCGCGGTCATCGCCCTGTTCGGCGGCTACCGGGTCGACGGCTGGGGGTCGGCCGGCGGCGCCGTGACGCTGGCCGGTGTGATGGCGGTCGCCGCGGTGGCCGAGGAGCTGCTGTTCCGGGGCGTGCTGTTCCGGCTGCTGCTCGAACGCTTCGGCGCGCCGGTCGCGCTCGTCGTGTCCGCGGTCCTCTTCGGCGGCCTGCACCTGTTCAACCCGGGTGCGACGCTGTGGGGCGCGACCGCGATCGCCGTCGAGGCCGGACTGATGCTCGGCAGCGCGTTCCTCGTCACACGTTCGCTGTGGCTGCCGATCGGGCTGCACTTCGGCTGGAACTTCGCCGAGGCCGGGCTGTTCGGCACGACCGTCTCCGGCACCGAGGGCGGCCCGGCCGGCCTGCTGCGCGGCGTCGCGCAGGGCTCCGACGTGGTGAGCGGCGGCGCGTTCGGGCCGGAGGCGAGCATCGTGTCCGTCGTGTTCGGCGCGGCCGCGACCGTCGTCCTCCTGCTCCTCGCGCGGCGCCGGGACGCGCCGGTCACGCCGGTCGCGCCGCTGCCGGCCGACGGTCGTTAGGCTCCACGGCATGCGTATGGGGGCCGGCTCCGGTGGCCGGGCGGCGCGCGTGCTGGGCCGGTGGCACGCACTGCCGGTCGTCGCCCGGGACGGGGTGCTGGCCGGGGCGTTGCTCGCGGTCGCGCTGCTGCCGCCGCTGACGAGGTACAGCACCGGGGTCGGCGAGCTGCCGGTCCGCCCGGCCGACGCACTCGCCGTCGTCGCCGTCGCCGCGCAGTGCCTGCCGCTCGCGGTGCGGCGCCGGCTGCCCGCGCTGTGCCTGCTGGTCGTGGAGGCCGGCTTCGCGGTGCAGCAGCTGCGCGGGTACTCCACCTTCGCCGGCCAGGCGCTGCTCATCGCGCTCTACAGCGCCGGGGCGTACGCGGGCGGGCGGGTGGACGCGGCCAGGGCGCGGCGGCGGCTGGCGGTCGTGGCGACGGCCGGGTACGCCGCGCTGGCCGCCGGGCTGGCCGCCGCCGGCTCGGCGGAGGGCTGGTTCGGCTTCACCACGTTCTACGTCACGCTGTGCGCGTGCTGGGCGGGCGGCGCGTGGATGCGCCGGCAGCGGCAGCTCGAGGCCGAGCGGCGCGAGCGGACGGCGGTGGAGACGCTCGCCGAGGAACGCGCCCGCCTCGCCCGTGAGCTGCACGACGTCGTGACCCACCACGTCACGGCGATGGTCGTGCAGGCGGACGCGGCGAAGTTCCTGCTCGACCCGGCCTCGCACGAGGTGGCCGCCGGCCTCGACGCGATCAGCGACACCGGGCGGCACGCGCTCAGCGAGCTGCGGCACCTGCTGGGTGTGCTGGACCCGGCCGGGCGCCCGACCACCGACGACCGCCGCCCGGTGCCGGGTGGGATCCGCGACCTGGTGGAGCGGACCCGGGCCGCCGGGCAGCCGGTCGACCTGGAGGAGTCGGGCACCGCGCGGCCGGTCCGCGGCGGGCCGGAGCTGGCCGCCTACCGGCTGGTCCAGGAAGGCCTCACGAATGCGCTCAAACACGCGCCGGGCCGGCCGACCCGCGTCGACGTGCGGTACGGCACCGCCACGATCGAGGTCTGTGTGAGCACCGAGAGCGTGCCGGCGCCGCGCGTACCATCCACGGTGGACGGTGGGCGGGGGCTCACCGGCCTCCGTGAACGCCTCGCCGTGTTCGGCGGCGAACTGACCGCCGGTGCCCACGCGGGCCGGTTCGTGGTGCGGGGCACGATTCCGTTGGGAGACGGCGATTGAGCGGCACGATCCGGGTCGCGGTCTGCGACGACCAGGCGCTGGTGCGCACCGGGTACGCCACCATCTTCGCGGCGCAGCCCGGACTGACCGTGGTCGGCCAGGCCGCCGACGGCGCCGAGGCGGTCCGGCTCGCCCGCCGCGAGCGGCCCGACGTCGTCGTCATGGACGTGCGGATGCCGGTGCTCGACGGCATCGAGGCGACCCGGCAGCTCGCCGGTCCCGGCGTGCCGGACCCGGTCAAGGTGCTGGTCGTGACGACGTTCAACCTCGACGAGTACGTGTACGAGGCGCTCAAGGCCGGCGCGAGCGGCTTCCTGCTCAAGGACACGCAACCGGCGCAGCTCGTCGACGGCGTACGGGCCGTCGCGGCCGGCGACACGCTGCTCGCACCCCAGGTGACACGGCAGCTCATCGGCCGCTACGCCGGGCGGGTCCGACCCGGCCCGCACCGGGACCAGCGGGTCGGCACGCTCGCCCCGCGCGAGCTGGAGGTCCTGCGGCTCATCGCGCAGGGCCGCTCCAACGCCGAGATAGCCGCCGCGCTCGTGATCAGCGCCGAGACCGTGAAGACGTACGTGTCGCGGATCTTCACCAAGCTCGACCTGCGCGACCGGGTGCAGGCGGTCATCCTCGCGTACCGCAGCGGCCTCGTCGCCCCCGACGACTGACCGGTCGCCGGAGTCGCGTTCGACGATCGGCGCGGCGGACGGCAGGACGGCCGCCCATGCGGGCAGCTCGACGCCTGCGCCGGCGCCCTGCGGGTGCCGCCCCTGCCGGCCGCCCTGCGCCACCTGGCAACCGCCGGCCTGTGGACAACGCGCGGGACCGCTGCGTATTCTGGCCAACTTTGCTTCGGACGGAGGTCACGATGGTCGAGTACCCACCGGAAGTCACCCGGCGCTTCCACGGCACCCCGGAACAGCTGCACGCAGGCGTCGTCGGCGAGTGGCCGAAGCCTCCCGGCCCGATCGTGCTGCACCCGTACGACCCGGCGTGGCCGGACAGGTACGCGGCGGTGAGCGCCGCGATCCGCGCCGTCCTCGGCGACCTCGTCGCCGGCCTGGAGCACGTGGGCTCCACGTCGGTGCCGGGACTGGCCGCCAAGCCGGTCATCGACATCGACCTGCTCATCGCGGACACCGCCGACGAGTCCGCCTACGTCCCGGCCCTGACCGCCGCCGGCTACGTGCTCGTGCTGCGCGAGCCGTGGTGGCACGGGCACCGGATGCTGGTCAGCGCCGCCGCCGACGTCCACCTGCACGTGTGGCCGCAGGACGCCCCGGAGCCGGTGCGGCACAAGCTCTTCCGCGACTGGCTGCGCACCCGCCCTGACGATCTGCGGCTGTACGCGTCGGTCAAGTACCGGCTCGCCGGGGAGACGGCTGCGAACCCGGGCGACTACAGCCTCGCGAAGAACGACGTCATCGACGACATCTACGCCCGCGTCTTCGCCGCCTGAGCGAGCCACCGCAGGACGGCGAGGGGGTGGGCGGCGGGTTCGGGGATCGGGTGGAAGACGTGCTCGACGACGTCGTCGAGCACGACGAGGGTGAGCCGTTCGTAGAGGGTCATGTCGGCGGCGGTGAAGGTGCCAGCGAAGGCAGGCGGCGGCCGACCAGGGCGGCCGGGTCCGTGCCCGGTGACGGCGCGCCGGTCGCGACGCGGGTGGTGGCGGCGTCGCGGCGGGTGTTGAGCGCGTCGCGCTGCGCGGGCGCCCACGAGGCCGTCGAACTGCGCGACGGCGATCCCGCGCGCTTCCACGGCAAGGGCCTCGCCAAGGCCGTCGCCGCGGTCAACGGCGAGCTGGCCGCGGCGGTGACCGGCCTCGACGCCGACGACCAGGCCCTCGTCGACGAGACGATGATCGCGCTGGACGGCACGCCGGACAAGGGGCGGCTCGGCTACGCCGGCGCCCGCTGACCGTCACCCGGCGCTGTCACGGGCCGGGTCTCGGCGGGGGTCTGCTCGAAGGTCTGCACCGTCCAGAACACGGCGAACAGCCCGGCGACGATGATCTCCAGCCAGAAGAGCGTGACGACGCCGGTCAGCCACAGCACGAGCAGGACCGCGGTGGCGCCGATCAGCACCAGGGCGATGATGCTGTACCGGTTGCGCGGCAGCGCGGCGGTTGACTGCTCCCCGGCCGGGGCGCGTTCCCGCTGGTGCCGGCGGGCGTTGATGACGACGACCGCCAGGATGCAGGCGAACAGGCCGAGCGCGGCGACGTAGTGCGCATAGTCGATGAACCGGTCCTCGGCGGCGACGAAGGAGCCCAGCGCCGAGCCGTACACCAGCAGCGCCACGAGCATGCCCAGCCACGTCGAGCGACCGTGCCGCCCCTCCTTCACCACGATCGCGAGGGTGGCCAGGATGCCGAGGCCGCCGAGGACCAGCAGGGCGAACATGTTGTTCTCCACGTTCGCGCGGGCGGCGGCCTCCAGGGACCGCACCGACAGGCAGTCCACCCCGTCGGGCAGCTTGTCGGTGGCGACGTCGCACAGGCGGACCGCGGTGCGGAAGTCCTTGTCCCGCGCGGTGGGGACGATGGCGACCACGGCCGCGAACATGCCGCCGAGGTTGAGCAGGACGTCCTCGGGGTCGGTCGTGCCGCGCAGCGCGATCATGAACGCGCCGAGACCGATCAGCGAACCGACGAAGAGGCTCTGCGCCGGGGTGTAGTAGTAGGCGCTCACCGACGACAGCAGGTGCCAGCCCTGCTCGCCGGTCTGGTAGATCACCGATACGCCGAGGCCGACCAGCAGCGCGACCATGGCGATGCGCACGTAGCGGTACGACCTGGCCCACGTCTCATTGGATAGTGGACGCATCGGAACACCTCCCGTCACTGCGAGTAAGGTCCTCCCGGACCGGGGGTGACGTCCAGCGTCTTGTCGGCAAGCTGACGCCTCCACCGATCGGAGCCGGCCCTCGCGCGAAGAGGTGCGCGAGGGCCGGCGGTCATGGTCGGCCTTCTGTTAGGCCCTGTACCGCCACGGATGACGCCGTCCGCTGCCGCCCACGTTGGCGTTGCCTGCGATTCCTGGACGCATCGCCGCTCCCTTCGTTGCTGTCCGCTGGGTCCACCGTGGACAGGTGCGGCGTTGTCCGGAAGGCCCGCGGGCGCCGGACAAACAACGCCGGACAACCGGCCACGGCGGTCAGGACAGGAAGCTGCCGTACGGACCGGCCAGGATCGCGTTCTTCTGGGCCTGGCTGAAGTGCGTGTTCGGGTAGCTGTAGAAGGACGCCGACATCGGGGTGCCGTCCGTGGACGTCGAGTCCGGCAGGCCGAAGCCGTGCCCGAGCTCGTGCACCATGCCGCCGTACCAGCGGTTCATCGGGCCGTTGATGCCGGCGCCGCCGTCGGCGTCGTGGCCGCTGAGCAGGAGCCAGCCGGGGCTCGCGCCGCCGCCGGACTTGCCGGGGTCCTCGGCGCTGATCTCGCCGACGATCAGCCAGCGGCTGTCGGGGTTGCCGAGGTTGAAGCGGCGGCGCAGCTCCGCCTGCATGTTGAACACCACGCACCAGTACCGGTCGCCGGTCGGCGAGCAGTTGGTGTTGATGTACCAGGTGGTGTCGTGCTCGCCGTTGACCGTCTCGACCACCGTGCTGTTGAGCGCGAAGGTCTTGCCGAGCTCCTGGCGGTAGTAGCGCTGCGCCTCGCGCATCACGTTGGCGATGCCGTCGGGGTAGCGCTGGTCGTACGCCACATCGGTGGGCTTGAGCCAGAAGACCCGCACGGTCTTGTTGACCGGCCCCGACGGTGACTGCGAGGCACTGGGCGACGACGACCTCGTCGGTGAGGCGCTGGGCGACGGTGACCTCGTCGGTGAGGCGCTCGCGCTCGGGCCGACGGTGCCGGTGCAGAGCACGTTGTTGAGCCGGAACGCCGTGGGCACCGTGTTCGTGCCGGTCCAGGCGCCGTTGAAGCCGAACGAGGCACTGGCACCGGTGCCCACCGCGCCGTTGTAGCCGGCGTTGACCGCCGACACCGCGGCGCCGTTCTGCGTCACCGTGGCGCCCCACGCCTGGGTGACGGTCTGACCGTTGGCGAAGCTCCAGGTCAGCGTCCAGCCGTTGATCGCGTCACCGAGGTTGGTGACCGCCACGCTCGCGCCGAAGCCGCCCTGCCACTGCGAGCTGATCGTGTACGTCACCCGGCAGCCGGCAGCGGCGGCGCTGGCCGTCGTGGCGACCACCGCTCCGGTCGCGGCGAGCCCGGCCGTGAGGGTCCCGACCAGGAGCCCGCGAAGCCCTTGTCGCATCATCCCACTCCTCCCATCCATCGATTCCGATAGAGCGAGCGTCACGATGCAGACCGAAAACCTTTTCGTCAAGCTGGGCGCCTTGGTCGAGCGGTCGGCGGGCGAAAGTTTCAACGGCCCGGGCCGCGCTCATGAGGGCCCCTGCCCGGGCCCGCCCGCATCGCAACCGGCGCGGGTCCGCACCTCATCGGCCGCACCGGCCCCCGCACGGTGACGGCGGACCGATAGGGTCGTCCGCGTGGATCTGGACAACATCGCCGCCCGGCTCGGGGTGGCCGTCGAGGACGTCGAGCGCGTGCACCGGCTCGCCGGTGACCGGCCGTCGGCGCCGCTGCCCGCCAAGGCCGACGCGCCCGCGATCCTCGACCGGCTCGCGGTGCCGCCGGACGACGCCGCGGAGATCATGGCCGGCTGGCCCGATCCCGGCGATCCACAGTGGACTCCGGAGCTGCGCTGGCTGCTCGACCGTTCGGTCGCGCTGGTCGGCGCCGACCTCGGTGGGCACGGCTGGCTGCCGCCCGGTCCGGAGCTGCCGCGCGAGCGGGGCCTCGCCTGGCGCCATCTCTACGTGTACGCGTACCTGGCCCTGGTCGACGTCGTCATGGGCTACCACCGCGACCACGGCGTCGCCGAGGCCGTGTCCTGGGCGACCCTCGCGGACCTGGGCCGCAACCTCGCGGTCGACCGGCGGATGCGCGGCGAGGGCTGGCCCGTCATGCAGGCGTGGCTGACCCTGCACGCGCGCGGGGGCCTGTTCGAGCTGGGCCGGCTGCAGCACCAGCGCGGCGAGACCTCCCTCGACCTGCACATCCCCGACGCCGGACCGCTGAGCGCGGAGGCGGTCACGGCGTCGCTCGACGAGGCCCGCGCGTTCTTCCCGCGCCACTTCCCCGACGAGCACTACACCGCGTTCTCCTGCGGCTCGTGGCTGCTCGACCCGCAGCTGCTGGAATACCTGCCCGGCGACTCGAACATCGTCCGGTTCCAGCAGCGCTTCGAGCTGGAGCCCTACGAGGAGCCGGAAGGCCTCGACCCCGACGTCGAGGTGCTGCGCTTCGCCTTCCGCAGCCTGACCACACCCCTCGACCGGCTCCCGCGCGGCACCGCCCTCCAGCGCGCCGTCATCGACCACCTCCAGGCCGGCCGCCACTGGCACTGGCGCCGCGGCCACTTCCCCATCTGAGCCGGACCTCGCCGCTCAGCCCGTCAGGTGGTCGCCCCGGCCGACGTCGTCGTCGAGCTCGGCCAGCTCGATGGACCGGTGATACAGCGCGACGATCCCGGCGGGCCTGCCGTCCAGGTGACGCCGCACCGTCCACTCGTCGGTGTCCACCCGGCGACGGCACGGGCGCCACGAGGCTCAGGGTCCGATGTGGACGAACGGCGCCCAGGTGCTCGGTCTGGCCGGGTCGGCGTCGCGCCGGCGGCGGGTGGCCGCGTGCAGGGCCGCGGCGGCGGTGTCCGGGCGCAGCTCGCCGTGCACGACGACGGTGCGGTAGACGTCCTCGGCGACGGTGGCCGCCGCGTCGTCCCACACCGTCCACAGTGTCCCGATGACGTGCCGCCAGCCGGTGTACTGCAACGCCGCCACCAGCGAGATCGCCTCGTCCGGGTTGTGGACGCCGCCGACGGCGGTCTTGCACGCCGACAGGAACGCGAACTCGCCGCCGAACCGGTCGCCGGCCAGCTCCGCGATCGTGAGCATCCCGTCGTGCAGCGCGAGCCCGCCGCGCGACGGGTCGCCGAGCTGCTGGTCGCCGTGGCAGCTGAAGTGCGCCCAGGCGTGCCGGCCGAGGGCGGCGCGCACCTCGGCCCGGGTCGCCGCCGGCCCTTCCCGCACCGTGCGCCGCGCCGCGGGGAACAGCGCGGTGAGCAGGTCACGTTCCCGCGTCACGTTCGGCAGCGGCGGCAGGCCCGGCGTGGCGGGCAGCGCCACGACCAGCATCCTGCTGTCCGCCGGTGGCGCGTCCGCCGTCCTGGCCTGCAGCAACGATCGCAGCGTCGGCGTGTACGACGAGACGACCCGGTCCAGCACGGTCCGCCCGGCGCCCTCGTCGTGATGGCCGGCCGCGTGGACAGGCAGGAAACTGAACGGCCCGGTCGGGCACCACCAGACCCGGGTGTGTCCGGGCGGGAGCGCGGCGAGCACCGGCCCGGCGACGTCGTCCCAGAGCCACCGCAGGGTGGCGTCGATGTCGAGCTCGGCGAAGATGTCCCCGGCCTCGACGGCGAGGAGCGCGGCGAGGTAGGCGTCGGCCCGCGCGGCGACGGCGGCGGCGTCCAGCCCCGGGAGGCTGATCACCCGCGTCCCGTCGGCGCCGACGAGGAGGGCGTCGCAGCGGGCGGCGGCGGCGTTGAGGAGCACGACGGTGCCCCCGGCCGCGGCGGCCCGCAGCCGCTCGACGCCCGGCGACCGCAGGAAGTCCTCGAAGCCGGGCAGCGCCCTCGCCTGCCGCACCAGCGCGTCCCACTGCACGGCGAGATTCATCCGCCGGTCGATCGCCCCGTCCTCCGCGAGGTTCAGGGCGGCACGGACCGCATCGACGCGGGCGGCGAGCGCCGGGGCGGCCTGCCGCAGGGCGGTGATGTCGGCGCGGGTCTCCAGCAGCTGCGACCACAGCACCCCACGGCCGTGTTCGAGCAGCTCGACCGCGCGGTCGGGCAGGCCGGCGGCGATCGCGCAGGCGCACGCCTCCGCGGCGATCCCCGCCCAGCGCCGCAGGAGCCGCTCGCGGCTGGACCGGACGCTCCCCCGCCATGCGACGAAGGGCATCATCGCCACCGCCACGGCGTAGGCGTCGACGGCCCGGTCCCACTGTCCGTGCGCGGCCGCGAGGGCACCGGCCCGGGCCCCGGCGGCGATCCGCTCCTGCGGGGTCGCCGTCGCCATGCCCGCCACGGCGCGCCACAGGTCGAGCGCCGCGTCGAGGTCCGTGGGGTCCGCCGTCCGCGCGAAGCGCCGCTGGAGGCTGTCGGCGAGGGCGTCGCGGGCGTGCGCCGTCGGCGCGGCCGCCAGGGCCTCGCGGGCCACCGCGACCGCCTCGTCGACGAGTTCCCCCGCGCCTTCGACGATCTTCGCGAGGAGCACCTTGTTGAGCAGGATCAGGTGGAGGTCCCGGTCCTGGTGCCCGGGGGCCGCGGCGCCGGCCGCCGCGCGGGCGAGGGTGACCGCCTCGTCCAGCGCCGCCGGGTCGCCGTCGGTGAGGAAGGTGTCGTACAGGGCCGTCGCGAGGTTCCCCAGGTACATCGGGCGGCTCGGATGTCCGGGAAGGGCCACGTCCACCGCCGCCCTGGCCAGCTCGACCGCCTCGGCCTGCGCGGTCCGGTCGGCGTCGCCGGGTTCGCGTCCGGCCGTGGCCGCCACCCCCAGGGTCGCGCCGAGGTTGGTGAGCAGCGTCGCCCGTTCGGGGCCGGCCGGGCCGGCCGCCGCGAGCGCCTCCCGGCCCAGCCGGACCGCCTCGGCGAGATCGGCCGGGTCGCCGAGGTCGAAGTACCGGTTCCGCAGGTGCACGGTCAGGTTCGACAGGTACCGGGGCCGGTCCGGATGGTCCTCGGCGAAGCCGGCGACGGCCGCCCGGGCGGCGGCCACGGCACCGTCGAGGTCGGCGCGGTCACCGCCGGCCAGGTACCGCTGCCGCAGCGCGAGCGCCAGGTTGGACCGGTACATGGGCAGATCGCCGTGACCGGCGGGCGTGGCCTCGACCGCGGCACGGCCGACGGCGACGGCCTCGTCCACGTCCGCCGGCGACCGCGTCCACTCGGCGCGGTGCCGCAACGCGGTGGCGAGGTTCGCCATCGGCGCCGCACGGTCGGGGTGCCCGGCGGCGGTCGCGGCCACCGCGGCCCGCCCGGCGGTCACGGCCTCGTCGAGGTCGGCCCGCGCACCGTGCCGTTCGAACCGCAGCAGCAGCGTGCCGACCAGGTTGGCCAGCGGGATGGCCCGCTGGTCGTCCTGCGCGGCGTCGACCGCGGCCCGGCCGGCCGTGACGGCCTCGGCGATGTCGGCCGGATCCTGCGTCACCGCGTACCGCAGCCGCAGCGCGATCCCGAGCCCCGACAGCGCCCCCGCCCGGCTCCCCCACCGGCCGTCGTCGGCCACCTCCACGGCGGACCGGGCCACGGCGACCGACTCGTCCACATCGGACAGTGCACCGAACCGCGTGAACCGGGAGAGCAGCGCGTTGGCCAGCCCGACCCGCGCCGGGCTGGGACCACCGGCGACGGCGGCGCGTCCGGCCGTGATCGCCCGGTCCAGGTCGGCGGGGTCCCCGAAGGTGACGGACCGGCACCACAGGGCGGTGGCGAGGTCGCTCATCGACTCCGTCCGGCCCTCCGCGCCGGGGCTGAACAGGTCGACGGCCTGCTGGAGCAGCCCGATCGCCGTGTCGAGCACGGCCGGGTCGCCGCCGGCGAGGACCCGCTCGAGCAGTTCCGCGCCCTGGCCGCCGCGCAGGTACGCGTAGGCGTCGCCGTCGCTGGGCCCGACGAGGTCGGCCATCGGGTCGGTCCCGATGCCGGCGTCGCGCTCCAGGACCCTGGCGGCGTCCCGGTCCGCCTCGTCGCCGAAGTGCTCGAACCGGGTCCGCAGCGCGTGCGCGAGCGCCTGGACCCGCTCGGCGAGCAGGTCCTCGTCGTCCGGGCCGAACCGCAGTGCCGCCTCGGCCGCGCCGACCGCGGTGTCGAGGTCCTCGCGCCGGCCGGTGCTGCCGAACCTGGTCATGGTCAGATCACTGAGGGCGGCCCAGACGTCCGCGTCGAGCGGGTCGACCCGCGCGGCGCCCCGCACGCACTCGACCGCCTCGTCGAGGTCCGCGACCCTGCCCGTGGCGGCGAACCGGCGGCGCAGCGCCGACCCGGCCTCCAGGCGGAACCGCACCGCGTCCGGGCCGTCCGGCGCGGCGGCGACGGCCCGGCGGACCAGCTCGATCGCCTCGTCCCGGTCGGCGGGGGCGCCGGTGGCCTCGAACCGGGCCCACAGCACCCCGCCCAGCCCGTGCAGCTCCGCCGGCGCCGCGGCGATCGGCCGCCACAACGTGATCGCGTCGTCGAGGTCCGCGATGTCGGCGGTCACGTCGTACCGCTGCGTCAGGGCACGCACGAGCAGCCCCGGCGACCCGGCGGGTTCCAGGTCCAGGGCGGACCGCCCGACCGCGACGGCCTCGGCCAGGTCGCCGAGGGCACCGCCGGTCGCGTACCGGGCCAGCAGCGCCCAGCCGAGCTCGGTCAGCGACGCGGCCCGCCGCGGGTGACCTGTGACGGCCGCGGCGAGCCGCAGCGCGTCGACCGCCTCGTCGAGGTCGCCGGCCGCGGACCGGGCGCGCAGGGTCCGGGCGAGGTTCACCAGCAGCTGCGGCACGAACGGGTGCTCCGGCGACGCGGCCGCCACCGCCTCGCGGTGCAGGTCGACCGCCTCGTCCAGGTCCGCCGGGGTGCCGGTGGCGGCCCGGGTGCGCAGCAGACCGGCGAGGCTGTTGCGGAACACGGACCAGTCGTGGTGGCCCTCCTCCAGCAGCGCGACGGCGTCTCGGCCGGCGTCGACCGCCGCGTCGAGGTCGGCCGGGTCACCCGTCACCTCGAAGCGGATCCCCAGCGCCTGCGACAGGGCGTTGCGGGACTGTGAGCCGTCCAGGTCCCGGACGAGGCCGACGGCGGCGTCGAGGTCCGGCAGCGCACGGTCGGCGAGGAACCGCTTCACCAGGACCACGCTGAGCTCGTAGGCGCCGCCGTCGTGCGCCGGGTCGTCGTCCGGCACGACGTCCATCGCCTGCTGGAGCACGGCGACCGCCTCGTCGAGGTCGGCGCGCCGGCCCCCGCGCTCGAACCGCAGCCGCAGCGTGTTGCCGAGGATGAGCTCCAGCCGCACCCGCAGCTCGTGCCCGGCCGGCAGCGCCGCCAGGATCCGCCGGCGCAGTGTGACCGCCTCGTCGAGGTCGGCCGGATCGCCGGTGAAGCTGTAGCGCACCGCGAGCATGTCGGCGAGCTCACTCGGCACGGTGACGGTGATGAGCTCGTCGTCGATGTCCAGCGCCATCAGCCACCGGGCGTTGCCGACGGCGTCGGCGAGGTCGGCGGGATCACCGGCGAGCAGAAACCGCTCCCAGAGCGCGCTCATCGCGTGGAAGCGGAGGTCGGGCAGGGAGTCATCCGGGGCGGCGTCCGTCGCGTCGCGCACCGCCCGCACCATGGCGTCGAGGTCGCCGGGGTCGCCGCTCAGGTCGTACCGCAGCCGCATCCCACCGACGAGCGCCAGGAAATGGTCCCAATGTGCCTCGCCCTCGGTCGTCGCAAGTGTGCCGCCGAGCGTGCGCAGGGCCTCGTCGAGGGTGTCGAGGTCGCCGTCCTCGCCGGTCAGTGCCTGCATCGCCGCGACGGCCCGGTCCGCTGCCTCGTCCTGCACGGGGCGCGCTCCTTCAGCTGGTGAACCGCATTCCCGGCGGCGCGATGCCGCGCCACAGGTAGGTCGTGACCGCCTCGCCGCCGGCGCGTTCCCGGTCGGGGCTCTCCGGCACCGGCCAGCGCAGCGCCGCGTAGATCAGGTGCCGGTGCAGGTCGAACGCCGCCTGCAGCAGCTGCCCGTACGCCCTGGCCCGGCCGAGCATCGCGGCGTGGTACGTCACGACGCAGCCGGCGACCGAGACCAGCGGCGCCCACCACGCCGTCCACGTCCAGGCGCTGAACAGCAGGAACCACAGCCACAGCCGGGCCGCGTCGTCCAGGCTCCGGCGGGCCTCGGTGAGCTCCAGCTGCACGTCCTTGTCCAGGGCGAGCCACAGGTGCGGCCAGCAGATGACGGGGTCGAGCCCGTACCGCTCGGCGGGCCGGTCCTCGGCGGCACGCAGGATGTTGCCGAGCCGGGTCGGCATGATCCGGTCGACGCCCGGGAAGTCGTGCAGCCGCTGCTCGGCCGCGGCGAGCCGCAGCGGGTCGACCGGCTCGCCGCGGAACGCCCGCCCCGACAACGCCTGCAGCTGCGCGTCGGCGTCCTCGTAGCGGCGGCGCTGGAAACGGCGCGGTGCGCGGGTGAGCGGGCCGTAGCCCTCCAGGAGGCGCAGCACCGGCAGCGTCAGCAGCTCGGCGACGACCGCCGACCCGGCGATCAGCGACACCGCCGCGGCGAGCAGTGCGACCTGCTCCACCCCGGACAGCGCCCCGATCCGCTCCGACCACCGGTGCCCCCGCGCCGGCGTCCACAGGGCGAGCAGGCCGCCGGCCCAGAACGCGAACGCCGGCGTCAGCAGCCGCGGCACGAGCTGCTCGGCGAGCCGGTTGCCGACGGTCAGCCCGAACGGGTTCACGCCGCCGCCCCGTCAGCCACCAGGTCGGCACCGTCGTGCGGGCAGGTGGGGACCGGTCTCGCCACGTCGATGCGGAAGTACTCGTAGTCGCCGTTCGGGCACACGTACCGCGGCGCGAGCGGCACCCGGGCGACGCCCGGCGGCGGGTGCACACCCCGCTGACCGTCGGCCGGGACGAGCTCCCCGGCCCGTTGCCGAAGTGCGGGGACGCCACGCACGTAGGTCAGCAGCGGCACGGTGACCCGCTCGCCGCGCCGCCCCCGCTCGACGATGTCCGCCAGCACGGCGTCGGCGCCGGCCACGGCGCCGGCGTCCAGCAACGTGGGCAGCTCCTCCCGCAACCGCTGCGCAAGCTCGACGGACACCGCGTCGTCCATCCGGCCCCCCTCAGAGCACCAACCGCGGCGCCCAATCTATCGCCGGCGCGCCCGCACGGTCACGCCCCGGAACCGTCGGATGCCGGTCAGCACCCGTAGGTGGCCGGGATCCGGGGGTGGCCCGGGGCGTTCCCCGATGCCCGGGCGGCTCCCCGGCGGCGACAGTTGAACGGTCGAACACGAATGGAAGGAGCGACGCGATGGAGACCGTTCACGGCACGATGCGGCAGCACGACCTGGTGCGGCCGGAGCAGGGGCGGGTGCTCGGCGGGGTCTGCGCCGGGCTGGGGCGGCGGTTCGGGATCGACCCGTGGCCGGCGCGGCTGCTGTTCGGCCTGGTCCTGCTGGCGATCCCGGGGACGCAGATCCTCATCTACCCGATCCTGTGGATCATCATGCCGGCCGAGGTGACGGCGAAGGTCGCCGAGCAGCCGGTTGAGCCGACACTGACGAGCGTCTGAGCTACTTGCCCTCCGGGGAGCCGTCCGACGTCATGGCGCCCTGGCCGGGGACGGCGGGCAGGAAGACGTGGGCGTGACCGTTGCCCGCGTCGACGTTGAGCTGGTCGAGCTGGGTGCCGCCGACGGCCCAGGTCGCGACGGCGATGTCGCGGAGCCGGCCGGCGTGGGTCAGCTGGGCGGCCTTGCCCGGCGCGGGGGTCGCGAGCGCCTGTTCGTAGGCGACGACGGCCTGCTGCACGGTGCGCGCGCCGGCGGCGAAGCCGGACCGGGCCACGTTGACCCCGGTGCCGGCGGACGGCGGGTCGGCGAACCCGGCCACCGCCTTGGCCGCCGCCGCCTGCCAAGCCGCGACCTGCTGGGCGGTAGCGTCGGGTCCGGGTGCGGCGCTGCCGGGCGGGACCGCGACGGCGAGCCCGTCGAGCACCGGAGTCAGCACATCAAGGGCCTTGCGGGCCTGATCGGTCAGCGCCACGATCTGCTCCGCGTCGCGTTTCGCGTCGGCGGCCTTGAGCGCGTCGATGGACCGTTCGGTGTCGGAGCGCGGGTCGGCCGTCGCGGCGCCGATCGGCCCGCCGAGCAACGCACCGACCGCCAGGGCCAGCACCAGCCACACCCAGTGGACACCGGTCCGGCGCCGTTGCGACGCGGCGACCGGCCGACGGTTGACCTTGTTGCCCACAGCGGTGCTCCTCGCTCACGATGACGGCCGTCATCGACGCGGCCCGCCGAGGCCACCCGATTCTGTCCTGCGCACCGGATCCACGACGGCCGGCCGCCTCCCGCCGAGGAGCGCCGGCCGGTCCGTTTTCCGGCCTTCCGACACAGTACGGTCCATGACGAGCGCGGGAAAGACCGGGCGGCACGGCGCTGCCGCCGGCGCTGCCGTTCGCGATCATGTTCGCCGCCTGGGAGATCGCGGCCCGGCGCACCCGGGTGACCCACCTGCTGTCCGGCTCGCGCGGCCGGCGGGCGATTCGTGCCTCCTTGCGACGGCGTGACCGATGATCCGGACATGTCGATCGTGTCGTAGGCTGCGTGCCGGTTGAAGGTCACCGTCCTGGGAGCCCCGCCCGTCAATGAACACCATCCTGTCGCCGGTCGCTCGGATCGCCGCCACGTGCCGCGCGCTGATCGACGCGCCGTGGTTCAGCGTCGCCTCGTTCACCGTGATCATCATCAACGCGGTCGTCCTCGGCCTGGAGACGTACGACGACGCGCAGCGCGCCGCCGATGACGCGCTCCGGGTCGTCGAGTACGGCTGCATCGTGTGCTTCGCGGCCGAGCTGCTGGTGCGGTTCGGTGCGCAGCTGCCGGCGCCGCGGGTGTTCTTCCGGGACGGCTGGAACCTCTTCGATCTGTTCATCCTGCTCTCGCCGCTGCTGCCGGGGGTGCGGGAGAACGTGACCGTGCTGCGCATGCTGCGGCTGGCCCGGATCGTGCGGACGTTCCGGCTCTTCCCGAGCCTGCGGGTCATCCTCGTGGGGATCCGGCGCAGCCTGCCGGGTCTGGGCAGCTTCCTGCTCGTCACCGTGCTGCTGCTGTACGGGTACGCCATGCTCGGCTGGATGATGTTCGCCGAGGCCAACCCTGAAAGGTACGGCACGGTCGGGCAGGCGATGCTGACCCTGTTCCTGCTGCTGTCCCTCGACGGCATCACCGACACCCTGCAGACCGGCCGCGACGTCACCGAATGGGCGGTGCTGTATTACGTCTCCTACATGGTCGCCGCCTGCTTCCTGCTGACGAACCTCCTCGTCGGCGTCGTGCTCAACGCGCTGCAGGAAGCGCACCACGAAGAACGGCAGACAGCGACCGCCGCCCGCGAGCAGGACACTCCGCCCCCACCGCCGGAGGACCCCGCCGACCGGACAGCGGACACGTCCGTCGCGACGCAGCTGGCGTCGCTGCGGGCGGCCGTCGACGCCCTGGAGCGGCATCTGGCCACGCCCGGAGCGGACGCGCCGGCACCGCGGCAGGTGGCGGCAGCCGGCGACAGATGAGCCGGTCCCGGACGCGGTCAGCCGCGTCCGGGACCGGTCAGTCGTCGTCCGAGGAGAACGCCCGGGCCAGCAACGCGGCGATGGCGACACCGACCACCGCGATGCCCACCTGCACGCCGATGACCAGCCAGTCATAGCTGTGCCCGCCCACCACGAGCCTCTTGTCGCTGCTGATGTCCCACCGGTCGGCGGCCCACGTCCCGGCCACGGCGGCACCCATCCCGATCAGCACCGTGAGAATCAGGCCGATCGGCTGCCGTCCCGGCAGCAGAATCCGCGCGACGACCCCGATGACCGCGCCGAACACGATCGCCGACAGATAATCCTGTGCACTCACCGAGCGACCTCCTCACCAGGCTCCGCATCGCATTGTGCCCCAGGAGCGCAAGCAACGCTCCGTGCTGTCCGTCAGCAACGGGTGTCCGCTCCCTTTCATCGTCACGCCGAGAGGCATTGATGACCGACACACGGCATGCAGGCAGCGGCGGCGCGAGCGCCGCCAGGAAAGATCTCGTGGCGGACGCGGAGCAGCTCGCCGCGGATGCCATCGCCCTGATCGACGGCGCGGACTTCGGGCCCGCGCTCGCCGCGCCGATCGGCCGGGTCCGCGACCAGGCCGGACGGGTGCTGGCCATGGTCCGGGATCCCTACAAGGTCGGCGTCATCGGTGAGTACGGGGCGGGTAAGACCCTGTTCGTCGCCTCGATGCTCGGCTTCCTCGACAACCTGCCGATCGGCGACCGGCCCACCACCGGCAACGTGACCCGCTTCCGGCTGCGGCCGGTCGCCGGCGGCACGACGAGCGTGGTGACCGGCCGGCGGATCGTGTTCCTGAGCCGTTCCGAGTGCGAGGCGTGCCTGGCCGACCTCGGCCGGCAGATCCGCGCGGTCGGCGGCCCGCACCCGGACCTCGACACGCTCACACGGAAGGCCGTCGACGGCGACCCGGACGCGTTGGAGGCCTGGCACCGCACCGCCAGGCCGCTCGACCCGAGCCTCGACCGCCTTGTCCGGCAGCTCGTCGCGGTCGCCGCCAGCGCCCGGCAGCACGACGCCTGCCTCGGCACCACCCGGGACGTGTCGGCGGAGGAGTTCGGCGCGCTGGTCCAGATCGTCTACGAGGGCCAGTCGCCCGCTCAGCTGTTCTGGCTCGTCCGTCAGGCCGAGGTCGCGATGGACGTACCGGTGACGCTGCTGCCCGGTCTGCTCGCGAACGGCGACGCCCTGCGGCCCCCGGACCGCAAGGACCTCGCGGGCTTCGGCGAGGGCACGGTGCTGGAGCTCTGGGACTTCCCCGGCATCCTCAATCACCTGTCGTCCGAACGCGACCGGATGCTGACCGAGACGCTCCTGCACGACGTCGACACCGCCGTGGTGCTGCTGAAGGCGGCCAACCCGGACAGCATGGCCTCCGACGAGCTGACCCGGCTGCTGACCGCGGTCAACGGCGGCGCGATCGTCGGCGTCGGCAACGTGTTCGACAATCCGCAGGCCATCCGGTTCAAGGAGCCCGGCCTGGACAGCGACGACGCGGTGCGCAGCAGCCTGCCGTCGATCGCCGAGCTACTGCGCACCGCCGGTGAGCTGGTCCCGGGCGAGCCTTCGTTCCTCTACGCCGGCCTCGTCGCGCTCGGCCGGCTCAACCCCGGGCTCGTCGCCGGACGGTTCGACGAACGCGCCAGGATGCAGGACCACCTCGCCGGATACGCCCAGCAGGTCGCCCTCGGGCTGCCGGAGGGCAGCCCGCTGCGGGCGGTGCTGCTGCCGGTCGCCGAGGACGGTGGCCGGCGCCGGGTCCAGACGATGCTCGTCGACCAGCTGTCCGTCCACGGCCTGCGCCGCCGGGCGGAGCGGGTCGAGCGGGAGGACTCGCGGCTGCGCGAGCTCCTGCTGCTGCTGGAGTCCGCGGTCCAGACGGCTCCGGACCCCGGTGGCGCCGCCGCCGCGCACGTCGAGTTCCAGTCCGTCCTGTCGGGCCTGCGCACCGTGCTGATCCGGTTGCGCCGCGGCCTGCCGAGCGTGCTGTCCGGCGCGCTGGCGGCGGACGAGCCGGACCGCGGGCCGTTCGCCGACTTCGTCGAGGAGACCGCCGCCCATCGCGTGCACCGGTGGCCGCAGTGGCGCCAGACGCTCGACTCGGTCCGGGGCCGCGAGGTCCAGCAGGGTCCCGCGACCACCACCGAACTGGTCGGGCCGTTCAGCGAGAGCTGCGTGGAGGCGTTCGGCACGGTCCGGGGCGAGGCGCTGTCCCGCTGGGAGCGGGCGTTGATCCGCAACGCGGAGGACACCCTGGCCGCCGAGGAGACGCTGCGCAGCCGCGCGAAGGCGGTCTTCGCCGACCGGCCGGGCCCATGGACGCTGATCGTCCGGCCGCAGGACTGGCAGGGGCTGCTGACCAGGGCCCCGGCCTCGATCCTGGAGAAGGTGCCCTACCAGGCGCCCGGACCGGACCGGTACGCCGCGGCGTTCCCGCTGCGCCGCGACTCGCGGTTCGCGTGGTCGCTGCCGGCGAAGCACCCCTACGACCCGTCGGACTCCGAGCTGGTGCACCGCAGGCACCCCGGCTATGTCATCCGGCTGCGGCACGAGTTCGTCGCCGCGGGCGCGTACCTGATGCAGACCGACGTCGAGGTGGTCCGGGGCTGGGCCGAACAGGTGACCCTGCACTTCTTCGACCGGTTGCTGCAGACCCTGGCCGGCGCGAAACCACCCGACACGTCCTCGGCGGGCGAGGAGGCCAGGAGCACGCTCCTGGCCGCGATCCAGCAGCTGCGCACCCGCTCGACCGGCACCACCGCCGGCGGACCATGGTCGGAATGGGAGAACTGACATGGACATCGAGCTCGAGTTCATCGACCAGGCCGACGGCAGCGCCCGGCAGCGGTTCACCCTGGACGGCACCGACCGGCCCGTCGCGCTGCCGTCGCCGCTGCTGATCAACCGGTCCGGGCGGCACATCGTCGTCCAGGCGGTCCGGGTGACACCGGACACCACCACCGGCACCACTCCGGCCAGACAGATCAGCGACCTGTGGCAGCCCGTGCTGCCGCTGGCCGGGGTCGACCTGCCGCCGTACGGACGGTACCTGGCACCCTGGCAGTACGTGGCGGGCTCGGCGCTGCCACCCGGCCAGACGGCGTTCACCTGGTCGGTCGACGCCGCCGAGCGCCTCGCCGACGGCAGGCTGGTCCCGCTCGGCGAGCGGCTGCGCCGGCAGTGCGTCCTCGTGACCCCGTCCCGGATCCCGGACGCGCCCGCGCCGGCGGCGCCCGAGCCGCCCGCCGCCGAGCCGCGGCCGACGATGTCCGACACCGACCAGCGGTACAAGGGCTGGGTCGCGATCGACTTCGGCATGTCCAACTCGACCATCACGATGTTCGACCAGAACCAGAAGCGTGCGCTGCTCGGGATCGCGCCGACCCAGGTCGCCCGGCTCCGCGACTGCCTGACCGAGCTGCTCAACGGCACCGCCACCGAGGACTTCGGACTCTCCGGCGACGAGTGGCGGGACCTGCTGGAGGGCGCCGGCCGCACCCTCGCCGCGTCGACGCCCGGCGCCCGTCTCGCCGACCCGCTCACCCAGCTGAAGGAGTCGCTCGCCGGCGACCGGGTCTTCGACGTGCTGCTGGCCCTCGACCAGGAGGTCGACAACGCGCTGCCGGCCCGCCGCGACGCGCTCACCGGCGGGCTGCAGCGGCTCTACCGGGATGCGTTCGCCCGTCCTCCGATCGCCGAGCTGCAGTTCTTCCCGGTGCCCATGCACGCCAACACGCCGGCCATCTCCAGCGACGCGAGGGTCCTGTCGCTGGCGCCCTTCGAACTCGCCATGTGGGACGACGGGTTCGACCCCACCGGCCGGGCCGTGCCCGTGCCCGTGGCCGTGCAGCACCAGCCCGGCCTCAAACGCTTCGTCGGCAACAACCGGCCGCTGCCCGGCCTCCCGCCGGACCTGCCCGGCGCCCCGACGACGGACGACGCGCTGACCGCGGTATGGCGTTGCCTGCTGGACCGGGTCTCCGAATTCCGCCGGATGAACGGCGACCGGTACGCGGCCGGCGAGGTCCACCGGGCGGTCGTCACCTACCCGACGACCGCCCCGCCGCAGACCCGCCTCGACATGGAACGCCTCGCGCACTCCGTCGGCCTGCGGTTCGCCGACACCCGCCTGGACGAGGCCACCGCCGCGGCGATGTTCAACCTCATGCGGGCGTTCGCCGGTGACCCCGCGATCGGCGTCGAGGCGTTCCGCGCCCGCAGCCGGCAGGTCGCTCCGGAAACCTGGCAGCACAACATCCTGGTCATCGACATCGGCGGCGGGTCCACCGACGTCGCGCTGCTCGCGCTCACCCTGCGCGACCACACCGAACGCGACGGCGGTGTGCCGGTCGACCAGCAGGGGCGCTACTACGAGCTGCGGCCGACGGTGCTTGGCAAGGCCGGCAATCTCCAGCTCGGCGGCGACCGGATCACGCTGGGCATCTTCCATCTGTTCAAGGCCCGGATCGCCGACCTGCTGCTGACCCGGTCGCCGGAGATCGTGGTCAGCGAGTACCCGCCCTTCCTGGAGGGCGGCGTCTACCGGGCCGGATCGGTGCTGCCCGTGGCCGGTGCCGAGGACACCTCCGCCACCGAGCCGACCAGGCTGGCCCTCATCGACCAGGTCGTCCCCACCCGATGGTCCGCCGTCCGGACGGCCGCCGAGGAGGAGCAGGCCCGCGAGCGGTTCCTGCGGCTGTGGAACGAGGCGGACAAAGCCAAACGGGCGTCCGCCGCCGGCCGGCCGTACCTCCTGCGCAACCTGCAGGAGCTGCTGAAGCTCGGTGCCGCCGGCGCGCACGCGTCGACGATCGAGGTCGACCACGCCGCCATCCGGGCCGAGATCGACCACGTGCTGAGCCGCGCGATGGAGATCGCCCTGGACGTCGCCTGCAAGCGGCTGCTGGCGGCGAGAGGCGGCACCGAACCGCTCGACATGGTGATCCTCTCCGGCGGCACGACCGCGCTGCCCCGCGCCCGGCAGCTGCTGCAGGAGATCTTCACCGGCGAGAGCGCCCACAGCGGCTGGGGCACCCTGCGCTGGAATCCGCTGCACGTCGTGCACGACCCCGCGTTCGCCAAGGTCGGCACCTCCATCGGCGCCTGCTGGACCGAACACGTCCGGCAGAAGGGCTACGCGGATCCCCGCCGGGCGAAGCGCAACGTGGCGATGGGCCGCACCGAGCTGCACATCGACGTCGACAACCTGCTGCACGGCCTGCCGTACGATCTCGAGCTGTCCGGCACGGGCCCGAACCAGCTCCCGGTCTTCCCCGCCGGCCGCGAGTTCGAACGCGTCGGCGAGTCCGGGCAGGGCGCCCAGCGCTCCGAGTGGATGCCGGCGATCCTCGACCTGGCCGTCAACCGCAGCGGCGTGTCGAAGGCCGAACCGGCCGTGCTCTGGGGGTTCCTGAGCCTGCAGGAGCTGCACGACGACGAGGACGAGCCGGACCGGTTCGACCTCGACGAGTGGGTCGGCCAGGTCTCGATGCAGTTCGAGATCGACGAGGCCGACATGCTGACCGTCCACTTCTGCGCCGGCAGTCCGCACTACAGCCTCGACATGTCCGCGTGCCCTCCGGACGATCAGGTGGCCGGCCGGGACACGGCCTTCGCCCCGGTGCGGCTGCGGCACGACCTGGTGGTCAACCCCGACGTCGCCGGCGGGATGGCCAACCACGGCAAGATCCTGCTGCGCGAGGACAGCGAACCCGACGGCTGCGTGGTCTCCCCCGGCGAGCAGACGGCGCTGAGCTGCTGGGTCAGCGTCCGCTTCCCGCGGGAGGTGCCCACCGACGGCACCTGGTGGATCGGCCGGCGCGATCCCGACGACCCCACCGTGCTGCACCGGGTCGGGACACCGTTCCGGGCGGCCATCCGGCACGGCCGCGGCGCGGACACCCGCATCGTCGTGGACGAGACCGGCCGCGTCCAGCCCGTCCGGGGCTTCGTGCCGTACCTGCCGGCCCGGTCCATGGCCGACGTCATCGCCAACCCCGGCCGGGTCCTGAGCGTGCCGATGGAACCCGGCAAGATCGACCTGGACGAGCGCTTCGACCCCTTCAACGGCTCGCACTGATGGGGCCGCTCGACGACGCGCTCGGCGCGCTGCTCGACGAGCCGGCCACGGCCACCCTGGTCCGTGGCCTGCTCGCCGGCATGCGCGCCGCGCTGGAGGAGGCGGCGCCCGGCAATCCCGCCACCGACGCCATCAACCGGATCCTGGCCGGGCGGGGTGCCCCGGACGGCCGTCGCGCCGCCGGGGTGCCGGCCGGCGCGCCGCCGCCCCGCGACGGGCTCGGCGCCCGGCTCGCTCCACTGTGGACGCGGGCGGCGCAGATGGCCGGTGAGCACGACCCCGGTCCGGCCCCCGCCGACCCGGCGCAGCTCTGGGGCGCGCTGCACCTGCTGAGCCTCCGGATGGCCCCCGACGACCGGTGGGACGTCCAGATCCGCGCGGCGGACGAGGCCCGCGCGGCCGGCACCACCGTCGACGCCGCCGCCGTGACCATCCGCGGCATCGACCGGGACACCCTGATCCCCCGGCTGTCCGTCGGGGGCCGCACGCTGCACGAAGGCCTGGCGACCGACCCCGACGCGCCGCTGCCTGCCGAGCTGCGGGTGCACGCCGCGGTCGTCGACCGCCCCGGCGCCGACCCGGCCGCGGTCGCCTTCACCCGGGTGGTGGTGCCGGTCCTGCACCTGCTGTCCCAGGACCGCCACCTCCGGCACTGCCTGCAGACCCTGCAGTTCCACGGGCTGGCCGAGCTCACGTCACCGGCGGAGCAGGAGCGGCTGCGCGGCCAGCTGACGGCCAGGACGGCGGCGCTGATCGCCGCCGCCCCGGGCGCCCAGGGCGGTGCGGACCGGCTGGAGTGCCTGGTCCGCCTGCACGAGGCCGTGACGTCGGTGGTGCACCTGCCGCCGGCCGCGGACGTCAGCTGGTGGGGCCGGCTCCGCGTCCGCGCGCACACCGCGATCCGCGACGCCGCCGCCGAGCTCGGACCCGGACTGGTGAAGCTGCCACCGGCCGGCTTCGACAGCGCCCGGGCGCTCACCGCGCACGACATCCCGCTGCGGATCCCGGAGGTCTCCGGGATGGTCCTCGCCTGCGTCCGCGTCTGGTCGAGGGTCCACGACACCGAATGCCCGGGACGGGTGATCTATGGAAGCTGAGGCGCGCCACTGCATCGACCGTATCGCCGACGGCCGGGCCGCGTTCCACCCGGCCGAGCTCCGGCACGGCTGGCTCGCCGTCGACGCGGACAACCGCCCCGCGGCGGCGGCCTCCACCGCCGGGACCGTGACGCTCCGGCTCGCGGCCGCCGATGGCCCGTGCCGCGTGGACTGCCTGATCGGCGGTCCCATCGGCGCGCTCCGCGACCGCAGCCGGCTGCTCGGGGAGCTCGGCCTTCCACCCGAGGTCGTCGTGCCGCGCTGGCACGAGCAGGGCCTGCGGCTCGGCGACGGCTTCCGCCCGGTCCTCGTGCACCCCGAACTCCAGGAGACCGTCCTGGCCGGGCGCCTGCCGCAGCTGACCCTGACCGAGGTGCAGAGCCTCCTGGAGCGCTGGCTCGGGATGCGCGACGGCCTCGAACAGCGATTCGGGCTGCGGCACGCGGGGCCGACCCCGCATCTGGCCCACATCCCGGCCGACGGCGTCGCGACGCTGCGCGTGACCGGCTGGGAACGCCCACCGGCCGACCCACCCGAGCCGGACCTGCTCGAAAAGGCGCTGCACGACCGGCTGGCACAGCTCAGCCCGCCGCCCGCACCACCCGATGACGACAGCGGCGCGGCGCCGGCCGGGGGCCGCGCGCTGGTGGTGTCCGCCGTGGTGATGGCCACGGTCGTCGCCGGCTGCCTCGTCGGTCTCATCGCACTGTGGACTATGTAGGAGCGAGCGTGAAGCCGACCCCGAAGCTCTTCGGCGCCCTGTTCATCGCCATGGCCCTGCTCTGCGCGGCGGCCCTCGTCACCGCCGCCGTGCGCATCTCCGCCGCCGACAAGAAGGCCGACCGGCTCGGCGACGACCTGGAGCACGCCCGGGCCGACCTGCGGACCTCCCGCGAGCAGGCCGAAGCCGCCAACGGCCAGAACGCGCAGGCGCTCCAGGCGGCCCGCCAGCAGGTCGCCACGACCAGCCCGCAGGACCTGGCGCGCGGCCTCGCCGAGCTCACCTTCGAGCTGCCCCTCTACTCCTGCGACGGCGGCGACGACAACTGCGACAGCGGCAACAGGAAGCCGCTGCCCCTGCAGCTGAGCCGATGCGGCACCCAGTTCTGCCTCTCCGGGTCGAAGTGGATCAGCGGGTCCCCCACGCTCGCCCTGGACGGTGACACCTGGTCCGCGCGTGGCAGCGCCGTCTCCGGCCGCGCAGCCTGTTACAACGTCCCGACGAGCGGCGCCGCCTGGGTCTTCACCGCCAGGGTGACCGGCGCGCAGTACACCATCGCCGGCGGCTGGAAGACCACGAAGGCCGACATGACCTTCTCCGCCACCGTCCCCGCCAGCACGCCCTGCAGCGCCACCACGATCTGGTGGAAGGGCACCCTGCCACTACGATGACACCACACGCCGATCGAGGATTTGGTGACCCTGGACCAGGTCGAGCTCCTTCGTCGCATACTGTTCAACCTCGGCCAGACCGCACTGGCGCTGTTCGAGCACACAGACGCACCTGCCGATCTCGACGCAGCCATCCGGGCCGCCCGCGCCGCGCTGGCAACGTCCGCCGGCGGAGGTCTTGACCCGTCGGCCCTGCTCGCCAACCTGGCGACGATGCTGCTGGGTCGCTTCGAGCGGTTCGGGGCCGCGGCGGACCTCGACGAAGCCGTGCTGGTGACCCGGACAGCCCTGATCGTCCTCGGCGACGAGGATCCACACCGCCTGGACTGGCTGTCCCAACTGGGCAGCAGCCTGCGTCTCCGATTCGACCGGCTGGGCCGGACCGCGGACCTGGACGAGGCGATCAGCGCGGCCCGCGCCGTGATCGCCGCGACCCCTGACGCCCACCCCGCTCAGGCGGGACGATGGGTCAACCTCAGCAACGCCCTGGCGACCCGGTTCGAGCGGGGCGGCGCGCCGTCGGATCTGGACGAGGCGGTGCGTCTGGTGCGGTCGGCGCTCGACGCCGTCCCCGACCACGGACCCGACCGGGCAAGGGTGCTGTCGAACCTCGGCTCGAGGTTGTGGACGGTGTTCGAACAGTCCGGTTCGGCCGCGGACCTCGACGAAGCGGTGCGGATGGCCGATGCAGCCGTGGCAGCCACCACGGACGACAACGACCCGGCTCTGCCGGACCGGCTTTCCAACCTCGGCCTCACGCTGCACGCACGGTTCGGGCTCTCCGGGGACCTCGCTGATCTCGGCACAGCAGTGCGCAGCGGACGGGCGGCCGTGTCGGCAACGCCCGATCGGCACCCAGAGTTGCCGGGCCGGCTGACCAACCTCAGCATCGCGCTGCGATCCCGGTATGAACGCCTCGGCGAGCTGACGGACCTGGACGCGGCGGTCCTCGCCAGCAGCGTCGCCGTGTCCGCAACCCCCGGCGACCACCCAGAGCGTGCCCGGTTCCTGTCCAATCTGGGCGCCATGCTGATGTTCCGGTTCCAGCGGAAGAAGTACCCCGCGGACATCCACGACGCCGTGGAGGCCATCCTCGCCGGTGTCGCCGCAACCCCCGGCGGCGACTTCGAGCGAGCGAACCGGCTGTCCAACCTCGGCAGCGCGCTGCAGCTGCTGTTCGCGGTGACGGGTGCCTTGACGGACCTGGACCAGGCCGTTGCCAGATGCCGGGACGCGGTGACCGCCGCCGGCGACAACTCGCCCGATCGTGCCGGCATGCAGGCGAACCTTGCCGCCGCGCTGCACGTCCGGCACGGACGGACCGGTGACCCGGCCGACCTCGACGAGGCAGTCGCGCTCCTGCGCTCGTCCACTGCCGCCACGCCCGCCGGTCATCCCTCGCGGGCATGGCTGCTGACCAGCCTGGGTCTCGGGCTGCGGAGCCGGTCGGAGTGGGCGCCGGCACGCGACGCGTGGCGGACTGCCGCCCTGATCGCGGACGCGCCGGTTGCCGACCGGGTGCTCGCCGGCCAGCTGTGGGGCAGGATGGCCGCGTCGACGGCGCAGTGGCAGGACGCATCCGACGGGTACGCCACGGCCGTGCGGCTCCTGCCTCAGCTGATCTGGCGGGGCGTGAGCCGCCACAGCCGGGAGGAACTGCTGGGCGAATGGACCGGGCTGGCCCTCGACTCCGCCGCCTGCGCCGTCGCCGCCGGCCACGCGCACCAGGCGGCCTCTCTGCTGGAACAGGGCCGCGGCGTGCTGTGGACGCAACTGCTGGAGCACCAGACGGATCTCGCCGGCCTGCGCGACGCCGCCCCGGCGCTGGCCGACCGGCTGGCCGCCGTCGGCGCCGCCCTGGACCCGCCGCCCGCGCATCAAGGATCGAACTCACCGCCGACCGAGCCATGGCGCGCTGCCGGTCACACCTCTATGATCGGCCAGCTCTTGCCGAGCACGGCCTCGATCTGCTCAGGCAACGACGTGTAGACCGCAACCGACAGGCTCGCTGCCACCAAGGCGGCATGACCGGCGCCCAGCCGGCCCGACTTCGCTGCCATGCCTCCGATGATCGGAAGATCGTCAGGGCCATGCACATCAACACCGGGCTCATCGACCAGCACTACCGGCAGTAACCGAAGCACCCTCAGCATGTCGTGCTCGTCGACGCTCAATCCGGAGTACGCCTCAATCAAGCAGGTGCTCGGGACCGTGACCGCAAAGCCGTTCTCAGCCGCCCTGAACAGCAACTCGCCGATTCGATCGACACCGTGGACATACGCCATCAGCGCACCGCTGTCGAGCACCGCCTCGACGATCACTGCCGCGACCGCCAGTCGGCTGGAAGGAGCCCCTCGGACTTGAGTCGCGTGACCGTCTCGCTGTGCACTTCGCGAGGGACTCGAAGCTGCTCCCGGAGTGCTGCGGCTTCGTCCGAGTCCGGAGTGAACGTGCGGTGTCCGGCCCTGGTCAGCGCATCCTGCGTTCGTTCGACAAGCTGACGCCGCCGTAGCGCTTCCGTGACATATGCCGACACCTGCCCCGCCGGCAGGTCCTTCAACGGGCCAGCGACGTCCTCCGGCAACGACACTGTGAACCTGACCGTTGTCATACCGAAAAGCATACAACAGTAAGAACCCGAGCGTCCCCAGCCGAATGCCCGCTCGTGGTCGCGTTGCTGGCCGGTGAGGATCCACCGGCCAGCGCCTGGCTACGAGGGACGGCAGGTTACTGGTACAGGACCGCGGAGATCTTCGCTTCGTCGATGTTGGTCTTGTCGTACCAGTAGAAGCCGGTGTCGATGGACTTCGGCAGCTTCTCGCCCTTGATGGCGGCGACCGCTGCCTTGACCGTCTCGTAGCCGATGCCGACCGGGTTCTGGGTGATCGCCCCGTACATCGTGCCGGCCTTGATCGCGTCGATCTGGTCCTTGCCGGAGTCGAAGCCGACGATCGTCAGCTTGCCGGTGAGGCCCTTCTCCTGGGCGGCGTGCAGCACGCCGATCGCGGCGCCCTCGTTGGAGCCGTAGATGCCCTTGAGGTCGGGGTTGGCGGTGAGGATGGCCTTGGCGAGGTCGGTCGCCTTGAGGGGATCGCCGCTGTACTGGATGTCGACGATCTGGATCTTCGGCTCGTTCTTCTTCATGTAGTCCACGAAGCCGTCGCGGCGCTGGACGCCGGTGACGCTGGTCTGGTCGTGGACGACCATCGCGATCTTGCCTTCGTGGCCGATCTTCTCGGCCATGTGCTTGGCGGCCTCGGCGGCGGCGGCGAGGTTGTCGGTGGAGGCGGTGGTGATCGGCACGTCGCTGTCCACGCCGGAGTCGAACGCGATCACCGGGATCTTGTCGTTCTTCGCCTGGAGCATGAGCGGCCCGGCGGCCTGGCTGTCGATGGCGGCGAAGCCGATCGCGCCGGGCTTCTTGTCGATGACGGTCTGCAGCAGCTGGATCTGCTGCTCGACGTTGCCTTCCTCCTGGGCGCCCTCGAACGTGACGGTGACGTTGAACTCCTTGCCGGCCTGCTCGGCGCCGGCCTTCACGGCCTGCCAGAACTGGTGGCGGAAGCCTTTGGAGATGAGCGCGACGTAGGGCTTCTTCTCCTCGCCGGGTTTCTCGGCGGCGTCGGAGCAGGCGCCGAGCGTGAGGGTGATCGCGGTCGCGCCGAGCAGCGCGACGAACGCCTTCCTGTGCATGGGGGTGTACTCCTTCTCAGAGGGTGCGTTTTCTGCGGAGCATGTCGACGTAGACGGCGACGAGGATCACGCAGCCGACCACGACCGATTGCCATTCCTGCGGCACGGCGGTGACGCGCAGGCCGTTGGTGAGGACCGCGACGATGAGCGCGCCGACGACGGTGCCGGCGATCGAGCCGCGGCCGCCCTGCAGGGAGGTGCCGCCGATGACGACGGCGGCGATGGCCTCCAGTTCCAGGCCCATGCCGCCGACGGGTTGGGCGGAGCTGAGCCGGGACGCGGCGAGGACGCCGGCGATGCCGACGAACAGCCCGGCGAGGGTGTAGATGGTGAGCTTCCAGCGGACCACGTTGACGCCGGACAGGGCCGTGGCGGCCTCGTTGCTGCCGATCGAGAACGCGTACCGCCCGACGATGCTCTTGCCGAGGACGACCGCGGCGACGACGGTGAGGACCAGGAAGATGAGCACGCCGAGGGGGAAGCGGGCACCCGGGATCACCGAGTAGTTCATCAGCAGCTGGAAGTCGGGGTGCTCCTTGAAGTAGATCGGCTTCGTGCCGGAGATGACCAGCGACAGGCCGGAAGCGACGAGCATCATCCCGAGCGTCGCGATGAACGGCGGCAGGCCCAGGACCGACACGTTGAAGCCGTTGATGAAGCCGATCAGGCCGCCGAACAGGATCGCTCCGGTGACCCCCGCCCAGGCGGGCCAGCCCCAGTACGTCATGAACACGCCCGTCATGACGCCGCACAGGATCATGCCGGTGCCGATGGACAGGTCGATGCCGCCGGAGACGATGACGAAGGTGGTGCCCAGGGCCAGGATCCCGGTGACCGTGGCGGCCATGAGGATGCCGACGAGGTTGCTGGGCGTGAAGAAGTACGGGCTGGCGAAGGAGAAGAACACCAGGATGGCGATCAGGCTGGCGAGGGCGAGCAGCTGCTGCACAGAGCCCCGGACCCTGGCGGGAAAAGGGATCGAGGTCACGAGGTCACCGTTCCTTCGGTGCTGAATCGGGTGGCGAAGTCCATGATCTTTTCCTGGGTCGCGTCGGTACTGTCGATGACGGCGGTGATCCGGCCCTGGCACATGACCGCGATCCGGTGTGACATCCGCAGGACCTCCGGCAGTTCGGAGGAGATCATCACGATCGCCTTGCCGGCCGCGGCGAGCTCGTCGAGCAGCGCGTAGATCTCGTCCTTCGCGCCGACGTCGATGCCGCGGGTCGGCTCGTCGAAGATGAGGACGTCGCAGTCGCGGACGAGCCATTTCGCGATGACGGTCTTCTGCTGGTTGCCGCCGGACAGGTGCTGCACCAGCTGGCCCGTCGACGGGGTGCGGATGCGGAGCTTGGCGACGTGGTCGGCGGCGGTCCTGCCGATCATCCGGTCGGCGACGAGCCCGAGGTTCGACGTGAAGCGGGGCATCGAGGCGAGCACGACGTTGTCGCGCACGTTGCGGCCGAGCAGGACGCCGTAGCGTTTGCGGTCCTCGGACAGGTAGCCGATCCCGGCGCGGGCCGCGTCGGCCGGGTTGCCGACGGCGACCTCTCGGCCGTGGACCGTGACCGTGCCGCCGTCCTTGCGGTCCGCGCCCACGAGGGCCCTGGCGACCTCGGTCCGGCCCGCGCCCATGAGCCCGGCGAACCCGAGGATCTCCCCGCGGCGCACGTCGAAGCTGACGTCGCGCAGCAGGGCCTTCGTGCGCAGGCCGCGCACCGACAGCACCGGCTCGCCGGTGACGACCGCGCCCCGCGGCCGCTGCTCGCCGGTGATCGTCCGCCCGACCATCAGCGAGATCACCTGCGGGATGGTGCTCGACGCGGTGTCGAGGGTGTCGACGTTCCGCCCGTCGCGCAGCACCGTGATCCGGTCGGTGATCTGGGCCAGCTCGTGCATCCGGTGCGAGATGTAGATGACGCCGGTCCGCGGTGTGACGAACCGGCGGATGAGCCCGAACAGCGTGGTCACCTCGACCTCGTTCAACGCGGCGGTCGGCTCGTCCATGACCAGCACCCGCGCGTTGAAGCTGAGTGCCTTCGCGATCTCGACCATCTGCTGCCGCGCCACCGTCAGGTCACCGACGAGGTCAGTGGGCTCCAGCGGCAGGCCGAGCCGGGCGAGCAGCTCCCTGGTCCGCCGGTTGAGCGCCCGCTCCGACAGCAGCAGCCCGCCGATGCGCGGCTCCCGGCCGATGAAGATGTTCTGCGCGACCGTGAGGTCCGGCATCAGGTTGAGCTCCTGATGGATGATCGAGATGCCGAGTTCCTGCGCGTGCCTCGGGCTCGTCGGCGTGTACCGGTCGCCGTCGAGCGAGAACGTGCCGGCGTCCGGCCGGTCGATGCCGGTCAGCAGTTTCATGAGGGTCGACTTGCCGGCGCCGTTCTCCCCGACGAGCGCCAGGACCTCACCGTGGCGCAGCTTCAGGTCGACGGCGTCGAGGGCCTGGACGCCGGGGAAGCTCTTGCTCGCGCCGCGCACCTCCAGCAGCGCCATGTCAGGCTCCCCTGGCGGGGCTGCGCGTCTGCCAGTACCCGCCGCCGGGGTAGCCGAACTCCTGCAGCGACCGTTCGTGCATCTGTGCGCTGTACCCGGGCGCGTCCGGCAGCACGTAGTGCCCGTCCACGACGACGCACGGGTCGGTGAAATGCTCGTGCAGGTGGTCGACGTACTCGGTGACCCGGCCCTCGAGGGATCCGGACACCGCGACGTAGTCGAAGATCGACAGGTGCTGGACGAGCTCGCACAGCCCGACGCCGCCGGCGTGCGGGCAGACCGGGACGCCGAACTTCTTGGCCATCAGGTAGACGGCGAGGATCTCGTTGACGCCGGCGAGCCGGGCCGAGTCGAGCTGGCAGTAGTCGATCGCGCCGGCCTGGAAGAGCTGCTTGAACAACACCCGGTTCATGCCGTGCTCGCCGGTGGCGACCCCGATCGGCGCCACCGCCCGCCGGATCGCGGCGTGCCCGAGGACGTCGTCGGGGCTCGTCGGCTCTTCGATCCACAGTGGACGGAACTCGGCCAGCCGGCCGACCCAGTCGATCGCCTGCGGCACGTCCCACACCTGGTTCGCGTCGATCATCAGGTCCGCGTCCCAGCCGATGACCTCGCGGGCGATGCGCAACCGTCGGACGTCGTCGGCGAGGTCCAGCCCGACCTTGAGCTTGACGTGCCGGTACCCGGCGTCGACCGCCTCCTTCAGCAGCCGGCGCAGCTTGTCGTCGTCGTAGCCGAGCCAGCCGGCGCTCGTCGTGTAGCACGGGTAGCCGCCCAGCTCGCGCAGCCGCTCGATCCGCTGCGTCCTGGTCGGTGCCATCTCGCGCAGCATCGCGAGGGCCTCGTCCGGGGTCAGGGCGTCGGTGATGTAGCGGAAGTCGGTCGCGGCGACCAGCTCCTCGGGCGACATCTCGGCGAGCAGCCGCCACAGCGGTTTCCCGGCCCGGCGGGCCGCCAGGTCCCACACGGCGTTCATCACCGCGGCGAGCGCCAGGTGCACGACCCCCTTCTCCGGCCCCAGCCAGCGCAGCTGCGAGTCCGCGCCCAGTTCCCGGTAGACCGCGCCGAGGTCGCGGCACAGCTCGCCGGCGTCGCGGCCGAGCAGCGGCTGCGCGCGCTGCCGCACCGCCTCGGCGACCAGGTCGGTGCCGCGGCCGATGGTGAAGGTGAAGCCGTGCCCGGCGAGCCCGGGGGTGTCGGTCTCCAGCACCACGTAGGCGGCCGAGTAGTCGGCGTCCCGGTTCATCGCGTCCGACCCGTCGAGCCTCAGCGACGTCGGGAACCGCACGTCGTGGATCCGTACTGCGGTGATCGTCGTCATGCACACACTTCCGTCCAGCGTGCGGACCAACCCGCGGTGGCGTGATTGATCCGATCTATTGGCGACGGACACTAGCACCGCACCTCGCCGTCCGTCTCCACCGAAACGGCACATTCATAGGATGTATTTCGTCGAAGCGCATCGACGGCACACGCTAGGTGGCCGCTCTTGCGGCAGATCGGGCGCTTATAGGGGATTTTGCCCGGCAGGCGTGTCACGATTCTGCTGTTGACGTTTCCAGACCTCCCATGTCTAATCCCAACGTTGCTCTGCTAGACATCCGGCTAGACATCCGATGGATTCGGTAAGGTGCCCGCGATGATCCGCTGCGGTACACGCGCCGCCGTCACGACGCTCGCGGTGCTCGCGCTGATCGGTCCCGCCGCCTGCAAGGGCCCGGAGGGCACCGGCACCGCCGACGACGCGACCGACTCGGGCGGGCGCATCACGGTGTGGGTCGACCCACCCCGGCTGCCCGCGGTGAGCGCCTTCCAGCAGGCACACCCCGAGATCCCGGTCGACGTGATGACCATCAACGGCAACGTCGGCAGCACCGAGCTGCAGCAGAAGTTCGTGCTGTTCAACCAGGCCGGCACGGGCTGGCCGGACGCGATCTTCTTCCCGTCCAACGACGACATCGCCTGGGCCGCCAACTCGAAGATCAACTACGTCCGGGACCTGACGGAGGACCTGGCCGACGTCATCGCCAAGTACGCACCGAGCTCGATCTCGCAGTGCCGCATCGACGGGCTCTTCCGCTGCCTGCGCAACGACGCCGCGCCCGACGTGCTCTGGTACGACAAGCAGCTGATGGCCGCCTGGGGCTACCGGCCGCCCGCCACCTGGGAGGAGTACGGCGAGCTCAGCCTGCGCATCGCCGCCGAGCACCCCGGCTACGTCACCGGCTTCCTCGGCGACGCCTACGCCCCCGATCGCTACCTGTGGGCCAGCGGCTGCCCGACCAACCACCGGCTCGGCGAGCGGCAGGTGCACATCGACCTCGGCGACCCGCGCTGCACCCGCGTCCGCGACCTGCTCGACCGGCTCGTCGCCGCCCGCGCGGTCGCCCCGGCCGGCATCTTCTCCCCCGAGGCCGCCGAGCTCGGCAAGCGCCTCGTCATGAGCCCGGGCGCCGTGTGGTGGGGCAGTTTCCTGTTCCGCGACACGTGGAAGGTCCCGCCGGGCCGGATCGCCGCGGCCGCGCCGCTGCGCTGGTCCGCGGACGACGCGCCGCACACCAGCTCCGAGGGCGGCGGCCTGTGGGGCTTCTCCCGGCACATCAAAGGCACCCAGCTGGCGAACACGCTGACGTTCGCCCGGTTCGTCGCGGCCGACCCGCGCTGGCAGGTCGAGCTCAGCGTCGGGCTGCCCGGGGTCACCCCGCTGCAGCAGCCGTGGCTGGACCGGCAGCGGGAGGCGAGGTACCTCGCCGACTTCGACGCCGCCGCCGCGGCGTTCGTCCTGGCGAGCACCATCGTGCGGCCCGAGCGCGACTACACGCGGTACAACACCGGCACCGTGTGGACGCACACCGTCACCCCGGCGCTCACCTCGGGGCGCTCCTTCTCCCACGCCTGGACCGTCTTCGGCGAACGGCTCGTCGGGGAGGCCCGCTCATTCGGCTACACCGTCCACGACAGCGCTTGAATCGAGTCCGCCCGTGTCGACGTACAGGAGCAGCAGCCAGATCTACGCGCCGGTGCACGCGGCCGTCCCGCCACCGTCCCATCCACCGCGGAGGATCGTCCGGCCCGGCAGAACCGGGCGGGCCGGACGGATGGGACGCCGCGCCGCCGCGGTCCTCGTCCTGCCGTACGTCGCGCTGCTGCTCGTCGGCGGTCTCGGGCCGGCCGGGTACGCCGTGGTCAAGAGCCTGCAGAACGAGTCCGAGACCGGCTTCGGCGGGCTCAGCAGCTACCGGCGGGTGGTCACGGACCTGCGCTTCGCCGAGACCTTCGGCAACGTGGCCCTCACCATGGTCATCTGGCTGCCGCTGATGCTGCTCGGCGTCGTCGGCCTCGCGCTGCTCGTCGACGCCAGCCCGGGCCGCTTCGGCACCACGATGCGCTTCGTCTACTACCTGCCCGGCGCCCTCACCGGCGTCGCCAACTTCATGCTCTGGCTGTTCCTGCTCGACCCCGGGCAGAGCCCGGTCGCGTTCCTCTGGCACGGCTTCGGCCACCACACGCTGGGCGAGGTCGCCCAGCCCGGGAACCTGCCGTACATCCTGGCCGCCATGCTCTTCTTCCAGGGCGCCGGCACCTGGGTCGTGGTGCTCACCGGCGGGCTGAACAGCATCTCCGAGGATCTGCTGGAGGCGGCACGGCTGGACGGCGCGGGCGCCTGGGGCATCGCGTGGCGGGTCAAGCTGCCGATGATCCGGCCGTGGCTGGGCTACCTCGCGCTGCTCAACCTCGCCTACGGCTTCCAGCTGTTCCTCGAGCCGCAGGTGCTGAGCCAGGTCACCCACGGGCTGATCGCCCCGCAGTGGACGCCGAACCAGCTCGGGTTCTCCTACGCGTACCAGATCCTCGACACCCCGATGGCCGCGGCGATGTCGGTGATCCTGCTGACCGTGACGCTCGGCGTCGGCCTGCTGGTCGTGCGCCGCAGCGGCCTCTTCGACGACGAACGGTGACCCGACGATGCCCGTGAACCTCGGCCGCGCCGGCCGGATCCTGACCCTGCTGCTCGTCGCGGTCGGGTTCGCCTACCCCGTCGCCGCGTTCGCACTGGTCGGGCTGCGCCGCGACGACGGCTCCGGCCCCACCGGCCTGTCCCTGGGCAACGCCCGCGACAGCTGGCACACGGTGCTGCGCTTCAACGACGGGGTCGTGCTGAGCTGGCTCGGCAACTCGCTGATCGTGGCCACCGGCGGCGCGCTCGTCGCCGTCGCCGTCGGGCTGCCGGCCGGCTACGCGCTCGCCCGGCTGCGCTTCCCCGGCCGCCGGCTGCTGCGCTTCTGCACGCTGCTCACGATGGTCGTGCCCAACACCGTGCTGGTGATCCCGTTGTACCTGGAGGTGAGCGCGGCCGGAGCGGTGAACAACATCTGGGTCGTCGCACTCCTCATGGGCTTCTACCCGTTCGGCGTCTACCTCACGTACATCCATTTCCGCACGACCCTGCCGGTGCCGGTCCTCGAGGCGGCCCGCATCGACGGGCTGTCGGAGACCGACATCTTCCGCCGGATCGCGCTGCCCGCGTCGAAACCGGCGGTCGCGCTGGTCGGCTTCTTCAGCTTCGTCGCGAACTGGACCAACTTCTTCCTGCCGCTGGTGCTGCTGCCGCTGTCCTCCAGCACGACGATCTCGGTCGGCCTGCCGCAGCTGGTCTCCTCCAGCCCGCTGTTCGACCCGACCAACGCCGCCGGGCTCGACGTGCGGCTCTACGCGCCGCAGCTGGCCGTCGCCACCCTCGTCACGGTCGCGCCCGTGGTCGCCGTCTTCGTCATCGCCCAGCGGGCCCTCACCCGCGGCCAGATGCTGGGCGCCGGCCGCCGCTGAAGCTGTATCGACGCCGATACATCAGGTAGTCGAGTTGACAGATCGGCGCTCCTCTTGCAAAGGTCCATTCAAGACGGCCGCTTCCCGGGCATCCTCAACTCGGACCGCCGTTTCGTCAGGTGCGTCGGCGTCGCTCCTCCGTGAAGTGCCGGAGTCCGCCCGATGCCCCCGCGTCACTGCCGTTCGCCGCCCCCGTCCAGCGTGTGGGCGCGGTCCCGCCGCCCGCACGCGCAACGCGGATCAAGCCTGCCCTGGAGACGGTGGCAGGCGCTCACCGCCATGAGGCAATCCCCGCGTTCCCGCTCGAAAGGACATCCAATCCCATGAGTCTCTCCAGGCGCCAGGTTCTGGCTTCCGGACTGGCCGTCGCCGGTCTCGGTGCGACTGCGTACGTTGCCGGCACCGCCGAGGCCGCCAGCGCCCCGGGCGATGTGGTCGGCAAGATCTCCGTCGGTTACCAGGGCTGGTTCGCCTGCCTCGGTGACGGGTCGCCGATCAACCAGTGGTGGCATTACAGCGCCAACGGCGGTCAGCCGCCGTCGCCGAGCAACACGACGCTGGTGTCGTGGCCGGACATGCGCGAGTACACGAAGAGTTACACCACGGCGTACGCGAACCTGGGCAACGGGCAGCCCGCCAAGCTGTTCTCCTCCTACGACCAGCAGACGGTCGACACCCACTTCAAGTGGATGCGTGACTACGGCTGCGACACGGCCGCGTTGCAGCGGTTCAACCCGGTCGGCGGCGAAGGCCCCGTCCGCGACGCGATGACGGTGAAGGTCCGCAGCGCCGCGGAGGCGTTCGGCCGCAAGTTCTACATCATGTACGACGTCACCAGCTGGACCGACATGCAGTCGCAGATCAAGACCGACTGGACGACGAAGATGTCCGCCTACACGGCGTCGCCGGCGTACGCGCGGCAGAACGGCAAGCCGGTGGTGTGCATCTGGGGCTTCGGCTTCAACGACCCCGGCCGCCCGTTCGCGCCCGGCCCGTGCCTGGACGTCATCAACTGGTTCAAGGCCCAGGGCTGCTACGTGATCGGCGGCGTGCCGACCTGGTGGCGCACCGGCGTCAACGACTCCCGTCCGGGGTTCCTCGACGTGTACCACGCGTTCAACATGATCTCGCCGTGGATGGTCGGCCGCACCGGCGACGTCGCCGGCCTCGACTCGTACTACAACAACGTGAACGTCGGCGATCAGGCCGACTGCAACGCCAGAGGGATCGACTACCAGCCGTGTGTGATGCCGGGTGACCTGTCCGCCGGCGCCCGCGCCCACGGCGACTTCTACTGGCGGCACATCTACAACATGACCCGGCTCGGCGCGCAGGGCCTGTACGTGTCGATGTTCGACGAGTTCAACGAAGGCAACCAGATCGCGAAGACGGCCGAGAACGCCTCGATGCAGCCGGCGAACTTCGGCCACCCGGCGCTGGACGCCGACGGCGTGGCCTGCTCCTCGGACTACTACCTGCGGCTCACCGCCGACGGCGGCCGGATGTTCAAGCGGGAGACCCCGCTGACCCCCACCCGGCCGACGCAGCCGGTCGTCGGCGGGCCTTCGACCCCGCCGACCGGCACCGCGTTCGCGTTCCGTTCGAGGGCGAACAACCGCTACGTCACGGCGCCGAACAGCGGCAACTCGCCGCTGATCGCCACCGCCACCGCGGTCGGTAACGCGGAGCGCTTCGAGGTGGTCGACCTCGGCGGCGGGAACATCGCGCTACGCGCCAGGGTCAACACCCGGTACGTCTGCGCGGAGAACGCCGGCGCCGGGGCGCTGATCGCCAACCGCACCGCCGCCGGACCATGGGAGACGTTCAAACTGATCCGCAACGGCAACGGCACCGTCAGCCTCCTCGCCACGGTCAACAACCAGTACGTCTGCGCCGAGAACGCCGGCGCCGCGGCCCTGATCGCCAACCGCGCGGCGATCGGCGGCTGGGAGCAGTTCGACCAGCTCCCGGCGTAGCCACGAGCGCGGGAGGGGCGCCGACGCCCCTCCCGCGCTCGTCATCCGCGGTTCAGGCGTAGACCTCCAGCTCGTAAAGCGAGTAGCCCCACTGCCCGGACTTCGTGACGCCCTGCATGCGGACGTATCTGGCCGGGCCGCTCACCGGGAGGCGTTCCGTGCCGCCGGGCGAGCTGGCCTGGGTGTACATGTCCCGCCAGGTCGTGCCGTCCGTGGACGCCTGCAGCTTGTAGGACTTCGCGTAGGAGGCCTCCCAGCGCAGGGCGACCTCGCGCAGGTTGTAGGTGGCGCCGAGGTCCACCTGCACCCAGTTGTCCGCGGCCTCGCTCGCCGCCCAGCGGCTGGACAGGTCGCCGTCGAAGGCCTTCGCGGCGTCCTGCTGCGCGCTGGACGACGACGACGCCGTGGCGGGCCTGCCGAGGGCGAGGTTGACGGCGGCGGCGCTGAGCGTCAGGTCGAGCACGACGGTCCTGCCCGCCTGCAGCGGCAGGACCCGGGCGATGCCGCCCAGCGGTGAGCTCTGCACCGTGCCGCCGGTGGCGGTGATCGACGCGATGCCGGAGCGCTGGATCAGGGTCAGGTTCTGGTCGATGTTCGAGGTCACCGTCACCTGGACCTTGCGGGTGTCGGTGTCCCACGTCAGCTTGTCGATCCTGAACTGGCCCTTGCCCAGCATGCCGGAGATGGTGCCCTTCTTCAGGCCCTTCGGCAGGGCCGGCAGCACCTCCAGGGTGCCGGGCGACGTGGCGGCCAGCATCTCCATCATGATCGTGGGCACGGAGTTGACGACGTCCGTCGCGAACACGCTGTGGTTGTTGTAGTGCGACGTGGCCATGCTGGAGTAGTAGTAGTCGTCCTTGGCGAAGCGGAGCAGCTTCGCGTTGACCGAGTCGGCGTTGTTGAGGTCGGCGGCGATCAGCGCCCCGTGCAGCAGGCCGTGCCCGGCGTTCTCGTAGCTGCCGGCGTCCTTCTTCTGCAGGAACGTCTGCGCCGCGGTGTACTGCGCCCGGTTCGTCTCCGGGGTGATCTCGCGGTACGGCCAGACCGGCATCAGTCCGCTGGAGTGCCGGTGCTGGTAGTTGTTCTTGTTCGCCAGGTCCGGCCACGCCCACTCGGCCAGCGCGCCGTCGGTGTTGACGATGTACGGCGGCAGGTTGTCCAGCTTCTCCTGCCAGACGGGGATCTTGTCGGCGTCGCGGCCGAGCGCCCGGCTGGTCTGGATGAGCGTCGACAGCGCGAACCGGGCGCCGGAGATGTCGTACACCGAGTTGACGCTCAGCGGCACGCCGCCGGGCGGGGTGTTCTCGGGCGAGATGGAGCCGGCGAGGACGTACCTGCCGTTGCCGTCCTTCTTGACGAGGAAGTCCTCGTAGAAGTCGCCCATGTCGCGGATCAGCGGGTAGTACTGGTCGGCGAGGAAGGTCCGGTCGCCGGTCACCTGGTAGTACTCCCAGAACGGGTACAGCAGCCAGGACTCGCCGCCGGTCACGTACTGGTACGGATAGTCGAAGTTGATGTTGGAGATGAGCCCCTCACCGTTGGGGGTGTTGCCGCCGGTGAGCATGCCGCGCGTGCCGAGCAGCTTGCGGGCGTTGGTGCGGAAGTCCGCCTGCCACTGCTTGTTGAGCCAGAAGTACCCGGCCATCGCCTCCGGCATGTTGCCGACGTTGCCGCCGGAGATCTGCAGGTTGAGGTTCGCGTCGAGGTGGTAGTAGCCGTCCCAGCCGACGTTGCTGTCGCCGGTCCAGTTGCCGAGCAGGTCCGGAGCGGCCGTCTCGTTGCTGGAGGCGAGCAGGTGGTAGCGGCCGGCGTAGAACATCCGCTCGTACAGCGCGGGGATCGGCGCCGACGCGGTCTTCTGCTCGGCCAGCAGCTGCTCGGTGGACTTGGCCCGGTCCTGCGCGCTGACGCCCAGGTCCAGCGACACCCGGTTGAAGATGCCGCTGTGCCTGCTCACGTGCCGGCTCAGCAGCGTCTGGTAGCTGTCGCCGAGCGCGGTCAACCGCGACTGCAGCAGCTGCCGGTTCCACTCCTGCTCGGCGGGGACGCCGCCGTTGTACGTCCCGTCGTACCGCTGGGTCAGCGACTGCAGCATCACGTAGGTCGCGTTGGTGACGGACACGTCGGTGCCGCTCATCGTCTTCGTGCCGTCGGTGACGATGCGGGTGACGCCCTCGTAGCCGGCGTTGTAGGTGCCGTTCGGGTACTTCGCCCGCAGGTTGAGGAAGCTGGTGTTCGAGGTGTTGACGTACGTGACGCCCTTGTTGAGCAGGTTCATGCCGGGATCGATGGACAGGCCGAGCTTGACGCTGAGGCGCTGCCCCGACGGTGCGGGCAGATACTGGATGGTGGCGCCGTCGGTCCTGGACACGAACGCGTCGCGCTGCCAGCGGCCCTGGCCGTCGTTCCAGTTCACCGACACCACCCCGGAGGAGTAGTCGGTCGAGCGGACGTAGTTGCTGATCGCGGTGCTGCCGGTGACCTGCGTCGTCATCTTGAAGCCGGGGTGCTTGCTGCCCTCGCCGCCGCCCTGGTACCCCTGGACGTTGGCGGCCAGGGTGTTGGCGTCCCGGTACTGCCCGGCGATGAGCAGGTCACGGATGCGGGCGAGGTCGGTGCCGCTCACGGTGTTGAAGGTCCGGTGCGGCCGGGCCTCCGACCGCGCCATGAAGAAGTCCTTGTCGGTGAAGACGGTGGTCTCGTTGCGCGGGTTGCCGAAGACGATGATGCCCTGCTTGCCGTTGCCGGCGAGCAGGCCGTTGGCCCAGTCGCCGTAGGTCTGCGGGTAGGTCGTCGAGGGCGCGACCATCGCCGCGCCGCCACCGCCGCCGGTGGAGCCGGTGCCGTACACCTCGAACTCCCACAGCGAGTAGCCCCACTGGGTGTTCGGGGTGACCCCCTGCATCCGCACGTGCCGGGTGGTCCGGCCGATGGTCACGGTGTCGGACCCGCCGTCGCCGGTCGTGGTGGACAGGACGTCCGTCCACTGTGTCCCGTTGTCCGACACCTGGACCTTGTAAGCCTTGGCGTACGCGGCCTCCCAGGACAGGACCACAGTGGACACGGCGTAGGCGGCGCCGAGGTCCACGGAGATCCAGGCGTTGTTGTCGTTGCTGTGGTCACTGGACCAGCGGGTGGCGCCGTTGCCGTCGATCGCGTTGGCGGCCACGAGTGCGCCGTCCTGATAGGACGCGGTGGCCCGGGCGCCGGCGTTGCGGGCGAGGTTGACCGGGGTGTCGGCGAGGGCGTCTGGCAGCCGCACCGCGGCCGTGCCGAGGATCAGCACGGCCAGCGCGATGCCCAGCACCCGCCGGGCGCGCTTTGCGCTTCGTCTCATGGAGGTTCCGTCCTTCACCGGGTGGTGATGCGCAGCGAGGAGATGGCGTCGTTGTTGCCCGTGGACCGCAGGTCGGCGGTGTCCGCGGTGATGGTCCAGGCGGTGCCCTTGAAGTCCGCGTCGAGATACGCGGTGACCAGGTAGCCGGCGGGCACCCGGATCGAGGAGACGCTGTCGTTGGCGATCCCGGCGGCCTGCAGCTGCGGCAGGTCATAGCTGCCGACGCCGAGCGACGCCGACGCGCCGCCGTAGTTCGGGTCCGTGTAGAGCGTCGGGCCGGTGGCGCCCGGCGGTGTGCCGTACACCTCGAACTCCCACAGCGAGTAGCCCCACTGGGTGTTCGGGGTCACCCCCTGCATCCGCACGTAGCGGGCGGCCCGGCCGACGTTCACGGTGTCGTTGCCGCCGTCGCCGGTGGTCGTGGAGTACACGTCCGTCCACTGTGTCCCGTTGTCCGACACCTGGACCCTGTACCCCTTGGCGTACGCGGCCTCCCAGGACAGGACCACAGTGGACACGGCGTAGGCGGCGCCGAGGTCCACGCAGATCCAGGCGTTGTTGTCGTTGCTGTGGTCACTGGACCAGCGGGACGCGCCGTTGCCGTCGATCGCGTTGGCGGCCACGAGCGCGCCGTCCTGATAGGACGCGGTGGCCCGGGCACCGGCGTTGCGCGACAGGTTCACCGGCACGCCGGCCGGCGGCGCGGGCGGCGCCGGCACGCTCTGCCCGGCCGGCGGCCACAGCGTGAACGTGTTGGTCCCGGATCGTGCGGAGGCGAACGGGCCGGGGAGGGTGTTGGTCGTGCTGACCTGCGCGCCGAAGAAGTCGGTGGTCACGTCGGCGGCGATGCTCTCATTGGCGCGCGGGATGACGCCGACCCGGGACCGGGTCGCCGGGGTCGCGCCGGCGATGCCCGTGGTGTTGAGGTCGAAGCTCAGCGACATCGCCGTGTTCGTCGCCGTGTAGCGCACGTTGGACAGCGCGCCGGTGGCGTTGCCCTCCTTGACGTGCGTCTTGCCGGTCGCGTTGTCCGGCAGCGTCGAGCCCTGGACGAGGTTGTTGTACCAGAAGTCCTTCTGCGGCGAGGTGAGCGCGGTCGACTCGTTCATCGTGCCCGGCTGGAAGTAGTAGGCGTCCCGGCCGCCGCCGTCGATGGCGAACCGGCCGTTGTCGACGAACAGGTTGTTGGCGAAGACGATGCCGGTGGCGTCGAGGGTGCGGATGTCGCTGTTGCCGATGAAGACGTTGTTGTCCACCAGGATCGGGCCGTGGACCGCCTCGGCGTAGTAGCCCCACGGGCTGTTCATGACGATGTTGCCGGTGACGCGGACGTTCTGGTTGCCCCAGTCGGTCCAGATGCCGGCCGAGTTGCCGCCGCGGGAGTTCTTGACGTAGTTGCCCTTGATGAGGCCCTCGTTCATGTAGTGCACCTTGATCGGGGCCGTCTCCGCGCCGCTGAACTCGTTGCGGTAGTTGGTGTCCTCGATCATGTTGTACAGAATGTCGGAGTTCCACGAGAAGACGCCGGCGATGCCGGACTGACCCGACCTGCCGATGTAGTTGTTGCGCACGATGTGCGAGCCGTACCTGGCGGTGTCGCGGAAGCTCGTCCGGGTGGTGCCGGGGCGGTTGCCGGCCCACTCGTCGTTGCCGAGGCCGATGTCGATGCCGATGGTGCGGGCGTTGACGACGACGTTGTTCTGGATGATCCAGCGCAGGCCGCCGTTGACGCTGATCGCGCCGGCCTGCCGCCGGGCCGGGCTGTCCGGGAAGTCCGAGTAGGTGTTCGCGGCGTGCTTCACGACGAGGCCGTCGACGGTGATGTAGCCCAGGCCCCACGCGTCCGGGGCGAAGATCTGCCGCCGTACGTTGATCTCCGCCAGTCTGGCGTTGGGGTCGGCGCCGTTGAAGTTCGCCCACACCGTCGTGCTGCTGCCGGCGACCTGGGAATACCAGGTGTTCGCCGCGGCCTGCACGTCGCCGAGCGCGGGCTTCTCGGAGTAGGCCTGCTCGTCGAGGTAGACGTCGCCGGCGTTGTAGCCGGGGAAGGTGCCTCCCCCGCCGCCCTGCGGGTGGCCGGTCGCGTACGGGTTGTAGGCGCCGAAGTAGGTGTTGGGCAGCGTGACGCTCCAGACGTTGCCACCGGCTCGCACCCAGGTGTCGATCTCCTCGGATCCCTTGACCACGACGTCGCCGTCGCCGGCCTTTGTGTACGTGATGCGGGCCGCCTCACCGGTGCCGCCCCGCGCGGGCTTGACCGTCTCGCGGTACAGCCCGGCGTGCACGAGCACGGTGTCCCCCGGCTGCGCCTCCTGCGCGGCGCGGTTGATGGTCAGGTAGGGCGCGGCGGCGGTGCCGGCGTTGGCGTCGTTGCCGTTCTTGGCGACGTGGATGCTGCGCGGCGCCGCGGCGTGCGCCACGGCCGAGGGCGCCACGAGCGCGGCGGTCACGAGCGCCAGGCCCGCCATCCCGCCCGCGAGTCGTGTCGTCGGACGGGTCCTGCTGTGTCTCATGTGGGGGTCCTTTGCGAGGGCGGAGTCGCGGGTGTGATCGCCGGCCCAGAGGGCAGCGACGATCACAGGTGGCACGGCCGTCCGGGGTGCGGGACGCCGGCCATCGCCGCCTGGCGAGGTCTCAGGCGGTTGGCGGGTGCGAAGGCGAGCCGACCGTGGCGGTGCGGTCGGACCATGACGTTCAGGGATCTCCAGGCCGCCGATGACCTCGGAGATCAAAAAGTTAGATTATTAATCTAAGCTGGACGACCGACACAGTCAACCATGCCGCCGGCTAGCGCATGGTCGAGACTAGCGGGCCGTGCCCCGGCGCGACAGAACCCTGCAGCACCAGGGCCGCCCCGCCGATCGCCGCCGAGTCCCGCGGGTTGCTCGACAGGTCGACCCGCACGTCGTGCACGTCCCGCGCGAACGCCCGCTCCGCGAGCCGGCGGCGGATCTCGGTGACGTAGATCGACCCGGCGACGGCGAACCCTGGCCCGGCGAGCACGAGCGTGTCGATGTCCCACAGGTTGGCCAGCAGCAGCGCGCCTTCGGCGAGCAGCTCCGCGGACTCGGCGAGCAGCGCGGACGCCTGCACGTCGCCGTAGATCGCGGCCCGGGCGAGCACGTCGAACGCCCGCGCGTCGGGGTCGCCGGCACCGATCCGCAGCCGGTCGGCCAGCCCGGGGACCGCCCTGGCCCGGGCGACGAGCGCGCGCGGCGCGGCCCGCTGCTCCAGGCAGCCCCGGTTGCCGCAGTGGCACCGCTCGCCGTCGCGGGCAACCGCGAGGTGGCCGAGCTTGCCCGCGTTGGAGCTCGCGCCCCGGTGCAGGGCGCCGTCGAGCACGACGCCCGAGCCGATGCCCGAGTTCATGTACAGGCAGCCGAAGGTGCGCTCCCGCGACACCTGCCGCCCCCAGAACTCCCCGACGGTCGCGGCCGCGGCGTCGCTGTCGACGAGCACCGGCACCCCGAGCCGGCCGGTCAGGGCGTGGGCGAGGTCCAGACCGGCCGGACCCGGAGGGCCCAGGAGTCCCGGCAGTGCGAGGAACCGGCCGCGGCGCACGTCGACCGGCCCCGGCCCGACGACGGCCATGCCGGCCACGCTCTGCGGCGGCAGACCCAGCCCCTGGGTGATCTCGTGGTACAGCGTGGCGAGCCGCGCCATCAGGCTTTCCGGTCGGCCGTCCTCGGGGGTGGCGACGAGCTGGCGACCGACGGTCCCGCCGCGGGTGTCCGTGACCACGCACGTCAGCGCGTCCGCGGCGACGTGGATCCCCACGCCGTACGCCGCCCGGGAGTTGATGACCAGCATGGAGCGGGGCTTGCCGCGGGTCGCGACCAGGTCGCCGGTCTCCCGCACGACCCCGTCGTCGATGAGCCGGCGCACGATGTTGGAGATCGTCGGCTGGGTCAGGCCCGTCGCGTTGACCAGCTCCACCCGGCTGATCGGCCCGGAGGACCGGATGAGGTCCACGATGAGCGCACGACTACCGGGTCCCGCGGCCGCAGACTCCCGTCGCGCCACGCTCAACCGCCTCTCGTCTCGCCGTACGCTGTCGCACGACTACGTTACGGGGACGAAGGTTAATCCACGAGGAGGCGCTCATGGCCGCGGTACCCACCGCCTCGGTGTCGAAGGGCACGCCGGTCGGCCTCGCCCTGGTGCGCGACGCGGAGGTCCTCGGCGCCGAGCCGTTCTTCCACGAGTTCATCGCGGGCATCGAGCGGGTCCTCGTCCCGCTCGGCGTGCCGGTGCTGCTCCAGGTGGTGGCCACGGTGCCGCAGGCGGTCGAGCGGATGCGGGCGTGGGCGCGGTTCGGCCTGGTGCAGGGCGTCATCCTGATCGACCTGCTGCCCGGCGACGAGCGCGTGGCGCTGGTCAAGCACCTCGGCCTGCCGTGCGTCGTCATCGGCGACCCGGTCACGGCCGGCGGCCTGCCGGCGGTGTGGACGCAGGACGAGGTCGCCATGCGCGACGTCATCGCCGAGCTGGCCGCGGCCGGTCACACGCACCTCGGGCATGTCGGCGGCCCGGCGCAGATGGCGCACACCATCATCCGGCGCCGCACCTTCGAGACCGTCGCCGCGGAGCACGGCATCCGCACGACGTCCTTCGACGGCGACTACTCCGAGGCGGCGGGGGTGCGCGCCGTCACCGCTCTCGCGGCCCTCGACCAGCGGCCCACCGCGCTGGTCTTCGACAACGACGTCATGGCGCTCGGCGCCCTGCACGAGGCGGCCCGCCTCGGCCTGGCCGTGCCGGCGGAGTTGTCGCTCGTCGCCTGGGACGACTCGGCGCTGTGCCAGCTGGCCGCGCCCCCGCTCAGCGCCGTCAGCCACGACGTGCAGGAGCTGGGCGAGCTGGTCGGGCACACCCTGGCCGGGGCCCTGTCCGGGGACGAGCCGCACACCGTGAAGGCGGCACCGGCCAGGCTGACGGTCCGCCGCTCCAGCCGGTAGTCGTTCACCCGCATCTCCGTGGTCGGACTCGGTCGAGCCAGATCATAGATTAAAAATCTTTGTTATTGACTTCGCCGGTCCGGTCGGCGACGCTGTGTCGAGCACCGTCCGGGACACCCCCTCCCCACCTGTCACACAGCGCCGGTCGTCGCGTCGACGCGCTGTCCCCCTTGCCTGCCCGAGTCGTAAAGGAATCCCTATGGACCACCGCACCAGGCCGCGGGCCGTGCGCGCCGTGGCCGCGTTCGTCGTCAGCGCCCTCACCCTCAGCCCCGCGCTCGTCGCCTGCGGCTCCGACGCGACGACCGGCACCCCCGACGCCATCGACGTCGTCACCCGCTGGTCGGCCGGCAACTCCGCCGCCGCCGCCCAGAACCGCGTCTTCGCCGCGTTCACCGCCGAGACCGGCATCAAGGTCAACGTCACCGAGGGCCTCGAGACCATCGACGACCAGGTGGAGAACGCCGTGGCCGCCGGCAGGTCGCCCGACCTCGTCATCGTCAACCTGTTCGACAAGACCCTCGGCTGGCTCGACGCCGGCGTCACCGTCCCCGCCGACCAGTACGTCAAGGACTGGGGCCTCGGCGACAAGCTCAAACCCGCGGCGCTCAACGAGTGGCGCGTCGGCGGCGCACCCGGCGGCAAGCTGCAGGGCCTGCCGTTCTCCGGTTTCAGCTGGCCACTCTGGTACAACACGGAACTGCTCAAGAACGCCGGCGTCGACAAGATCCCGGCGACCACGGACGAGCTCATCGCCGCGGCCGGGAAGCTCCGGGCGGCGGGCGTCGCACCGCTCGCCGTCGGCGGCAACGACTGGACCGGTCAGAAGTTCTTCTACCAGGTCGCCCAGTCCTACACCGACGCGCCGACGATGCAGCAGGTCATGCAGAAGGGCGGCTACTGCGCCACGCCGTCGGTCCTGGAAGGCATCAAGCTGTTCACCCAGCTGCGCGACGCCGGCGTGTTCGTCGACAACGCCGCCGGGCTCATCGCCGACGGCATGTACGCGGCGTACTACTCGGGCAAGGCCGCGATCATGCCGGCCGGGTCGTGGGCGTACACCGAGTCCACCGCGTCCGGCACCGGCATCGACAAGCGCACGACCCTCGGCGGGTTCCCCATCCCGAGCGGCTCGACGTTCAAGAAGCCGACCGCGTTCCGCGGCTTCACCGGCGTCGGCTTCATGATCACGAAGCGGGGCGCCGAGCCGGGCCGGATCGACAATCTCCGGAAGTTCATCACGAAGTTCTACGCCGACACCACCGTCGGCGACTTCGTCAAGGACTCCGGCATCCTGCCCCCGACCAGTGGGGACTTCGCCTCCTACGCCACCAATCCGCTGCTGTCGCAGTCACTCGGCCTGGACGCGGGAGTCGACTACGCCGTCCTGCCCGACGTCTGGATCGGCGCCGCGTCCGACCGGATCGTCCAGGTCCTGACCGGCGCCTACGGCAAGTCGACGCCGCAGCAGATCTGCGCCGGCCTCGACACCGCCACCAAGGGCTGACGGTCCCCGGTCGCGCGGGAGCCGCACCACCGGCGGCTCCCGCCAAGTCGAAGGAACACACGATGGTCTCCACCTCCACCGCGCGGCCGGTCCGCGGCGGCGGGCTGCACTCACCCCGCGTCCTCTGGCTGACGGTGCCGTCGCTGGCGTGGTTCGCCGTCTTCGCCGTCGGCCCCCTCGCGGCCATGTTCGTCATCGCGGCGCTGCGGTGGAAGGGGCTGCTGTACGAGCCGGCGTACGCCGGGACGGAGAACCTCACCAAGGTCTTCGCCGACCCGGTGTTCTACGCCGCCGTGCGCAACAGCGCCGTGCAGGTCGCCGTCGTGATCCCGGTGATGATCCCGCTGGCGTTCATGCTCGGGTACCACCTCAACAGCAGGCCCCGCGGCTACCGCGTGCTGTCGGTGCTCTACTTCTCGCCCGGCCTCATCTCGATCTCCGTCACCGGCATGATCTTCTACGGCGTGCTGTCGCCCGACGGCGGCGTCAACGGCCTGCTGCGCACCGCCGGCCTCGACCCGTGGGCCACCGCGTGGCTCGCCGACCCGGACACCGCGCTGGCCGCGCTCATCGCCATCGACCTCTGGCGCGGCGTCGGCTGGACCGCGGTCCTGTTCGCCGCGCGCCTGGCGAGCCTGCCCGCCGACGTCCTCGAGGCCGCCCGCGTCGACGGCGCCGGACACTTCCGCACGATGTGGCAGATCGCCTTCCCGATGGTCAAGGACTACGTCCGCACGCTCACCATGCTGCAGTACCTGTGGACGCTGTTCACCTCGGCCGCCCTCATCCTGCTGCTCACCAAGGGCGGACCCGGCACCTCCTCCACCACCCTGTCCTACCTCGTCTACGCCAAGGCCTTCGCCCAGCGGGACCTCGGCTACAGCCAGGTCGTCGGGGTGGTGCTGCTCCTCCTCGGCATCGCCGGGATGGCCCTGATCCATGTCCTGCTGCGCGCCCCCCGGGAGAACGCCCGATGACCTCCACCAGACGCCCGGCCGCGACAGTCCTCTCCTGGCTGTACGCGCTGCTGCTCGCCACCCCGCTGTACTACCTCGCCGTCAGCGCGCTCAAGACCAACATCGAGATCTTCACGCGGCCGTTCGCGCTGCCGGCGCACTGGCTGTGGCGCAACTTCGCCACCGCCTGGCGCACCGCCGACCTCGGCGGCGCCCTGCTCAACTCGGTGCTCATCTCGGCCGTGGCGATCCTGCTGACGCTGGCGCTCGCGCTGCCCGCCGCGTACGCGCTGGCCCGCCAGGACAACCGCCTCTCCCGCGCCATCACCGGGGCGTTCTCGGCGGGCTTCCTCATCCCGCCGTTCGCCGCGCTGATCCCCACCGTCATCCTGGCGATCAAGCTGGACCTGTTCTACACGCGCGAGTTCCAGATGCTCTTCCTGCCGGCCAGCGCCCTGCCGCTGTCGGTCCTGCTGCTCACCCAGTTCATGCGCACCGTGCCGCCGGCGCTGGTGGAGTCCGCCGCCCTCGACGGCGCCGGCCACTGGCGCCTGCTGACCAGCGTGTTCATCCCGATCGCGATGCCGGGCCTCGTCAGCGTGACGATCCTGCAGCTGCTCACGTTCTGGAACGAGTACCTGTTCTCCCTCACCATCACCGGCACCGCACCGGGCGTCCGGACCGTGCAGGTCGCACTCCCCACGCTCATCTCCGACTCCACCAACTTCGGCGTCCTCACCGCCGGCACCGTACTGACGCTGCTCCCGGTCTACATCACGTACGCGCTCGCGAGCCGCCGCATGCAGGAAGCACTCACCGCAGGGGCGGTCAAGGGATGACACTCACCACGCAGACGACGACCATTGCCGCCACCCGGCTCGACCTCGGCGGCACCTGGCAACTGACCTGGGTCTCCGGCCCCGACACCGTCCCGGACGCCGTGCGCACGGCGACGATCCCCGCGCAGGTGCCCGGCGAGGTGCACACCGCCCTCATCGCGGCCGGGCTCCTCGCCGACCCGGACGTGGGCTGGGGCGAGCAGGCGCAGACGTGGGTCGGCCACTCGCAGTGGCACTACCACCGCCACGTGCAGTGGTCGCCGACGCCGGGCGCCCGCACCGACCTCGTCGCCGACGGGCTGGACACCGTCGCGGAGGTCTTCGTCAACGGGCAGCACGTCGGGGCGGCGCGCGACCAGCACCTGACCTACCGGTGGCGGGTCGACGACGTCCTGCAGCCCGGCATCAACCTCGTCGAGGTCAGCTTCGCCTCGGCCTGGGACGCCGCCCGCGCCCACGAGCGTGCGCACGGTCCGCTGCCCAGCCCGTATGACGAGCCCTACGCGCACGTCCGGAAGGCCGCCGCGAACTTCGGCTGGGACTGGGGCCCGCACTACGTCACCGCCGGCATCTGGCGCGGCATCCGCCTGGAGACCTGCACGGGGCGCATCGAGCACGTCCGGCCGCTGGTCAGTCTTTCCCCGGATCACACGGCGGCCCACGTCACCGCGCACGTCCTGCTCGACGCGTCGGCGGGCAGCAGCGTCAGGGTCGAGCTGACGTCCCCGGCGGGACACCTGGTCGCGTCGGCGGCGACGGTACCGGCCGGCAGCGAGGCGGCCGTCACCGTGCCCGTCGAGGACCCCGAGCTCTGGTGGCCGATCGGTCAGGGCGGGCAGCCGCTGTACCGCGTCCAGGTGACGCTCGAACAGGACGGCGCCGTGCTCGACACCGCCACGGCGCGCATCGGCCTGCGCAGCGTGACCGTCGAGGAGACCCCCGACGGGCCCGGCACCCGCTGGGCACTCGTCGTCAACGGCCGCCCGGTGCGGGTCCGCGGGTACAACTGGATCCCCGACGACACCTTCAGCAGCCGTGCCACGGCCGATCGCGTGGCCGCCCGCATCGACCAGGCCGTCGCCGGCAACGCCAACCTCCTGCGGGTCTGGGGCGGCGGGCACTTCGCCACCGAGGAGTTCCTCGACGCCTGCGACGAACGCGGCGTCCTGGTCTGGCACGACTTCCTCTTCGCCTGCGCCGCGTACTGCGAGGACGACGACATGGTCGAGCTCGTCACCGCCGAGGCCTCGCAGGCCGTCGCCCGGATGTCCGCCCACCCCAGCCTCGTGCTCTGGTGCGGCGGCAACGAGACGGTCCTCGGCCGGCACCACTGGGGCTGGGCCGACCAGCTCGGCACGCGCGGCTGGGGCGCCGCCTACTACCTCGACGTGCTCCCCCGCGTCCTGGCCCGCCTGGACCCGACCCGCCCGTACCTGCCGAACTCGCCCTGGTCCGGCGGTCTCGACCGGGATCCGGTCGCCGACACCCACGGCCCGACCCACCTGTGGAACCCGTGGAACGACGCCGACTACGCGCACTACCGCGACCACGACCCCGCGTTCGTCGCGGAGATGGGCTGGTGCGGCCCCGCCGCGTGGACCACCCTCGAACGGGTCCTGTCCGGTGAGACCCCCGCGCCCGGCTCGGCGCTCACCCGGCACCACCTCCGCGCGATCGACGGCATGCACAAGCTGACCCGCGGCCTGCAGCCCCACGTGCCGCCCCCGGCGACCGGCGCCGACTGGCACTTCGCCACTCAGGTCGTCCAGGCCCGCGCCGTGTCCACCGGCGTGGAATGGCTCCGCTCCCGCGACCGCTGCGGCGGTGTCGTCGTGTGGCAGCTCAACGACTGCTGGCCCGCGATCAGCTGGTCCGCCGTCGATCATGCGGGGATCGAGAAGCCGCTGTGGTTCGCCCTGCGCCACTCGTTCGCGCCCCGCCTCGCCACGGTCCAGCCGGTCCGGCCGGGCCCGACCCACGACCCGGCCGGCCCCGACGGACTCCTGCTCGCGCTCGTCAACGACGCCGACGCGGACTGGCATCCGCGGGTGCTCATCCGGCGGATCGGGCTGGACGGTGCGGAGCACGCCCGATCGCATCTCACGCCCGCCTGCCCCGCCGGCCAGCTCGTCCGGCTGCCCGTCGACCCCGCCGTCGGCCGGCCCGCCGACCCGCGCGCGGAGCTGCTCGTCGTCGACGTCGACGAGGTACGGACCACCTGGGTCTACCGGCCCGAGCGTGACCTGGCGGCGCCTCGCCCCGAACGCCGGGTCGACGTCGCCGTCACCCGAGGCGAGCTGCACGTCACGGTCACCGCCGTGACCCTGCTGCGCGACGTGTGCGTGTTCGCCGACCGGCTCGCCGCGCCGCTCGGCCTGCGGGCACCCGACCTCACCGTCGACGACGCCCTCGTCACCCTCCTCCCGGGCGAGCGCCATGTCTTCCGGGTCACCCGCCGCGACGGCCGCGCGATCCGCCTCGGCCGTGCCGCTGCCCTGCCTTCCGGCGACCTGCTCGACCTGGCCGTCCGCTCGTTCGGCGAGGTCACGTCCTCATGATGGCCCCGTGACGCGTCAGGCGCGGGTGCTGTGGTAGCCGCCGCGGGACTGGCCGAACTTGTTCATGGCGAAGATGGCATACCCTTCACGACCGGTCACCGCGTCGTCGGACCAGCGCCGGATCATGCCGAGGTTGCGGGTCAGCGACACCAGCTTGGTGAGGGTCACCCCGTCGTCGCGGAACTGCGGCTCGGGGAATCTCGCGTACATCGCCCGCAGCAGCTCCGCGTGCCTGGACAGCCGCTGGGTCGCCGACTCGCGGTCGCCTTCGTAGAGATCGTCCAGTGCGTAGAAGGTGATCTCGCTGGTCCACAGGCCGATGCCGTCGGCGAGCACCGTCTGCTCCGGCAGCGCCCCCGGGGCGGACAGGTCGATGACCTCGCGGCGGTTGTCGCGGGCGAGGGTGTCGAGGTACTGCACGACGGCCGAGCCGACGTCGGTCCCGCTCGTCTGCACCTCCAGCACGATCCAGTACGTCTCACCGAACGCCAGGTCTGGTGCGAAGATCCGGATCCCGTCCTCGTCCTCGATCAGGTCCGGCAGGGCTTCGACGCCGAGGTCGCGCCGCCCGCGGTCGCGCGCGGCCCAGGCGTCGTCGAGCACTGCCGCCCGCGCCGCAGGATCGGTGATGAGGTCATGGCCGTACACGTGCCACAGCACGACCGCGGGGTCCAGGTCGATCTTCAGCTGGATGTTGATCGCCGCCAGGTGGTCCCGGCGGGACACGTCCTGGGCCAGGGTGAGCCGTACGTCGTCGGCGTGCGTGACGAACGTGGAGTGCCCACCCGTCAGCCCGGCGAGCGCGTCCAGCTCCCGCATCCTGGCGTCGGAGCCGAACCCGAAGCACGACAGCGTCACGGCGCCGCGGACCCGGCTGGCGAGGTTGGCCCGGATCTTGATCCAGTCCGTCTCGCCGGACGTCGGCTCACCATCGGAGAACACGTAGACGCAGTCGACCGTGGTCGCGTCGCCGTGCCGGGCGATCTCGTCCAGGGAGTACAGGATGCCGAGGTTCAGGTCCGTCGACCCGCTGGGCCGTAGCCCGCCGACGATCCTGGTCAGCTCGTCGGTGTCCAGGTCGGCCTTACGGGTGGCGCGCAGCGCGGTGCGGGCCACGCTGTCGAACGTGACGATGCCGAGGACGTCGACGTCGCGCAGCTGCCTGTGCAGCTCCCGGATCGCGACCTTGACGGTGTCCAGCTTCTCCCCGTACATGGAGCCGCTGGTGTCGACCGCGAACACGAAGTTGACCGGGAGCGGCTCGGCCGGCGCTACGCCGACCGGCGCGGTGGGCGCCGCCCGCAGTGCGATCTCCAGCAGGTGCGTCGTGGCCGGGTACGCCGTGCGGCCGCCGCTGACCAGCGCCTGGCCGTGGCTGACGGCGATAGCGGAGCCCGGCTCCGGGGCCGGGATGCGGCCGGTGTTGGCGACCACGAAGTCGTCGAAGCGGATCTGGTCCTGGTCGATCAGGACACCTTGATCGATGAGGTCCACGATGCCGAGCGTCGACCGGGTCCCGAACGCGTTGTTCCGCCGCACGTACAACCCGTCATGCGGCAACGGCCCCTCCCGCCGCCGCACCGGCACCCCCGGCGACGCGGCACCATCCATCAGGGGTGAACGCATCGCGCTTACAGGCCCGAGCGAGTCGCCGACGACGATCCGCTGAGACAGACGGTCCGTAAAGTCGAATGCGCCCATGCGATCGACCGACCCTTCCACCGGGCTGGTAGGCGGATCTGCAAAGAGCGCGAAACGGCGGGCATGACGCCCGAGCGTTGGCTGCTCGTCGATGGTGGTCAATGGGCCGATCCCAACGAGGTGGACCGCGACGCCGTGCTCCGTCCAGGCTTCGACCGCGTAACGGAGCCTTTGGCGCACCTGTGGCCGGATCGGCAGGTTGCCGATCAGGACGGCGTCGATCGACTGCCTGTCGACATGTTCGTGGATCTGCGCAATGGCCGGCACGATCGAGGTGTAGTCGTCGTCCGAGACGACGGTTTCCGTGATCGTGAGCCCACCGGCGGCCGCCCACAGTTCGGCCGTCCTGGTGACACCGTCCTGCTTCTGGCTGTCGCCGATGACCAGCAGGACCGTGCGGGTGCCTGCGGGGGTGTCGGGCGCGTTCACGGGCCGCTCCTCAGGTCTGATCCGGGCAGAGCACGGCGAGTTCGTGGTCGGAGCGGATCCCGGGACCGAACATGCCGTGTCCGGCCAGGCAGGCCAGCCAGATGTCCAGGCCGGGGTCGATTCCGGTACTGCGGTTCGCCAGGTCCGCCGCCGCCGACCTGGCCGTCGCCTCATTGCTCAGCAGCAGCACCCGGATCTTCAGCGCGAGTGCCGCCGGGTGGTGCGGGTCCAGGGCGAGGCCACGGTCCAGGTATGCCGACGTCGACTCCAGGTTCTGACGGACGAACGCGATCCGGGCCCGCCAGTACCAGTGCGCCGCCGCCGTGACCGCCGTCCGGGCCAGCGCCGTCTCGGCCCCGCCCGGGTCGCCGTCCGCGAGCAGCTGCCGCACCCGGTCCAGGCCAGGCGGGTCACCGGGCAGGTCGCCGGGCACGGTGACACCGAACCGGGCGAGGATCCGCGCGAGTGGCACGGCATACAGCACGTTCGTCGCCGGACGGGCCTCGCCGCCACGGCCGCGGGCCTGCACCTGCTCACACAGCACCCCGAGAACCGTCTCCGGCCGGGACCGGAGCCGCACGGCACTGCCGGAGTAGCCACCGAAGTCGCCGAGGTGCTGCGCGACCCGCAACTGGAGGGCGGTGACGGCATGCCCGGCGGCGTTGACGATGCGGTGCCCGACCGCGTCGACGGTGCCCGACAGGACGGCGTCGTTGCCGATGGGCTGGGTCGTCACGACCCATTCCACGCCGACCGCGGGCATCCCGGCCCGGACACCCACATCGAAGCCGGCGCCGTTCGTGGCGAGGGCGAGGCGTGCGCTGTCGAGGGCCGCGTCGGTTTCGACGGACCCGGCGCCGAGCCGTTCCCCGCCGGGCAGCTCCACCGTCACCTGATCCGCCGCGAACCCGCGCACCACGTGGTGCGCCGTGATAGCCGTGGTCGGGGTGAGCAGGAACCCGCTGCCCCGGAACCGGCGGGACGGTGCCAGCCCGGTGAGCACCTTCACGTCGGTCACCGGATCGGCCTCAGCGACATCAGGTCCTACCGCACTGTGGCAGCGTCGAGGATCGCCCTGGACAGTGCCCGCGCGGCCTCAGGGGCGCTGCCGGCCAGCGCAGCGGCGGAGACGCGTTCGTCGGGCTCCACGCGGATCGGCTTGTCGGACAGGGACAACATGCCCGCCTGCTGTCGGGGGAGCCGGTCGACGCTGTTGATCGAGAGCATCAGCGTCGACTGCACACCGGCCGCGACAGCCATGTGCTCAGCGTCCAGCAACTCCAGCCGGCCGATCAGACGTAGCAGGTCAGCGATTTGCGTGGGCAGATGATCGCGGTCCAGGACGGCGCTCAGCGAATCGCGGGGCAACGTCGACCAGATCGACACCTGACCGTCGGCAGCGAGGCGGAGGCCCTGCAGTTGCGGCGACCGCGCCTCGTTCCAGCGCTGCTGCGGCGGGTCGAAGGTCACGGTCGCGCCTGCGGTGTCGCGTGTCAGCTGTAGCGCCTCCGTGGCAGGAACGGCAGCGACGGCTCGGATGCGTGCGGGCAGTGAATCGACGAGACCGGCGTGGATCCGTGCCGACAGTGGTGGTGCGCCCAGGGGGACGACGTGGAGCTCGATCGCCGGATCGGTGTATGTGCCGCGGTGCAGGCTCCGGTCGAAATCCGAGCGCCAGGCAATCGTCACGGGCGCGGGCAGCGGCGAGAAGAGGTCTTCGACCTTGGCCGGCTGAACTTCGCCGGTCCACGCTGCGGTCTTGGCCCCGGGTCGGACGATGAGTTCGGGGACGGCGTGGTCGGGCAGGCCATGCAGCATAAGCGCCGTGGTCGCTTGATCGCAGGCTTCCTCGACGGTACGACGGAAGCCGAGGGCCGAGTAGAACGCGGCGGCGAAGACGACGGCGGAGCGGTCGTCGATGGGCGCTGTCATGCCGACGATGTAGTCGATGTGGCGGCTGATCGCCTGTGCCTGGGCAGCGGAGTAGCAGGCGTTGAGCACGACGATCCGGACGTCGTCCTTCATGGTCCTGAACAGTCCGGCGAGCGCCTCCGTGCCGACACGGTGCTCACCGCCGGTGCCGGTCGACAGGACGATCTCGCCGTTCGCGGTGCCGTGGCCGCTGAAGTGCACGATCTGCGGCCGGAACTGGTTGAGGTCCTGGAGGAGGTCGGCGGGGCGGACCGCCCAGCGGGTGATGAGGTCGAACGTGTCGCGGTCCTGGGACAGCTGGAGCTTCTCGTTGATCTCCCGGGCCTCCTCGTCCAGGGCGAGCCGTGAGGTGGCGGCCGGGTTCGCGGCGAGCATCAAGATCCGGATGTGCTCCCCCATCGGCGCTACCGCCCCGGCGGCGGCCGGCCTGCTGCCTCCAGCAGGACGGGGTACGGACCACGGGGCTGCCGGGTCGAGGTCACGGCTGCCGGGGTCTGTCACGAGTTCCTCCACCAAGCTGTATTCGCGGACCACGTGGCAGACCGCTCATAACGTCTTGACGGACAGGATCACCGCAGGGGCCGGCGTCCACGCACGTGGTCGCCCGTTCCGGCGGGCCCGCGGTGCGGCTCGACGCAGACCTGGCGCGGGTGCCGGCCGGGATCACCACGATCGTCGTCGGCGGTTCGCTGCGCTCGGGCACGCTCGACGCGGTGCGCGGGCTGGAGGTCCTCGTGGCCGGCTGGCACGGCCGCATCCTGGCCCGCTATCCGGTCGCCGAGGTGGAGCGGGTGACCGCGCCGGCGTTCGGCGAGCTCTACCAGCACCAGGTCTGAGTGGGTTTCTCGAGGTGGTGCAGCGGTCCTGAACCTGGTTTGGCCTGGGTGGGCCGCATTGTTGCGCAAATGCTCCGCCGGGTCTGGCCGATCGGGCCATTTCATGGACATAGATAAATAGTTGAATCTGTCGCCATGCCTTCATCGCGCCTTACCGTCCGGGGGGCGGCGGTCGCCGTCACCGCCCTGCTGGCGGCCGTTGCGAGCCTTTTCGTCACGTCGCCCGCCTACGCCGGGACGGGCACCCTGGTCCGGCAACCCTCCCCTGCCGGATCCCCGACCTACGGGGTGAAAGTCACCGTCCTATACACCAGCAACGCGCCGACCACGGCGTTCCGCCTCGAGTTCGACCTGCCCGAGGGCTCGAGCGTCATCCCGTTCGGCAGCCTGCCGTTCACTCGGACCGGCAACCACTGGGTCTCGCAGTTCGCCGCGGCGTCGCCGCAGACCGCGGGGGTCAGGTTCGAGACCGGCTTCGCCGTCCTCGGCACCGGGGATCCCACGAACTGCCGCCTCGACGGCAATCCCTGCACGTACACCGTCCTGAGCGACACCGAGGCGCCGACGGTCCCGGGCAACGTGGTCGCGACGAGGGCGACGTGGCCGGGGGTCGGCACCGGCGTGACGCTGCGGTGGTCGGCGTCGACGGACAACTTCGGCGTCACCGGCTACGAGGTCACCGTCAACGGCCAGCCGTACACCACCACGACGCAGCTCTACCAGACCGTCCCGCACTTCGCGAACGCGGCGACGACGTACGCCGTCCGCGCCCGCGACAGCGTCGGCAACGTCTCCGCGTACGCGAGCTTTGTGCTGCCCCCGATGTAGGGACGGGCATGCTCGCCCCGGCGTGGGGGCGAGCATGCCCGCTCAGTGCGCCGGCGGCGGTCAGCCCGGCAGGTTCACCTGCGCCGGGGTCGACCGGTCCGTGGTGGTGCCGTCGCCCAGCTGCGAGTTCCCGTTGTACCCCCAGCACCACAGGCCGCCGTCGGTGCGCACCCCGCAGCTGTGGTAGCCGGCGACGAGCCCGGTCGTCCAGGTCGTGGCGGTGCCGACCCGCGTCGGGGCGGACCGGCTGGTGGTCGTGCCGTCGCCGAGCCCGCCGGCCATGTTGTTGCCCCAGCACCAGAGGCTGCCGTCGGTGCGGCTCGCGCACGACGAGTCGTAGCCGGCGTTGACCGCGCTCCAGGTGTTGACGCTGCCGACCTGCACCGGTGCGCTCTGCAGCGTGCCGCTGGCGCCGAGCTGCCCGTAGCCGTTGTTGCCCCAGCACCACAGGGTCCGGTCGGTGCGGACCGCGCAGGTGTGCAGGAAGCCGGCCGTCGCGCCGCTCCACGTGGTCGCGGTGCCGACCTGCGCCGGCGTCGTCGAGTAGCTCAGCGAGCCCGTGCCGATCTGCCCGCTGGAGCTGTCACCCCAGCACCACAGGGTGCCGTCGGTCCGGGTGCCGCAGGTGTGCGCGTAACCGGCGGTGACGCTCGCCCAGTTGCTCGCCGTGCCGACCCGCACCGGCGCGGTCACGTAGTAGTCGTCGGTGCCCAGACCCAGCTGCCCGAGACGGTTGAAGCCCCAGCACCACAGCGAGCCGTCGGTCCGCACGCCGCAGGTGTGGCTGTCGCCGGCGCTGACACCGGCCCAGGTGGTCGCGGTGCCGACCTGCACGGGGGCGTTCCGGTTGGTGGTGCTGCCGTCGCCGAGCTGCCCCCTGCGGTTGCCACCCCAGCACCACAGCGTGCGATCGGTCCGGGTCGCGCACGCGTAGTTGCTGCCGGCCTCGATGCGGGACCAGTTCGTCGCGGTCCCGACCCTGGCCGGCGTGGTCCGCGTCGTGTTGGTGCCGTCGCCGAGCTCGCCGCTCCAGTTGCTGCCCCAGCACCACAGCGTCGCGTCGGTGCCGACCGCGCACGTGTGCCCGTAACCGGCGCCGACACTGGCGACCGGCGGAGCGGCGGCGGCCGGGCCGGCGGTGACCGTGACCGCGAGGACGGCGCCGACGACGCTCGCCACCGCGGCGACGGCAATACTGAACAGGGGCCGCCGCCGAACGCGCGGCCGGCCGATCTGAGATTCGCCCATGTACCTGTCTCCCAACGACATGATGATGGGCGGACGCTACGATCATCCGCTCACGCAGGGCAACGAAGCCGTCGCCGCACCGCCGTTCGCCTGCACCGGACCGCGAAAGTTACAGTCGTCAATCGTCCTCGGAGTGCTCGAAGGTGAAGCCTTCGGCGCGCAGGCGGGCCGAGGAGACCGGGACGACCGGGGTCGCGATCTCGCCCCGGTAGGTCAGGTCCGGCAGGCCCTCCGCCTCGGCCACGGCGGCGAAGAAGGCGCGGTTCGCCGGCGGGACCGCGGCGTCCGGGACCGCGTTCCAGGCCCCGGCCAGGTCGCGGGTCACGACGAAGTCGAGCGCCGCCGCCGCGTCGCGGTAGTCGATGCGGTACAGCAGCGCGTCGCCCGCGAACGGCACGCTCCCGCCGAGCAGCCGGTGGGCGAGCCGCACCCGGGCCGGGTAGTCGAGGTCGCGGGGATGGCCGTACACGTCGGGGATCCGCAGCACCGCCCCGCGGGCGTGCGCGAGCACCGCCTCCTCGGCGGCGATGAAGTTGCGCGGCGAGGCGTCCGGGTCGGTCGTGAGCGGGCCCGACTCGTCGACCAGCGGGCCGGCGCCCGCGCCGTACACCGATATCGAGCTGGTGAAGACGACCCGCGGGTGCAGGTCGGCGGCGGTCCGGGCCGTCGCCGTCAGTGTGTCGGCGTATTCGGCCACCCGGTCCCGCGCGTCGAACGCCCGGCCGACCCGCGGGCTGACGGTGATCACCACCGCGTCCGCGCCGGCGGCCGCCCGCTCGATCCCGGCCCGGTCGCTGCCGCGCAGGACGGCCACCGACGCGCAGACCGCGGCGATCTCGTCGACCCGGCCGGGCGAGGTCGTCGTGCCGGTCACGTGGTGCCCGGCCGCCGTCCACCGCCTGGCCAGCTCCATACCGACGTTGCCGCAGCCGACCACCAGGTACCTCATCCAGCGTCCTCCTCAGGGAAACAATGTTTCCATGATGGACCCGGATTCAACCTTCGGCGAGCAGCCGGGCGGTCGGCAGGGTGCGCAGTGACCTGACCGGCAGGACCGCGGCCGCCACCGCCAGGAGCGTCCCCGCGAGCGCCGCGGCGGCGGCCACCGCGAACGAGGTGGCGGTGAGGTCGGAGCTGAGCAGGGCGGCGGTGCCGAGCGCCGCGCCGACGCCCGTGGTCGCGCCCAGGACGCCGAGCGCCACCGCCTCGTACGCGGCCAGGCGGACGAGCGGCGATTCCGCCCAGCCCACCGCGCCGAGCAGGGCGAACTCGGCGGCCCGCTCCCGGATGTTGACGTAGAGCACGTCGGCGACCGTGGCGGCGCCGAGCAGGGTGGTGAGGACCGCCGCGATGTAGTCCGTGGTCTGCACCTGCACCGTGACGGCGTCGCCCAGGACCGTGCCGGAGACGCTACCGCGGAAGGTGAGGTTGATGATCACCAGCAGGGTCAGGGACGCCACGCCGATCGCGAGGCTCGCCGCGCCGACGGCGGTGCGGCCGGGCGCGCGCAGGACGTTGCCGAGGGCGAGGCCGGCAACCCGGCGCGGCACCCGGCGGCGCCGCACCACCGCGACCGCAGGGCGCACGGCGGCGGCCGGGTCGGCGTGGGTGGCCCGCCACGCGGGCGGCAGCGCCGCCAGCAGGCTCAGCAGCAGCGCCGCCGGGATCGCCAGCAGTGCGTACCCGGCGCCCAGCGCGACGCCCAGCGCGCGGGACAGCGCGAGGGCCAGGATCGCGCCCAGCAGGCCGGCGACCGCGCCGACCGCGCACGCCTCCCCCGCGACCAGGGCGAACAGCCGCCGGCGGGGCCAGCCGACACAGGCGAGCACGCCCAGTTCGGTGGTCCTGGCGCGGACCGCGGCGCTGGTCGCGTTGCCGACCGCGAGGGCGCAGGCGACCAGGACGAGGATCGACAGGACCAGCGACTTGCGGTCGATCGCGGACACGATCGTCGTGGCGACCCCGAGCTTCAGCCAGGCGTCGCGGACAGTGAGCGCGGGTCGGCCGAACCTCCCGGCGGGCAGGCGCAGCGGCACCGCCGCCGCGGAGGAGCCGATGGTGAGGTCGACCCGCAGGCCGGTGGCGAGGTGGATCTGGTCCGCGACGGCCCGGACCCGTTCCTGGGAGAACGCGTCCATGCCGACGGTGCCGGCGACACGGACCCGGACCATCGAGATCGGGGCGTCGGCGTTGACGCCGTGCGCCGGGTCGAGGTTGTCGTACGGCGCCCGCTGCAACGCCGGCAGCGCCGAGAGCGTGGTGAGCAGGTGCGGCCGCTGGCCGAGCGGGCCGGCGAAGCCGGTGCCGGCCAGCAGCGGCCGGTCGCCGAGGGCGGTGCGGGCCGCGTCGTCGGCGCCGGTCGCCCCGGGCACGGCCCACAGGTCGAAGGGTGGCCGTGACAGAGCGGGACCGGCGTCGACCGCGGCCGGGTCGTACACACCGACGCCGCGCAGGAACGTCCCGCCGGCCCTGGAGTCCGACGGACCGTGCCGGACGACGGTGCGGACCGGGTCGTCGGCCAGGCCCATCGGCAGCGGTTTGCCGGCCGGCCTGTCGTGCGCGACCTGCCCCCACTCGCCGCCGGTGTAGGGCAGCACGCCGGCGGCGCCGCCGGTCAGCGTCATCGGGCTGGTCGTCCACCAGTCGCTCACCGCAGCGCCGCCGGCGAGCGACCGCAGCAGGGCCGGATACACCTCCTGGGCGCTGTAGGCCCGCGCGCCGATCGGGGTCGCCGGCTGGGTGGCGTAGTAGTCGACCGCGTTGTCCAGCCGCATCCCGGCGCCGGTCCTGTCCGCCGCGTCGCCGCCGACGCGCTCGATCTCCAGGCGAAGCTGCTGGTCGAGGTCGAGGCTGCCGGAGGCGAGCACCGGGATGCCCGGCGCGGTGTCGCCAGGCGTGAAGTAGCCGCCCTGGACCACGGCGGCGTCGAGACCGTCGAGCTTCGCCTCCTGCGCCGGGTCGACCGCGGCCAGCAGCAGCGGGATCGGGAACAGCACCTGCAGCTGCGGCCGCGGGGTCTGCTCGATGCTCGACGCGGGGTCGCCGGACCAGCACACCGCCTCGGTGCGGTCCTGCGGCGCGAGCGGGTCGACGCCGTCGAAGTACCCGGTCAGCTGCTCGCACACCGCGGTCACCCCACCGGCGCCGTGCTCGTAGATCGCCGGCGGTCGCGGCAGCTGCGAGCTGTCGTACATCTTGCCCTCGACCATCGGCTCCCCCGGCAGGAACTCCAGGGCGTTCCTGGTGGCGTAGAGATACTTCGGTCCGTCGGCGATGCTCGACAGCCCGCGGTCGCCGGTGAAGACCGGACGCACCCGCAGCACCTGCCGCTGCCCGCCGGCGGCGACGTGGTCGGTGAGGTCGACGGTGATGACCGCCGTCTGCACGACGTAGCCGGCCATCGCCACGGGCGCCGCCACCGCGACCCCGGGCAGGTCGAGGATCCGCCGCCACTGCGCCTCGGTGATGCCGCCGTAGGTCGAGGTGACCCGGTCGGTGCGCACCAGCCCGCCGGCCTGTTCCCCGGCGCCGTCGGCGGCGGGCGGCCGGACCAGGATGTCGTACACGGGCCGGTAGTTGGCCTGGACCGTGCCGTCGACCCGCACCTGCGATCCCCGCGAGGCCGACGCCAGCAGCGCGAAGCTGGCCACCGCCACGGTCACCGCGGCGAGCGTGGCGACCTGGCGGCCCAGCCGGAAGCGCAGCTGCGCGCGGATGATCGAGATCATTCGGACACCCCCGTGTCGACGGTCGCTCCGAACCATCCATCGATCAGACCCTTATGTCAAGACGCGAAATAAGCGATGGACTGTCCGCCGGCACGAACCGGCGCCCCCGGAGTTGTCGTCGAGGACGAACACCGGCCGGAAGGGTGAACCTAGGGTTGCCGCATGTCGGAACTGGATGACATCCATCACTGGCTGCGCGAGCGGTTGCCCGCGTTGCTCCGCGAGTACAAGGTGCCCGCCGCTGCGGTGGCGGTCTCGGTCGGCGGTGACGTCATCGACGTCGCGGCCGGCGTTCTGAGCCTGGCGACCGGGGTGGAGGCCACCGCCGACTCGGTGTTCCAGGTCGGCTCCGTCACCAAGGTGTGGACGGCCACGCTGGTGATGCAGCTGGCCGACGAGGGCCGGGTCGACCTCGACGCGCCCGTCCGGCAGTACGTGCCGCAGTTCGCCGTCGCCGACGAAGGGGCGGCCGCCGCGATCACCGTGCGGCAGCTGCTCAGCCACACGGCCGGCTTCGAAGGCGACATCTTCACCGACACCGGCAAGGGCGACGACTGCGTCGAGAAGTACGTCGCGACGCTCGGCGGCACGCCCCAGCTGTTCCCGCCCGGCAGCATGTTCTCCTACAACAACGCCGGGTACTGCGTGCTCGGCCGGCTCATCGAGGTGCTGCGCGGCAAGCCGTTCGACGCCTGCGTCCGCGAGCACCTGTTCGGGCCGCTCGGGCTGACCCACGCCGCCAACGGCGCCGACGAGGCGATCCTCTTCCGGGCCGCGGTCGGGCACATCCAGCCCGGGCCGGACGCCGATCCGGTGCCGGCGCCGATCTGGGCCCTGGCGCGGTCCAACGCCCCGGCCGGGTCGATGCTCACGATGCGGGCCCGCGACCTGGTCGCCTTCGCGCGGATGCACCTCGACGGCGGCAAGGCGGCCGACGGCACCCAGGTGCTCAGCGCGGACAGCACGGCGGCGATGCGGCGGCCCCAGGTGACGCTGCCCGAGCTCGGCCTGATGGGCGACGAGTGGGGGCTCGGCTGGGAGGTGTTCGACTGGCCCGGCGGCCCGGTGATCGGGCACGACGGCAACACGATCGGCCAGGCGGCGATGCTGCGCCTGGTGCCCGGGCGCGACGTCGCGGTCGCGCTGCTCAGCAACGGCGGCAACCCGTTCGCGCTGTACAGCGAGATCTTCACGAAGGTGCTGCGGGACCTGGCCGGCGTCGAGATGCCGCCGCTGCCGGCGCCGCCGGAGGTGCCGGAGACCGTCGACGTCGAGCGCTACCTCGGCACGTACGCGTGCGACGTGGCGGAGCTCGTCGTGGAGCGCGACGGCGACGGGCGGCTCTGGGTCGAGCAGCGGCCCAAGGGGCTCATGGCGCAGCTCGGCGGCCAGGTCGAGCGGATCGAGCTCGTCCACCTCTCCGACGACCGGTTCGTCCCGCTCAAGGCCACGCTCGGCGTCCACATCCCCTATGTCTTCATCGGTGACGACGGGACCGGTCACTCCCTGTACGTCCACAGCGGCCGAGCGATCCGTCGCGTCGCCACGGACCAGGAGCCGAGGCATCCATGAGACCTGTCCGGGTCTCGCGCTCCTCCTCGGCGCTTGCGGCACCAGCTGATGGACGGTGACGCCCTGGTGCGGGACATGCGTGCGGCGCTGCCCGCGCTGCTCGCCGAGATCGGGACCCTGGTGCGGACCGAGTCGCCGTCCGCGGACCTCGCCGCCGTCGCCCGCTGCGCCGGCGTGGTCGCGGACCTCGGCACGCGGCGGCTCGGCGTCGCCCCGGACCGCATCGTCCTGGACGGCCACACCCACCTGCGCTGGCGGCTCGGCCAGGAGACCGGGCGGGGTCCCGACCGGGTCCTCCTGCTCGGCCACCACGACACGGTGTGGCCGGTCGGCACCCTGGCCACGCACCCGTGGACCACGACCGGCGGCCGGCTGCGCGGCCCCGGCTGCTTCGACATGAAGGCCGGGGTGGTGATGGCGCTGCACGCGGCCGCCGCCGCGGCGCGGCGGGGCGCCGCCGTCACCGTGCTCATCACCGGCGACGAGGAGATCGGCTCGCCGAGCTCCCGGGCGCTCATCGAGCAGGAGGCCGCCGGCGCCCGCGCCGCCCTGGTCCTGGAGGCTTCCGCGGACGGCGGCGCGCTCAAGACGGCCCGCAAGGGCGCCGGGTTCTACCGGGTGCGGATCACCGGCCGGGCCGCCCACGCCGGTCTCGAGCCGGAGCGCGGCGTCAACGCCGCCGTGGAACTGGCCCACCAGCTCCTCGCCGTGCACGGCCTCGGCGACCCGGACCTCGGCACCACCGTCACCCCGACGGCCGTGACAGCCGGGACCACTACCAACACCGTGCCGGGGGCCGCCGGGTTCGCCGTCGACGTCCGCGTCCGCGACGAGGCCGAGCAGCACCGGGTCGCCGCCGCCCTCGCCGGGCTGCGGCCCGTCCTCGACGGCGCCCGCCTGGTCGTCGAGGGCGGCGGCAACCGCCCGCCGCTGACCGCCGCCGCGTCCGCCGGGCTGTTCCGGCGGGCCACCGCGCTCGCCGACCGGCTCGGCCTGCCGCCGCTGAGCGGGGCGGCCGTGGGCGGGGCGTCCGACGGCAACTTCACCGCCGGCGTGGGCACCCCGACCCTCGACGGGCTCGGCGCGGTCGGCGGCGGCGCCCACGCCGACGACGAGCACGTCCTGATCGACGCGCTGCCGGGCAGGACCGCCCTCGTCACGGCCCTCATCTGCGACGTGCTGGACGACACCGGAGGTGGACGGTGAGCACGCAGACCATCACCGACGCGGCCGCCGCGCAGGCCCGCACCGCCGCGGACGCGGCCGGGGTGACCGTCCGCGAGATCGACGGCGGCTTCCAGGCGGTGCACCGGCTGTTCGACCGGATCTGGCGGCCCGACCCGGCCAACCAGCCGGTCACCGCCGTGCTGCTGCGGGCCTTCAGCAAAGCGGACAACTACGTCACCGGCGCCTACGACGGCGACGAGCTCGTCGGCGCGTGCGTCGCGTTCTTCGGCCCGCCCGCGCAGGCCACCATGCACAGCCACATCACCGGCGTCACCCACGGCGGTGGGCGCCGCGCGGTCGGCTTCGCGCTCAAGACGCACCAGCGCGGCTGGGCCCTGCACCACGGGCTGCGGACCGTCGCGTGGACCTACGACCCGCTCGTCAGCCGCAACGCGTACTTCAACCTCGCGAAGCTGGCCGCGACCCCGGCCGAGTACCTGACCAACTTCTACGGCGGCATGAACGACGGGCTCAACGGCGCCGACGACAGCGACCGGCTGCTGGTCAGCTGGGATCTCACCGCACCCGCGGTCAACGCCGCGTGCGCCGGCCGCCCGGCACTGTGCGACCCTGAGGGCGCCGTCATCGGGCTGGGCCGCACCGCGGACGGCCGTCCTCAGCCCGGCGACCTGGACGGGAGCACCGTCCTGGTGGCCGTGCCCCAGGACGTCGAGACGCTGCGGCGGACCGACCCAGCCGCCGCGCACGCCTGGCGGATCGCGGTCCGCGCGGCGCTCGGCACGCTCATGGCCAGAGGACTGCGGGTGGCCGGCTTCGACCGGGCCGGCTGGTATGTGCTCACCGACGCGAAAGACGGGAACCCATGAAACTCACCGGAGTCGAGCTGCGCCGCGTCCGGATGCCGCTCGTCGCGCCGTTCCGCACCTCGTTCGGCACCAGCACCTCCCGCGACCTGCTGCTGCTGCGCGCCGCGACGCCCGAGGCGGACGGCTGGGGCGAGTGCGTGGCGATGGCCGACCCGCTGTACTCCTCGGAGTACGTGGAGGCCGCCACCGACGTCCTCACCCGGTTCCTCATCCCGGCGCTCGGCGCGGTGGAGCACCTCGACGGCACCGCGGTCGGGCCCGCGCTCGCCTCGTACAAGGGCCACCGGATGGCGAAGGCGGCCCTGGAGATGGCGGTCCTGGACGCGGAGCTGCGCGCCGCGGGACGCCCCCTGGCGCGGGAGCTCGGCGCGGTCCGCGACCGGGTGCCGTGCGGGGTCTCCGTCGGCATCATGAACTCGATCGGCGAGCTGCTCGACGCGGTCGCCGGATACGTCGAGGCCGGATACATGCGGATCAAGCTGAAGATCGAGCCCGGCTGGGACGTCGAGCCGGTCCGCGCGGTCCGGGAACGGTTCGGCGACGCGCTGCTGCTGCAGGTCGACGCCAACACCGCCTACACGCTCGCCGACGCCCGGCACCTGGCCCGGCTCGACCCGTTCGGCCTGCTGCTGATCGAGCAGCCCCTCGACGAGGAGGACCTGCTCGGGCACGCCGCCCTGGCCAAGCTCATCCGCACCCCCGTGTGCCTCGACGAGTCGATCACCTCCGCCCGCACCGCCGCCGCGGCCATCACCCTGGGCGCCTGCGAGATCGTCAACGTGAAACCGGGCCGGGTCGGCGGCTATCTGGAGGCCCGCCGCATCCACGACGTCTGTGCGGCGCATGGTGTACCGGTGTGGTGCGGCGGGATGCTGGAGACCGGCATCGGGCGGGCCGCGAACGTGGCGCTCGCCGCGCTGCCCGGCTTCGTCCTGCCGGGCGACACGTCCGCCTCGGACCGCTACTACAGCACCGACGTCACCGCGCCGTTCGTGCTGCACGACGGCCATCTGGCCGTGCCCACCGGGCCGGGGCTCGGGGTCGAGCCGCTGCCCGACGTCCTCGCGCAGATAACGACCGAAACCACCTGGGTCCGGATCTAGGATTCCTGTCGTGCGACCACAGGCCAGCCTCGGGCGTGTCCTCGACGACCTGGGCGCCACCCTCCTCGAGCTGGTCCACGGCGACCCCGGTCACGACCCGCGGCACTCCGCCGCGATCGGTGGGGTGGTCATCCACGACCCCCTCGACGAGCCGGTCCTCCCCCAGCACGCGCTGGTCCTCGGTGTCGGGGTCGGCGACGCCGAGCAGACCGTCCGGCTGCTGCGCGCGCTCGGCCGGCAGGAGGCCGTCGGGCTCGTCGTGCGGGCGCCGGTGCCGGCCGGGCCCGACCTGGCGGCCGCCGCGGCGGAGTCCGGGGTGGCGCTGCTCGGGCTGACCCGCGGCGCGTCGTGGGCGCAGCTCGCCGCGCTGCTGCGGTCGCTGCTCGCCGAGGACGACGTCGGCGACGCCGGGCCGCAGACCCTCGGCGGCGTCCAGGCCGGTGACCTCTTCGCCCTCGCGAACGCGATCGCGGCGCTGCTCGACGCTCCGGTCACCATCGAGGACCGCAGCTCGCGGGTCCTGGCCTACTCCGGCCGGCAGGACGAGGCCGACCGGTCCCGCATCGAGACCATCCTCGGCCGGCAGGTGCCCGAGCGGTACGCCCGGCAGCTCACCGACCGGGGGATCTTCCGCGACCTGTACCGCAGCGACCAACCGGTCTACGTCGAGCCCGCCGGCGACGACTTCGCGATCCCGAGGGTCGCGGTCGCCGTCCGGGCCGGCGACGAGATCCTCGGCTCGATCTGGGCCGCCGTCCGCCGGCCACCCGACCTCGACCGTATGCAGGCGCTGCGGGACGCCGCCCGGGTCGTCGCGCTGCACATACTGCGCATCCGGGCCGGCGCCGACGTCGAGCGGCGGCTGCGCACCGACCTGCTCAGCACCGCCCTGGAGGGCGGGCCGGGCGCCCTCGACGCGCTGACCCGCCTCGGGCTCGCCGACCGGCCGGTGGCCGTGATCGGGTTGGCCCTGCTCGGCTCGTCCTCCTCAGGTGCCGACGCCGGCCTGGCCACCGAGCGGCAGCGGCTCGCCGACGCCCTCGCCATGCACGTCGGCGCGGTGCACCCCCGGTCCGCGGCGGCGCTCGTCGGCGACGTCGTGTACGCGCTCGTCCCGGTCAACCAGGAGCGCGCCTGCCGCATCGCGACCGACTTCCTCGACCGGGTCGGTGAGCGCACCCCCGCCGTCGCCGGCATCGGCCCGGTCGCGCAGGACGTCGCCGGGCTCGCCGCCGCACGGACCGAGGCGGACCGGGTCCTGCGGGTCCTGCGCACCGGCGCCGGCCGCCGGGTCGCCCGGCTCGCCGACGTGCACGTGGACGCGCTCCTGCTCGACCTCGCCGACGTGGTGACCGCCCGCGGCGACCAGCCCAGCGGCGCGGTCGCGAACCTGCTCGCCTACGACGCCCGCCACCACACCAACCTCGCCGACACGCTGCGGGCCTGGCTCGACGCGTTCGGCGACGCGGTCGCCGCCGCCGCGGCGATGTACGTGCATCCCAACACCTTCCGGTACCGGCTGCGCCGCGTCGCCGAGGTCGGCCCGATCGACCTGCGGGACCCCGACGCCCGCTTCGCCGCGATGCTGGAACTCCGCCTGATCGGACGCCCATGACCTCGTATCTGCTCCGCGGCGGCCGCGTCGTCGACCCCGGCACCGGGACCGACACCGTCCGGGACCTGTTCGTCCGCGACGGCTCGATCGCCGCAAGCGCGGACGAGGACGCCGTCGTCCTGGACGTGTCCGGGCTGATCGTCGGCCCCGGCTTCGTCGACGTCCACAGCCACGTCAACACCATCGCCGGCCAGCGCCTGCATGCCTTCGACGGCGTGAGCACGGCCCTCGACCTCGAGGTCGGTCTCATGCCCGTCGCGGCGGCGCTCGCGAAGGCCGCCGCCGAGGGCCGGCCGCTCAACTACGGGTACTCCGCGTCGTGGACGGCCGCCCGCGGCCTCGTCCTCGCCGGCGTCGAGCCGGTCCCCGACCTGGGCGCCGTCATGGCCCTGCTGGGCAACGACCTGTGGCAGCGGTCGTCCACGGCCGCCCAGCGCGACCGATGGCTGCACCTGCTCTCCGAGGAGCTCGCCGACGGGGCCCTCGGCATCGGCGTGCCGATCGGCTACGCCCCGCAGGCGGAGCCCAGCGAGTTCCTGTCCGTCGCCCGTCTCGCGGGGGCCGCCGATGTACCGCTGTTCGCGCACGTCAGGAACCTCGTCGAGGCCGACCCGTCGGTGGTCGTCGACGGCGCGTCCGAACTGACGACGGCCGCCGCCGAGACCGGCGCCGCCATGCACTACTGCCACGTCAACAGCACCTCCGGCCAGCACCTGGACCGCGCGCTCGCCACCATCCAGGCGGCGGTCTCGGCGGGTTCCCGGGTCACCTACGAGGCCTATCCGTACGGCACCGGGAGCACCGCGGTCGGCGCCGCCTTCCTCGCCCCCGAACGCCTGCACGTCTGGGGCCTCACGCCGTCCAGCATCGTGCTGCTGCGGACCGGCGAACGTCTCGCCGACGCCGCCCGGCTCCGCGAGGTCCGGGCCACCACCCCCGGCGCGCTGTGCCTCATCGAGATCCTCGACGAGACGAACCCCGCGGAGCGTGCCCTGCTCGAGGCCACCTTCGCCCACCCGGGCACCATCGTCGCCAGCGACGCCCTGCCGGTGACCTTCGACGACGGCACCACCGACACCCGCCGGTGGCCGCTGCCGGACGGCGGCGCCACCCACCCGCGCACCGCCGGCACGTTCGCCAAGACGCTGCGCCGTTTCGTGCGGGAGACGGGGATCTGGGACTGGCCCGAGGCCTTCCGGCGCTGCTCGTTCCTGCCCGCGCGGCTGCTCGACACGCACGCCCCCGCCGCCCGCCGCAAGGGCCATCTCGGCATCGGCGCCGACGCGGACATCGTCGTCCTCGACTCGGCCGTCGTCACCGACCAGGCGACGGTCCTGGCCCCGACCACCCCGTCCCTGGGTGTCCGCCACCTGCTCGTCAACGGCGCTCCCGTCATCCGCGACGGCGAGCTGCTCGTCGACGCCTACCCGGGCCGCCCCCTGCGTCCGTGACCGCTGATGTGGACGGCGCTCGTCGACGGGATCAGGTGGCGGCGCGCAGGTGCGTCCGGGCCCACTCGTCGAAGGTCGTGAGCGGGATGCCGAGCGCCCGTGCGTATTCGGGGCGGGCGGGCTGGCCGGTCACGTTGATGCGCTCGTGTGAGACACCCGCCCAGGGCGGCATCCCGGCGGCGATCGCCTGCGCTTCGGTCATGTCGGGCGCGGTGAGGTGGGTGCCCAGCGCGCGGGAGAGGACGTCGGCAACCTCGGTCATGCTCAGGTCGTCGCTGGCGAGCTCCAGCTCGACCTTGTCGAAGCGGCCGGGTGCGGCGACGGCCGCGGCGGCCGCCGTGCCGATGTCGTCGACCGCGACCAGCGACAGCCTGGTCCACGGCCGCAGGACGGTCACCAGGCCGCCCTCGACGCCGCGGGGAAACAGGTAGGCCGCCGAGGGCAGGAAGTTCTCCATGAACCAGCCCGGCTTGATGATCGTCCAGTGGGTGAAACCCGCCTCCCGCACCCGGTCCTGGATGGCGGACTTCGTGGTGTAGTACGGCTCCAGCGCCGCCCAGCGTCCTTCCGCCCAGCCGTCGGTGCCGGTGTGCTGCCCCGCGCCGGAGACGGAGGTGTGCACGAACTGCGGTACATCCGCGGCCGCCGCGGCCTCGATCAGGTTGACGGCCTGGGTGAGCTCGCCGTCGAAGTCGATGCCGCCGTCCGTCATGGCGGGCATCTGGACCGAGAAGACGGCGCGGGCTCCCGTCGCGGCGCTGCGCAGCGAGTCCGGGTCGCGCAGGTCGCCCGTCACGAGTTCGGCGCCGAGCGCCGCGACGGCCCTGGCCCGGTCGGTCACCGGGTCCCGCACCAGCGCGCGGACGGCGACACCGGCCGCGAGCAGGGCACGGGCGGTGGCGCCGCCCTGCTGACCGGTGGCGCCGGTGACCAGGACGGGTGCGGGATCGCTGGGCATGGAGCTCCTCCTTCACGAAACGGCGGGGTCCGCCGTTTCTCGTTCGCTACGATACGGAGGACCCCGCCACTTAGCAAACCCTGGACTGTGATGCCCGTGCAGCGTGCGGACGCCCGGCGCAACTACGCGCGCCTGCTGGCGGTGGCCGTGGAGGAGGTCGCCGCCCACGGCGCCGACGCCTCCCTGGAGCAGATCGCCCGCATCGCCGACGTCGGCTCGGCCACCGTCCGCCGGCACTTCCCGACGCGTCACGCACTGCTGGAGGCGGTGTTCCGGGAGCGGGTCGGCGGCCTGTGCGACCACGCCCGCGACCTGACCGGCCGGCCCGACAGCCGGGCCGCCCTGCTGGAGTGGCTGGGCGCTGTCACCGCGTCCGCGGCGACCATCCGGGGGCTGGCGACCGCGCTGACCCGCGACCTGACGGCCGACCCCGGCGCCGTCCACGAGCACTGCGCCACCGCGCAGCTCACCGAGGCCGGAGACCCGCTGGTCCGCCGCGCCGCCGCCGACGGCGCACTCGCCCCGGGCGTCACCGTCACCGACGTGCTGACCCTGATCACCGGGATCGCCCTCGCCACGGAGCACCACCCGCACCCCGCCGCCGAGGCGACCCGGCTGCTCGGCCTGACCCTCGCGGGGATCAGCCCCGGCCCGTGAGCCCTCGGCCGGCCTCGAGCGTCGCCAGGAAGCTCTCGGCCGCGTCCTGGACGCGGTCCCGGTCGCCGGTCGCCAGCAGGTCGAGCAGCAGCCCACGGATCGTCGCGATCACCAGGGTGGCGGTGCGCGTCGCCGTCGCCGGGTCGGCGTCCGGCCCCTGCGCCTCGACCAGGGACCTCATCCAGTCGGTCACGACCCGGTCGAGGAACTCCGCGAACTGCTGCGGCGCCTGCAGGGCGCGGCCGTAGACCGCGAAGAAGAGCCGGAACTCCGCCCACTGCCGCGGGTCGGACGTGCGCGTCCAGACCGCACGCGCCGCCGCCGCCAGGTCGGGCTGATCGCCGACCGCCTCGCTCGTCGCCGCGAAGGCACGCTCCCGCAACCTGCCGAGGATGACCTCGAGCATCTGCTCCTTGGTGCCGAAGTGATGCACCAGTGTCGTGGTCGACACCCCGAGCGCGCCGGCCACCGGCCGCCACGACAGGTCGGCGAACCCGTGCTCGATCGCATACTCGACCGCCGCGTCGAGCAGGTCGGCGCGCCGCTGGTGATTGACCGGCCGCCCCGCCATCGCCACCTCACTTGCAGTTCCTGCTCACTTGCAGTTCCTAGAACGATCGTACTATCTTATTTTCTTGTACGATCGTTCTAGAAATTCGGGAGGTCCCTGTGCGTGTGTTCGTCACCGGAGCGTCCGGCTGGGTCGGCCGCGGGCTCGTCCCCGACCTGATCGCCGCCGGCCACGAGGTCACCGGCCTGGCCCGCTCCGACGCGGCCGCCGAATCGCTGCGGGCGATGGGTGCCGGGGTCCGCCGGGGGTCGCTCGACGACCTCGACGCCCTGCGCACCGCGTCGGCGGCCGCCGAGGGCGTCGTCCACCTCGCGTTCAAGCACGACCTGTTCTTCACCGGCGACTTCGCGGCCGCCACCGACGCCGACCGCGCCGCGATCGACACCTTCGCCGAGGCCCTCGCCGGCACCGGCAAACCGCTCGTCATGGCCTCCGGCATGCTCGGCGTCCTCGGCCTTCCGCCAGGCGCCGTCGCCACCGAACGCGACGGTCTCGCCCCGTCCGCCGACGCCGGCCCGATCAGCGGCGCCGGCGGACGGATGGCCAACGCCCGCCACGTCCTCGCGCTCGCCGGCCAAGGGGTCCGCTCCTCGGTCGTGCGGCTCCCACCCGCCACGCACGGCGAAGGCGACAACGGCTTCACCGCCACCGCGATCGCCTTCGCGCGCCGGGCGAAGGTCGCGGTGTATGTCGGCGACGGCGGCAACCGGTGGCCGGCGGTCCACCGCGACGACGCCGCGCGGCTGTTCCGCCTCGCCCTCGAGTCCGCGCCGGCCGGCTCCGTGCTGCACGCGGTCGGCGACGAGGGCGTGCCGATCCGCGCCGTCGCCGAGACCTTCGCCGCGCACCTGGGCATCCCCGCGGTCTCCGTCACCGCGGATCGGGCCGGCGACTCCGTGGGCTGGCTCGGCGGGCTCTGGGGCGTCGACGGACCCGCCTCGGCCCGGCTCACGCACGACCTGCTCGGCTGGCGGCCCACCCGGCCCGGCCTGCTCGCCGACCTGGAGCAGGGCCACTACTTCGCCTGAGCGATCAGTCCGGCGGCGGTGGTGAATCCGGATGTGGGGGTCGGGGTCGCCGGCGAGGGTCGTGACGGTGGCGGCGATCCTGGCCGGGTCGATCGCGAGTTCGGTGACGACCGGATGACGCCCGGACCATGGTCCGGGGCCGACCGGGGCCCCTGTCCGTCAGTTCCTCCCGTGAACGGGGCGAATCTGGTGGAGAGGGGTACGCGAGGTGGGAATCCTGGACCATGCGCGGACATGGCAGATCGAGACGACGGCCACGCCGGACGAGTGCGTGCGGGTGTTCGCGGACTGCCTGAGCGGCCGTGGCGGCGCGCTCATGGGCAGCGCCTGGCGGGTCAGCACGACGAGCGGTGAGGCCAAGGCGACGGCCGTCGCCACCTATGAGGGCCGGACCGGTGTGGTCGGTGCGCTCACCTCGATGTCGCAGCGGGCGCAGTACGAGCAGGGCGCGGCCCTCGGCTCGCGGCTGACCCTCTCCGCCCACCGGGGTCGCGGTGGACGGACGACCTGCACGATGGCGATGACCGAGACGTCGAAGGTGCTGCTGGTCTTCACGGCCGACGCGCGCTTCTTCCGCAGCGCGATGCATCGGGTGCTCCGCCGGCTTCGCGCGCACGACCCGAGCCTGGCGCTGCTCAAGCAATGATGCCGCGGCCCAACCTCCGGGTGAACCAGGTGACGGGCCTGGGGGCGTTCCTGCGTGGGGTGGACGGCCGGGTCGCCGACCCGGCCGGGCCCGGCGATCAGGGTGACCCGGCGACGCGACGTGGCGCGCTCGTGCCGCCGGGCGCGCCCGGGTTCGCCGCGTGCCTCGAGCCTGGTGTGCGTGACCTCGTCCTCGCCGTCCTCGACGCGTGGGACTGCCTGACGTACTCCTCCTGCGAGGGACACCCCGGCGGCGGCGGACGGTCGCCGGCCCCGTGCGAGATCGGCATCCTGCCCCGCGACGACGAGGAACGGCACAGCATCGAGCGACGGGCCCGGCGGCTCGCCGCCTCGTTCGCGTCGGCGTCCGTCGAGCTGCTCTACGAGACCACGCCGTTGACGTCGCCGGTCGGCTCGCACCCCGCCGTGCAGCTGGTCTTCTGGCCGAAGGACGGCTGGGACAGCTACTTCGCACGGCTGAGCGGCGCCGTGGCCGAGGCACGGAGGTGCCTGTCGTGACCGGGTACCCGATCAGGGCCGGTCTCGGGCTGGGCCTGTTCCCGATGTGGGACGACGGCGCCGAGTTCGCCACCATCGTCACCCACGCCGAGCGGTCCGGGTTCGACTCGCTGTGGTTGTCCGAGCACCTGACCGGGCCGACGCCGGCGCCGCTGCCGCAGCTCGCGTACGCGGCCGCGCTGACGACCCGGATGCGGCTGGGCACCAGTGTCACGGTCCTCGCCGGGCGCAGCCCGGTCGACCTGGCCAAGTCGCTCGCGACCGTCGACCGGCTCAGCGGCGGGCGGCTGCTGCCGATCTTCGGCCTGGGCATCGCCGAGCCGGCCGAGCACCAGGCCTTCGGGATCGGGCGCACCGCGCGGGCGCAGTGGGTCGAGGAGGCCCTGCCCCTGCTGCGCCGCATGCTGCGCGGCGAGCGGGTCACCCACGCCTCGGCCCTCTTCGAGCTGGACGACATCGGCATCGGCATGTCGGCGGCCCGCCGCGAACCCGACCTGTGGCTCGGCGGGCGCACCGACCCCGAGCTACGCAGAGCCGGCCGCCTGGCCGACGGGTGGCTGGGCAGCTTCGCCGCGCCGGCGGCCGTCGGCCGGGCCATCGGCATCGTGCACCAGGCCGCCGAGGCGGCCGGCCGCGCCGTCGACGGGGACCACTTCGGCGTGCTGCTGCTGTACAGCGACACCCGGCGCCGCCCCCGGGAGGCCGCCGACCTGCTCGCCCGGCGCTACCCCGACGAGGACCCGCACTGGCTGTGCCCGGCCGGGCCGGACGCCCTCGGGGAGGTCCTGGCCGCGCACGCCGACCAGGGCGCGTCGAAGTTCATCGTGGTGCCGGCGGCCCGGCCGCGCAGCTGGCCGGACGAGATCGACGCACTGCGCGCGGCGCTCGCGGGACCGCTGCGGGACATCCGCGCGCGGCCCCGACAGCACGGCTGAGAGGACCACCGTGGTGACACTACCGATCATCGATGCCGACGCCCACGTCGTCGAGCCGTTCAGCCTGTGGCGCGAGCGGATGCCCGCGCGGTTCCACGACCGCGTGTGGCGGCGCGAGGTCGGCGCGGACGGACGCGAGACGCTCTACCACGACGGCCGGCCGCTCAGCGTCGAGTGGACCACCGGCACGTTGAGCACGCCGGGCGCGGTCCAGGAGGGCGGACGGCTCGACATCGACATCGACACCGAGGTCGACGAGGGTGTGCGGGACCCGCACCGGCGGCTCGCGCTGATGGACGAGCAGGGCATCGCCGCCAGTGTCCTGTTCCCGTCGATGATGCTGGGGCTCGCCGACGTCCACGATGTCGAGCTGCAGGTGGCGTACGCGCGTGCGTACAACTCCTGGATCGCCGAGTTCTGCTCGGTGGATCCGGTGCGGCTGCTGTGGGGCGGTGTGCTGCCCACCGCCGACCTCGCGGTCGCCGCCGAGGTCGCGGCGGAGTGCATCGGGCGCGGCGCCCGGACCGTGATGGTGCCGCCGATCCTCGACGCGGCGAAGACGTCGCTGGCCGACAGGGCGCTCGACCCGCTGTACGCGCTGCTGCAGGAGGCCGGCGTACCGCTCGTGGTGCACGCCGTGAATCCGGCGAACTCGTGTCTGGACATCGCCGGGCATCTCCGCGGACGGATCCAGTGGCAGATGGGGTACTCGTTCCAGGCGCAGCTCGCGACGTTGCACGTCCTCGAGTCGGGCCTGCTCGACCGGTTCCCGGGGCTGCGGATCGGGTTCTTCGAGGGCGACCTCGGGTGGGTCCCGCACTGGTTCGAGCGGTTGCAGGCGACCTTCGCCAAGATGGCGCTGGTGTCCCGGCGGCTCGCCGAGCCGGTCCGCGAGACGTTCCGCAGGCAGTGCGTCATCTCGGCGGACATGAACGATCCGCTGCTGGCCGAGACCGTGCGGTACCTCGGCGCGGACCGGGTGCTGTTCGCCAGCGACTGGCCGCACCACGACGGCACCTGGCCCGACCCGATCGTCGCGGTCCGCGACCATCCGGCGCTCACCGACGCGCAGCGACGCGAGATTCTCGTGCACGCGCCGGCGGCCTTCTTCGGCCTGGACGTCGCCGATCTCGCACGTCGCTCGGGCGCCGCCGTGGACGCGCCGATGGCCGGCGTGCCGCCGCTGCTGCCGCACGGCCGCGGCCCGGCGATCGCCGGCGCATCCGTCCGGCGATGAAAGCCACCACCGGCAGGTCTGTCCGTCAGTGAAAGCACGCAGTCAGTGAAGGCAGCCAGTGAAGACGGAGGAGAGAGAGTTATGGAAGAGATCCAGGACCGCGCCACCGACCCCGCCGACCTCGCCGACCTCGCGCAGGGTGACGCCGCGCAGGAGCTGGCCGACACCGGGGAGTCGGCGCTCGCCGCCGCGCTGCGCCGGGCCCGGGAGGAGGACGGCGAGCTGCGAGCCGGCCATCAGAGCTACAACAAGCACTCGTCCAACCCGTGGTAGTGCCGGACCGGCAGCCGACCCCCATCGCCGAATACGTGGTGAAGGTTGCCAGCCGCTGCAACCTCGACTGCGACTACTGCTACGTCTACCACCACGCCGACCAGGGCTGGCGCCGCCAGCCGGTGATGATGGCGGACCGGGTCGTCGCCGCGCTGGCCGCCAGGGTCCGTGAGCACGCGCGACGCTGGGAGCTCCCCGCCGTGGGCATCGCCTTCCACGGCGGGGAGCCGCTCCTCGCCGGCGCGCAGACGCTGGACCGCATGTTCACCGTCCTGCGCCGCGAGCTGGCAGGGGTGACCGAGCTGGTGCTCATGTGCCAGACCAACGGCACGCTGGTGACCCCGGCCGTCGCCGCCGTGCTGGCCGACCACGACGTGCGCGTCGGCGTCAGCCTGGACGGGCCGAGGTCCGCCAACGACCGGCACCGCACCTACCGGGACGGTCGTTCGAGCTTCGACGAGGTGCTCGCCGGGATCGAGCGGCTGCGCGCCGCCGGGCCGCGGGTCTTCTCGGGCGTGCTCGCCACGATCGATCTGGCCAACGATCCGCTCGAGGTGTACCGAACGATCGCCGGGCTCGACCCGCGGCACTGCGACCTGCTCCTGCCGCACGGCAACTGGTCGTCGCCGCCACCCGGCCGGGACACCACGGGCACCGGCACCCCGTACGCCGACTGGCTCGGGGTGATCTTCGACAGGTGGTACGCCGAGCCGGTGCAGCCACTGACCATCCGCATCTTCCAGGACACGATGAGCCTGCTGCTGGGCGGTGGCGGGGCGTTCGAGATGCTCGGCACCGACCCGGTCGGGCTGGTGACCATCGAGACCGACGGCTCGATCGAGCTCGTCGACACGCTCAAGACCACGTATGACGGGGCCGCCTCGACGGACCTCAACGTGCTCACCCACAGCATCGACGAGGTGCTGACCCACCCGGGTGTCGTCGTGCGCCAGGACGGCAAGGAGTCGCTGGCGGCGCAGTGCCGCGCCTGCCCCATCGTGGACACCTGCGGCGGCGGTCTCTACCCGCACCGCTACGGCGACGACGGTGGCTTCGACCGTCCGAGCGTGTACTGCCCCGACCTGTTCGCGCTGATCACGCGCATCCGGGACCGGATCGGCGACGACCTGCGCACGCTCGCCACCGCGGGGCAGGGGACCGGGCGATGACCGGCGTGCGGTTCGGCGACTTCGTGCAGATCATGCTCACCGAACGCTGCAACCTGCGGTGCACGCACTGCGCCGTGCCCGAGGAGGACTCGCCGGCCGGCGCCGAGCTGCCCACCGCCGCCTGGCTCCGCTTCATCGACACCCTCGCCACGGCGGGGGTCCGAGCGCTGACCGTCTCCGGCGGCGAGGCCCTGCTCCGGGACGACGCGTGCGTCCTGCTCGACCACGCGCTCGACGCCGGGATCGCGCAGGTCACGTTGATCACCAATGGGCTGCTGGGGCGCCGCACGATGCGGGCGCTGACCGACGTCCAGCGCCGGCACCGCCGGCTCGGTGTCCATGTGAGTCTCGACGGCGCGGGTCCGGACACGCACGACACGATCCGCGGCCGTGGGACGTTCCGGGCCACCGTGGCGGCGCTGGAGCGTTTCCGCGCCGGCGGCGGCCGGGTCACGGGCGTCCACACGGTCGTGCACCGCGGCAACGTCGGTGAGCTCGCCGCGATGATCGAGCTGGTCCGCTCGCTCGGGGCGTCGGTGTGGACCGTCTTCCCGGTGGCCGCCCTGGGCCGGGCCGTCCGCTGCGACCTGGAAAGTCTCGACGCCGAGCAGTGGGCCGCGCTGACCGTGGAGCTCATGGCCGCCCGGACGAGGCACGGGCTCGACATCGGCCAGATGGGCCCGGTCATCGGCGACGACTGGCCCACGACGCTGCCGGTGCAGCCCCGGGGCCGGTTCCCGATCAGCCACAACCTGGTCGTCGGTCCGGACGGCGCGATGGTGACCTGTCCGCCGCTGCGCGACCGCCCGCTCGGGCAGGCGGCCGAGGAGCCGGATGCGGCCGGGTTCGAGGCCGTCCGCCGGCGGGGTGCGGCCCTGACCGCCCGGGTCTGCGGTGGCTGCTCCTTCCGGTTGCTGTGCACCGGCATGGACGACCGGCTGCCGTGGAAGGTCGCGGACCCCGGCGGGGTGCCCGCCGCAAGGCCCGGGGAGATGGTGGGTGCCCATGCCGGCATGGATTGAGCCCGCCCGGCGGCTGCCGCCCTGGGCCGCGGCGGACACCCGGCAACCGCCGCAACGCGGCGTCCTCGGCGCGGACGGTGTGCGCTGGCGGGCCGCGGGGACGGACTGGGTCGGCGTCGAGCACACCACCGGCGGCTGGGCGATGCTCAGCACCGCCGAACGATCGCGGCTCGAGGCTGCCGACGGCTCGGTCGTGGACCTGTCGGGAGCAGACCACTGGGCCGTCCCGCTGTGGCGCCGCGGCCTGGTCTCGCTCGACGGCGAGACGGCGCTCGGCGGCGTCGACTGGGACGCCTGCGTCGAGCAGACCCGCGAGCACTACGGCCTGATCCTGGTGCTGAACTCGGGATGCAACCTGGCCTGCACCTACTGCTACCTCGGCCACGCCTCGCCGGGCGGCCAGAACGACGCCGATCCGGGTCTCGTCACCGCGGCGCTGGACGCGGCCATGCGCCGTCCCGAGGCGACGATCCTCGTCGACTTCGGGGAGATCGCCGCCGCGCCGAGGTTGTTCCGGACGGCTCTGGCGTACGCCCGCCGTCGCGCCGACGAGGCCGGGAAGCATCTGCGGGTCGCGGTCCAGACGAACGCCACCACGCTCGGCGACGACCTGCTGGACCTGCTGGTGGGCAACGACGTGCTGATCGGGGTCAGCCTCGACGGCCCGGAAGCCCTGCACGACCGCGCGAGGACGCTGCGCAGCGGCCGCGGGACGCACGCGAAGGTCACCGGCTCCCTCGCCCGGTGCCGGGACCGTGGACTGCCGTTCCATCTCATCGTGACCGTCGGCGCCCACAACGTGGCGGCGCCGGACGAGGTGCTCGACGAGATCGCCCGGCAGGCGCCGGCGAGCTTCCTGTGCAAGCCCGTCCTCGCGCACGGCGAGGCCGACGCCGGCTGGCGCGAGGTGGGCGCGTCGCCCGACGCGATCGCGCACTTCCTCCGGCGCACCGTCGAACGGGCCGCCGGCAGCGGCCTCGGCATGCTCGACCAGTCGGCCGGCAAGTTCCTCGCCCGGATGCTCGGCGACCCGTACGGCTGGCGGGACGGCTGCACGTCGCGCCACTGCGGATCGGGCCGCAGCCTGCACGTGCTGAGCGCCCGCGGTGAGGTCCACGCGTGCCCGCGGTTCGTCACTCCCGGGCAGGGCGCCAGGGTCGACGGCCGGACCGTCGGCCTGCAGATCCTCAAGCGTGCCGGGACGCTCGACCACGCGCTGCACACGGCGCCGGAGACCTGTGGAGGCTGCCCGTGGCTGCGCAGCTGCGGCGGTGGCTGCACGCTGTCGGGCCAGCACGGCGACTCGGGTGTCGTGCCGCTGCCCGACGAGCACTGCGCGTCGTACACGGCCCAGCACGAGGAGATCGTCGCCAAGCTGCTGCCCGCGCTCGTGTCCGGCCGCATCCCGCTGGACGGGCCGCTGACCGGCGCGAAGGTCGTGACCGGTGCGTGAGCACGCGGGGCCGCCCGACGCCGACGCCGTCCTGGCCGGCGACGCGAGCCCCGGGCCGTGGCTGGACCGGTGGTGGGTCGAGGAGACCGCGCTGCGGACGGCGGCGCTGCGGCGCGCCGCGGACGTCTACAGCGATCACTGGTGGAGTGTCGCGTTCGCCCTCGACGCGCCGGAGACCTTCGCGGCGCTGCGGCACCCCGTCGCCGGGATGCTCGGCCGGTCGCTGCTCGACTACGACCGGCCGCTCGACCCGGACGCCGTCACCTCCGCCTATCCGATGGCCATGGCGATGCTGGTCGAGGCCGGCGAGGTGCGCCCGGACCGGGTGTCGGGCTGCGCCTACCTGCCGGGGTCGCGGGTGGCACCGCCCGGCGCGCGGCCGTTGCCCGTCATCGGTGAAGGGTCGTGGACGATCGAGATCAACGCCTGTGACCCGCTGCTGGCGCGGTTCGCCGACCCGCGGGACGACCTGTCCACCACCAGGGCCGCCTGGGCCGGGGTCGGCGCGGCCGCCGGGCAGGTCCTGCGCCGTGCGGGATCCGATGCCGCCGCCTCCGTCGCCGCACTCACCCAGGTGCTGGTCCCGCTGCGGCAACGCGACGGGCGGATCATCGGCCGACCGGAGTTCGAGATCCAGAGCTGCTCGGTCTCGTCGGCGCCGGGCGTCGTCTACGCGTCGCTCGGCCGGCCCGACCCCTGGTACACCGCCGAGGTGCTGGTGCACGAGGCGACGCACCAGCTGGTCGAGGTGGTCGCCGCGCTGACCCCGCTCACCCAGGACGACACCGTGCGGCTGCCGTCGCCGTGGAAGGAGGAGCCCCGGCCTCCGGCGGCCCTGCTGCACGGCATCGCCGCGTTCGGTGCGGTCATGCGCTTCTGGCACCGGGCGGGACGGCTGCCCGACGCACCCCCGGCGGCGCCGGACGAGGTGTCCCGCCGCGCCCGGCAGGTCCTCACCGCCTGCGCGACGGCCCGGTCCGCCGCCCACGCGTACACACCGGTCGCCCTGGCGATGATCGAGCAGCGGACCGTCGAGGCAGCCGGTGTCCTCGGCGGCCGGTGACCGCGGCCTATGCCTGTGAACGGTCCGGTTCAGGGTCTTTGAGGGCCGGCCGGCCGGGTTCGGCGGCGGTGGGGTCGGGGGCGCGGCGGGTGGCCAGCAGGGAGGGCAGCGCGGTCGCCAGCAGCGCGGCGGCGCCGATCCAGTAGACCGTGCGCGGCTCCAGGGTGTGCAGCAGCAGGGTACCGGCGCCGAAGACCACGATGCCGGCCAGCGAGACCAGCGAGCCGGTGGTGGCGAAGTAGGTGCCCTGCTGCTTGGCCGGCACCAGCAGCTGCGCGGCGGTGAGGTGGTAGATCCAGGCGCTCACGGCGAGTCCCAGCGCGCCGTACGTCAGGATGCCGGTCCAGTCGCTGGTGAAGGAGAAGGCGACGGCCAGGCCGGCCACGCCCACCGAGCCGATGAGCAGGATCGCGGCGGCGCCGAAGCGTCTGGTGATGAGCGGGATCAGGCCGCCGGCGAGCACCGCGCCGAGGCTGTAGCTCATCTGCAGGCCGCCCTGGGTGCCGGCGCCGTGCCCGCCGGCGCTGACGTAGGGGGCGAGCAGCGAGGACAGCAGCCGGTGCATGGACTGCAGGCCGACGTACAGCAGCGTCATGTGCAGGATCCGCCGGTGGCCGATCATCAGCCTGCCGGTGTTGACGAAGCCCTGCCACGCGCCGGTCCGCTCCGCCGGCTCCACGGCGGGCGGGGTCGCTGCCTTCCACTGCCGGGTGAGGCCGATGGCGGCCATCCCGACCCCCGACAGCAGGAAGGAGACGCCGTTGACCAACAGGCCGGTCAGCGGGCCGGCGGTCGCCACCACCAGGCCGCCGCCCAGCGCGCCGAACGCGATGCCGAGCTGGTAGACGAGCGTGGTGGTGGCGTTCGCGGCGAGCAGCTCGTCCGGCGCGGCCAGCCGGTTCACGAAGACCCTCGACGCCGAGCCGTAGAACTGCCCGCACAGGGCGAGGATCGACTCGACCGCGTACAGGTGCCATGGCACGAGCAGGTCCGCCGACGACGCGAGCGGGATGGAGAACACCGCGGCCGCCGAGATGACGTCGACGACGATGAGCAGGACGCGCGGGTCGAAGCGGTCGACGACGGACCCGACGACCGGCGCGAGCAGCACACCGGGGACGGCGGAGAACAGCAGCAGCAGCGGCACCGAGTAGGCGACGCCGGTCAGCGACAGGATCAGCCACGACGCGGCGAGCACGTGGACGGTGCTGCCGACGAAGGACAGCAGGGTCGCGACGAGGAACAGCTGATACGCGCGGTTACCCCGGATCACGGTCACCTCCGGCCTCAGGCCACACCGGCCGCTGCCGCGCGTCCCGGCTCACCGTGTCGGAGGCGAACAGCCGCGGAAACGTCCTCCCCTCCACGATCAACGAGGTCAGGCCGGGGTAGGCACGCACGAGGACCGCCGACAGCGCCTCGTCGGCGAACAGGGTCGCCAGGGCGGCGGCGATCAGCGACACCACCGCACCGTCGTCGTGCCGCAGGGTGTCCATGGCGTACCGGGCGAGGACCGTGCCACGCTCGTCGGTCAGCGTGACCGGGCCGCCGCCGGGTGCGGGGTCGATGTCGAACCGGCCCTCGCCGCCGACCCTGCGCAGCGTCATCATGCACCGGTCTCCGGTGCCGAGCGCCCACACCTGGCCGTGCGTCTGCACCAGCGCGAACGTGCCCGCCGGCAGGTCCAGCGCGTCGAACTGCTCGGGATGCACCAGCACGTCGTGCAGCGTGAGGCCGGCCGCGGACCGCCAGCCCGGCACGCGGAAGACCTGCAGCTCGGCGTCGAACGCGGGCATCCTGAGAAACATCCCGAACAGCGGCAGGCCGTGCGGCAGCTGGTCGACCGGCAGGCGGTCAAGTTCGGCGGCCATCATCGCGCCGCCTCCGCCCGGTCGTCGGCCAGCGATGCGGCGAACTCGCGGTGCCGGCGGGGCGCCGAGTCGTGGTAGGCGCGCAGCGCGTCCGCCGACCGGGTCATCGCCGCCCGCCCCGGCCGGGGCCAGTCACCGCGCAGGAACGACTCCACCGCGTCGCGCAGCGCCGTCGCGTCGCCCACGTCCACCGTGCGCGCGGCCGGGTACCCGTCGACCAGCGCCGGCAGGTTGCCGGACCGGCTCACGACGAGGGGCCGGCCGGTGATGACGGCCTGCGCCACCGACATGGAGTAGGGCTCGCCGCGCGCCTGGGTGCCGGCGGTCGGATGCACCACGAGGTCCGCCGCGCCGATCGCCGCCCAGCTGCGGTCCGGCTGGTAGTGCACGAAGCGGATCCGGCCGCGCTCCCGCCAGGGCTCGACGCGCCGCAGCAGCGCCTCGTCGATGTTCGGGTCCCACAGCAGCTGCTCGCTGCCGGCGTGCACGAAGTCGAAGTCGTGGCCCCGGTCGAGCAGGTCGGCGGCCATCGTGAGGGAAAGGTCGCTGCCCTTCCAGGACGAGAGCCGGGTCGGCTGCAGCACGACCGGGCGGCCGTTGTCCGCGATCGGCGGTGGGCCGTCCACCGCCCGTGGCAGCGCCAGCGGGAGCACGGTGACCGTCGCCGACGGCACCTCGGCGCGCAGCTCCGCCGCGACGAACTCGGAGTGGGCGACGAGATGCCCGCCCAGCGCGGACCAGCGGCGCAGCGCCTCGGTGTCGGTGCCGCGCACCGCGAGGTTGTGCACGTCGAGCACCCGGGGGACGGGCAGGTGCCGGACGAGGTGGTCGGTGACCTCAGGCCGGTGCCACTGCGGGTTGTGCAGGTGCACGACGTCGGCGCCGGCGAGCCGCCGCGTCAGGTCCGCCAGGTCCGCCGCCGATCCCCCGCCGCCCGGCTCCAGGCAGGGGTGGAACACGGCGGTGCGCGCGTCCCGGGTACCGGCGAAGAACTCGGTGTCGGTGGTCAGCGACTCGAGGTGCGTCTCGATGCCGCCCATCGTGGGCAGTGCCGCCCAGTGCACGTGCGCGACCCTCATCGCGCACCCGCCTCCGCTTCGTCGATCATCCGCTCGTACTGCGCGACGTAGCCGGACGTCATGCGCTCCGCGGTGAAGCGGCGGTCGAACGTCGCACGGACGAGTCCCCGGTCGAGGCCCGCCGTCGCCCGCACCGCTTCCACGGCGGCGTCGATGTCGGTGACCCTGAAGCCGGTGACGCCGTCGTCGACGATCTCGGTGACCGAGCCCATGTCCCACGCGACGACCGGGGTGCCGCAGGCCATCGCCTCGATGAGCACGAGACCGAAGGGTTCGTTCCAGTCGATCGGGAACAGCAGTGCGCGGGCTCCTCCGTACAGCTCCTGCTTCTCCTGATCGGAGACCTCGCCGAGGAACTCGACGGCGTGACCGTCGATGTGCGGTGCGACCTCCGCGTCGAAGTAGTCGCGGAAGATGTCGTCGACCTTCGCGGCGATCTTCAGCGGCAGCCCCGCCCCGCGCGCGATCTCGATGGCGCGGTCGGGTCGCTTGCTAGGTGCGATGCGCCCCACGAAGAGCAGGTATCCGCCGTCGCCGTCGTCCTGCCTGTACAGGTCTGCGGGGATCCCGTGGTGGACGACGCCGCGCCAGTTCATCGACGGGCGGTGGCTGCGCTGGTCGTGGGAGATGCCGATGTAGGGCATCTCGGCGAAGGCGTCCAGCAGCGTGCCGATGTCCGGGCCGAGGCTCATCGGCATGTGCACGGTCGTCAGCGACCTGTGCCGGTGCGGGTAGAACGTCGGCAGGTGGTAGAAGCCGGTGTGGAAGTGCATGACGTCGAAGTCGTCGACCCGGTGCAGCAGGTCCATCATCATCTTCATGTAGATGGCGACCGTGAAGTCGCGGAACGGGCCGGTGTCGGCGAGCCGCAACGACTGCGGGCAGGCCGGCACGAGCTGGGCCTTGGTGGTCGAGTCGCCGCTGGCGAAGAGCGTGACGTCGTGCCCCTGGGCGACGAGCTGGTCGGTGAGGATGCCGACCACCCGCTCGACGCCGCCGTAGCGGGCCGGGGGCACCGGCTCGAACAGGGTTGCCACTTGTGCGATCCGCATGGGTACTCCTTCGATAGATGCGTATCAGACGTCCGCCGCCACCCGGAACCCCATCGCGTAGAGCGAGCGCGGATAGGGGCCGTGCCGGCGCTGGCAGCGGGCCAGGTCCCGGAAGCGGTTGAACGCGCCGCCGCGGGCGATGCGGTAGTGGCCGAGCCGCCGGTACAGGTCGTCCTCGACGAGCCGGCCGCCCGGGTACGGGAAGTAGTGGCTGGACGTGTACTCCTCGACGTTGCCGGCCAGGTCGTAGGCGCCGCACCAGGACCGCCCGCCGGGGAAGACGCCGACGGGGCTGCTCGCCATGAGCCGGCATTCGAGGGTGTTCGCCAGGTCCGGCAGCCACCGGGGTCCCCACGGGTAGCGCAGGCCGTCGGGGCCCGCGGCCGCGTACTCCCACTCGGTCTCGGCCGGCAGCCGGTAGGCGCGGCCGGTGCGGCGCGTCAGCCATCCGGTGTACGCGTCGGCCGCGCGCGGCGTGACCGTGTACACCGGATGGTTCGCCTCGGCCGGGTGGTACCGGCCGTAGCCCCAGTGCGTCGGCAGTTCGGGGTACGCGGTGTCGGCCAGGAAGGCGGCGTACTCGGCGTTGGTCACCGGGTACGCCGCGATCCGGAACGGCCGCACCACGGCCTCGGCGCGGGGGCACTCCTTCGCGATCCAGTCCCGCCGCACGCCGAACCGCTCGGTGTCGGCGTGCAGTTCGTCGACGTCGTCGTCGGCGGTGCCCATGGGGAACCGGCCGCCCGGGACGTCGACCATGACCGGGTGCCCGCCGGGACGCACCCGCGGATCGCCCAGCAGCGCCAGCATCGTGCCCGCCGCGAGCCGCGTCTGGACCGGGCCGGCGGCGGCGTCGAGGGCACCGAGCAGTGCCTCCGGGCCGTCGCCGAGCACGTCCGCGATCGGCAGCCGCTCGGCGGCGGGCACCTCGTAGCTCTCCGGAAGGCCCATGGCGGCGCGGTCGGTGAGCGCGTTGATGTCGGCGTCCGTGAGCGCGACGTCCGAGGTCATGGGCTCAGATCCCGACCTGGTAGACGTTGCCGTCGTAGGAGCCGGCCAGGAATCGGCCGAGTGCCGGGGCGTAGGACATCGACGAGATGCCGGCGGTCGTCGGCCGGTCGTCGACCACCCACGAGCCGCTGTCGCGGTCGTAGACGCAGACCCGGCCGTGGTAGCCGCCGGTGCCGACGTAGCGGCCGTCGGCCGACGCGCTGACGCACTTGATCGAATGGTCGTGCGGCGTCTCGATGACGGTCGGCCGCTGCTGCGGGTCCCAGATCCGCAGCAGCAGGTCGCGGCTCACGCTGGCGAAGTAGCCGTCGCCGAGCCCGGCGCAGCCGTTGGCGATCTTGTGGTGCGCGTCCTCGATCGTGGCCACCGGCTGCAGGTCGTCGGCGCGGAACCAGGTGGCGCTGGTGTCGGCGCAGACCGAGAAGAGGTAACCGCCGGACTCGGCGACGCCCTTCACCGCGTTGGCGTGCAGGCGCAGGTCGCTCACGTGCCGCAGGCCGTCGCCGGTCTGCTCGAAGAGCAGGCCCTCGCCGGTGTAGGTGCCGATCAGGACGTGCCGGCGGCCGTCGTGGACGAACTGCACGCCGCAGTTGAGCGGTGAGCGGTGCTGGTGCACCTGGGCGCCGGTCCCGGCGTCGAACAGCTTGCCGAGCTGGCCGCCGGTGTAGACGCGGTCGCCGACGGCGACCAGGAAGTTGCACAGGCTGCCGGTCTCGGCGATCGCGCTGCCGTCGCGGCGCACGATGCCCGCGTCGCCGACCGTGACGACGCCGGACGCGGCACCGGCCAGGACTGCGTTGACCCCGCCGGTCGGCGGCACCGCCTCGGCCAGCCACTCGCCGGTGCGGTGGTCGTACGTACGGTACGTCGCGCCGAAGGTGGCGAACACCAGGTGCGCGTCACCCGCGAACGCGCACGAGCGGGGCCACACGTCGGCCGGCAGGTCGGCCGTCGCCACCAGCACCGGCTCGCGGTCCGCCACGTTCCACAGCTTCATGGTGCGGTCGTAGCTCAGCGTGACCAGCAGCGCGCGGCCGTCGTCGAGCACGACCCGCTTCACGCCGGCGTCGTGCGCGTCGAGCGTCGTGCGTCCGCCGTCGGTGACCACGATGATCTGGCCCTCGTCGTTGCCGGCGTAGATCGTACCGGCGGAGGAGATGGCGATCGTGTCGGTCTCGACGCCGTCCATGTCGAGGTTGGTGACGAGCCGCTGCGAGCGCAGCGACCAGCGCTTGATCGTGCCGTCGTCGCTGGAGGACACGAGTTCGTCGGCGTCGGCCGACCACTCGACGGAGATGACGTCGGCGGTGTGGCCCTGGAACCTGGCGACCAGGCCGCCGTGGAAGTCGTACACGCGGACGTCGTGGTCGCGGGAGGCGGTGGCGATCAGCTCGCGGGTCGGGTGGAACGCCGACATCTCCACGTCGTCGGTGTGATCGGCGAGCACCGCGATCAGCCGCAGGTCCGGCAGCGCCCACAGCCGGGCGCCATAGTCGGACGACGAGGTGACCGCCAGCCGCCCGTCCGGGGAGAACGCCACCTGGTTCGCGAGGTGGTCGTGCCAGGCCCGCGCGATCGGCGTCTTCGACGGCATGTCCCACAGGATGATCTGGTTGTCGTAGCCGGCGGTGAGGACGTAGGTGTCCCCGAAGGCGGCGATTCCGCTGATGGGTCCCCGGTGTGCGATCACGGTTGCTCCTTCTGCAGTTGGATCGTGTGTCCGCCCTGATCGAGCTTTGCCCGCAGGTAGTCCTGGTTGGACTGGTTGAGGAACACGCCGGTCGGGACGATGGAGTCGACCTCGATGCCGTTGCTGCGCAGCTGTTCGGCCTTGTCCGGGTTGTTGCTCAGCAGGCGGACGCGTCGGATCCCGAGCGCTGCGAGCATCTCGGCGGCGACGTGGTAGCTGCGCTCGTCCTCGGCGAAGTTCAGCTCCCGGTTGGCGGCGAAGGTGTCCAGGCCGCAGTCCTGGAGCTGATATGCGTCGATCTTGTTGTACAGCCCGATGCCGCGGCCTTCCTGCCGCAGGTACAGGATGACGCCGCCTTCGCCGGAGATGCGCTCGACGGCCTCGGCCAGCTGCGGGCCGCAGTCGCAGCGCGCGGACCCGAAGACGTCGCCGGTGAGGCACTCGGAGTGGATCCGGACCAGCAGCGGCGCTTCCGCGGCGTCGCCCGCCGGGACGCGGAACCGTAATGCGATGTGTTCGAGCTCGTCGCAGAGACCGTCGAAGCTGATCAGTTCGGCGTCGGACCAGTCGGCCGGTTCGCCGGTGGTGACCGGCACCCGCACGATGGTGCGGGTCGCCGGCCGGCGAGCACGGGTCGCTCGCCGGGCATGGTCGGTCTGGTGCACTGATGCCTCCTGCATCTGCCCTGATCGGGCGGCCGGTAGCGGCCCGGCCGGGCAGGCCGTCCGGGCGGCTGCGGGACATGGCGGGCCCCGCGTGCGGACGCGGCCGCACACGGCGTCTGACTGTGAGCGTGGTGATCCCGCCCGGCTCCAGGTGATCGCGTCCGGCTCCACCGGCAGCGTGCCCACCACAGGAACCGCATGGGGCGGTCTGCGCTCGCACTATCGAGGGCTTGCCGAGTGCAACGACTTAATCGATCAACATCCATGCTACGGACGGTGGGCCACTCCGGCAGCGGTCGGCGGTGATCAGCACGGGCACCGACGCCCCGCACGCCACCCCTCCGCAGGTCACCAGCGCCGCGCCGGGGCGTTATGTCCGCCTGTGACGCCGGTCACACAGCGCGATTCCGCAGGTGCCGCCGCGGCGCTTCCACGACGGCCGCGCACGGCGGCAGCCACTACCATCATGGCGATGACCGAATCATCGGAGCCGAGTCTGCGCGGCCGCATCGTCGGTTACCGGGCGAGCCGCGACCTCTCCGGGCACCGGGCCGCCGCACGCGTCTCCGCGTATCTCTACGGCAACATCATCCTCTTCGCCACGCTCATCCCCGTCAGCGACGAGCAGGCCGCGCACGGACACGGACTGAAACTGGTGTTCGGCGTCGCCGTTTCGACCTACGTGGCACACGTGTTCGCCGAGATCGTCGGCCACAGCGCCCAGGCCGACGAGCCGATGACCCGCGCCGCGATCCGGCACGAGCAGCGCGACTCGCTGCCGATCGTCTCGTCCGCGCTGCTGCCGTGCGTCCTGCTCGGCATGGCCTGGGCCGGCTGGCTCTCCGGCGGGACGGCCGTGCTGCTCTCCGCGATCTACCTGCTCGTGCGGATGGCGATGGTCGGTTTCCTGGTGGAGCGGCTGCGGTCGACCCGGCCGTCCTTCCGGACGCTGCTCGCCGGCATCGCCCTCGCCACGGTCGCGCTGGCCATCGCGCTGCTCAAGGTCCTGCTGGGCCACTGACCAGGCGCTCGTTGCGGCTCCTGCGTCGCCCACCGCACGCGCGGAACAGGCGAACCGGGCGCCGGCCCGGCCCGGAATTCACCCCGGACGTGGCCACAGCGCCTCGGCCGGACCCGGACCGCCGCACGCAGCAGGCCGCGCACGGACCTGCGTGCTCGGCAGCTGTCAGGCGCGGCGCCGGCGCCGGTTGCCGAACCCGACGAGGACCGTGCCGCCCGTGGTCAGGCCGAGCCCGATCGCCAGCATCATCGCGGCCGCCGGGCCGGTGACCGGCAGCCCACCGCTGCCGCCGTTGCCACCGCTGGTGTTGCTGCTGGTCGGCGCCACGGTGATGGCGAGCGCCATCGCGCGGGGCAGGCCGTCCGGGGCGACGCCCTGGGCGACCGCGGTGTGGTCACCGACCGCCAGGCCCGCCGGGATGGTGACCAGCTTGGAGAAGTCGCCGTTGCCGTCGGTCACCGCGGTGCCCGGCTCGATCGGGTCGGAGTAGATCGTGATGATCGCGGTGGAGTGCGGCGCGAACCCGGTGCCGATGAACGTGATCTGCTGACCGGGCGCCGCGTTGCTGATGTCGCCCTGGTCGGTCGTCAGCTGCAGGTCGGTCCGCGGCGGCGTGGCCGGCGGCTGCGGCGCCGTCGGCGTCGCCGGCTGCGACACGTCGCTCGGTACCACCACGGACACCATGCCGGCCGACTGCGCGGGGGTGACCGCCGTGATCTGGGTGTCGCTGTCGACCGTGTACGACGTCGCATTCGTGCCGCCGAACGTCACCCCGGCGGCGCCGGTCACGCCGGTGAACCCGCCGCCGGAGATGACCACCGGCTCGCCGCCGTCGACCGAACCGCTGGTGGGCAGCAGGCCGGCGATGTTCGGCCCCTCGGTGAAGGTGAACTTCGTGTTCGCCGAGGTGGCCGACACCATCGGATCCGGCCCGGCGCCCATGTTGACGTCGCTGATCGACACGGTCACGTCGACCTCGGAGGCGACGTCGACCGCCGTCGTGGCGGTGATCTGCGTGCCGCTGTCGACGGTGAAGCTCGCCGCCGCCTGACTGCCGAAGGACACGCCGTCCACGAGATTGAAGCCGGTGCCGGTGAGCACGACACTCGTGCCGCCCCCCTTGGAGCCGGTGGCGGGACTGACCGAGGAGACGACCGGCGCGGACAGCCAGTGCACCGTCGTCGACGGGCCGCCCACCGTCTCGGTGGAGCCGTCGTAGACCGTGTAGACCTCGTCGGTGCCGCCCGGCTTCGCGCTGGGCGGGGTCACATAGATCTCGCCGAACTGCAGTTCCCAGGTGTTGCCCGGGATCGCGGCGCCGTTGGAACGCACCTGGGTGACCGAGGCGAGGTTCGTGCCGCTGATGACGAACTGCGGCGACGGGTTGCTCGACGCGAACTTCCGGCCGGAGACCGAGGTGACCGTCGGAGTGCCGCCCCCGAGGATGCGCGCCCGCGGCTCGCTGTTCGCGGCGCCGGCCGCCGGAGCCGGCCCGGCCGCGAAGGCGGTCCCCCGGCGCTCCCACCAGGCCGGCCAGCGTCACCAGGACCGCTACCAGCATCGTGCTGCCGCGTGCCTGCCGGCGGGATCCGAACACACCGAACACGTCAACCCCCGTGGACGCACAGCGACACAGAGTCGTCCGATCTGCCACGAATCTATGCGCGATGCGACAGATCCGTGAGGTTTATGTACACTTCCGCTCCATTTCGGTCGGCCTTCGCCCCGCTCACGCCACGGCTCGACGCGCCCCGGCGGCGCCCGGTCGGGGACGTTCGCTGTGTGAGCGTGCAGTACGTTCCGGGAATGCATGCACGCGCGGCGCGGACCCTGGAGCGGCTCGGCGAGTTCTACGCGGCACCCGCCGCGCCACTGGACGGCGATCCGGCCGCCCGTGCCGTGGAGCTGTTCCGGGAGGTCGCCGCGACCGTGCCCGCCTATGCGGCGTTCCTCGCGGAGCACGGTGTCGACCCGGCGACCGCGGCGTTCGCGGACCTGCCGCTGGCGACGAAGGAGTCCTACCTGCGCCGGTATCCGCTGCCCGAGCGGTGCCGCGGCGGGCGGCTCGACGCCAACGACACCGTGGCCGTGTCGTCGGGTTCGTCAGGGGTGCCGACGGTGTGGCCGCGCAGCGTCGTCGACGAGCTGGCCGTCGCCCGGCGGTTCGAGGACGCCCTGGTGCACAGCTTCGGCGGCGACGGGCGCAGCACCCTGGTCGTGGTGTGCTTCGCGCTCGGCAGCTGGGTCGGCGGTATGTACACCGCGGCCGCGTGCCGGCACCTCGCCGCGAAGGGGCTGTTGGCTGATGGTTTGTCGAGCATCTTTGGTGCTCTCTGGAGTGTTATGGTGCTCACGTGAACTTGAAGGAATGGGCGGCGTCGCAGGGCATCGCGTACATCACCGCGCGGCGGCAGTACGCGGCCGGCGCGCTGCCCGTTC